>NZ_JBQCUY010000001.1:54318-393646 GCF_051962805.1 Neisseria sp. P0008.S002 | reverse complement strand
CAGCCTGCCGTGAAAAAATAAGTCTGACGGACGTTTGTGCCGTATATGCCGCCCCGAGGCCGAACCGTTTGCCGGTTGGGCCACGGGGCGGCTTTGTTTGGGGGTGGGAATAAAACTTGAACCAGTGGAGACTTTACATGGGGTGAAGGGATAAACGGATAGGGTGCCTCTTGTTGGATAGAGATATAGAAGATAAAGGGAAGAAAGATATGTACTTAAAGGCATTTGACAGAAAATGGGATAGGGCAACTGTGCAGAGGGGCTACTCCTTGATACAGCTGCTGGTGGTGATGCTGCTGGTTTCGATCTTGGCAACGGCGGCCTTTACGGTCTATCGGGAATCGGTCCGCTCGGCCAACCTGCGTGCGGCTCATGCAGCGCTGCTGGAAAATGCGCGCTTTATGGAGCAGTTCTATACGAAAAAGGGCAGCTTTAAGCTGACGTCGACGAAGTGGCCGGAACTGCCGGTGAAGGAGGCGGGCGGTTTCTGTATCAGGATGAGCGGTCAGGCTAAGGGCATCCTGGAGGGTAAGTTTACCTTGAAGGCGGTGGCGCTGGACAGGGAGGCGGAGCCGAGGGTGCTGCGCTTGAACGAGTCGCTGACGGCGGTGGTGTGCGGGAAGATGAAGGGGAAGGGCAGCTGTACGGACGGTGAGGAGATATTTAGGGGCAATGATGCGGAGTGTCGGCCTTTTACGGGGTGACAATAGGGTGGAATGGATAAAGGAGAAGAAAAAGGACGTGCGCGGGCACGTCCTTTGAGGAGAATGAAGGGAGCGATTATTCGTTCCAGCTGACTAAGCCTAGTATCCAAGTAAGGAGAATCAGACCACCGAATACGATGCGGTAGTAGGCAAAAGGAACATAGTTTTTACTGGAAACAAATTTCAGCAAAGCTTTTACTGCTAATAAACCGGCGATAAATGCTGCGATAAAACCGATGGCAATTTGTCCGACATCTTGCAAGGTAAAGAGTTTGTAATTTTTTAAGATGTCGTAACCTGTGGCCGCAATCATCATTGGTACGGCAAGGAAGAATGAAAATTCGGTAGCTGTTTTTCGTTCTAGTCCCCACAGCATACCACCCATGATGGTGCTGCCTGAACGTGATGTACCAGGAATAAGGGCAAAAATTTGGGCGCATCCTACAACAAATGCGTCGATTGGGCGCATATCATCGACATGGTTGACTTTAGGTTTGGCTGTTGTTTGGCGTTTTTCAACCCATAAAATGAAGAAGCCACCTAATACCAGCATGGTAGCAACGGTAATCGGGTTGAAAAGATGCAATTTAATTTGTTTACTGAATAAGAGGCCAACAATCGCAGCAGGGATGAACGCGATAAATAAATTCAGCACAAAGCGATTGGCTGTTCGCTCTTTGCCTAGTCCTTTTATGATATGGGTAAATCGTTGGCGATATTCGAATACGACGGCTAATACGGCACCGAGCTGGATGGCGATTTCGAATACTTTTCCGTTGCTTTGGAAATTCATCAAGTCGCCGAATACAATCAAGTGACCGGTACTTGAAATAGGGAGGAACTCGGTTAAACCTTCGATGATACCGAGAATAAGTGCTTTAAATAAAATCAGAATGTCCATAAGTTTTCAGACGGCCTTGAGGCCGTCTTTCTTTTGTTGAATAGTTAAAGTGGTTTTGAGGATTGTTCGTGGCGGACTTTAATGATGAGTTCGTCTATGGTTTTCATACCGGCTTTCCAGTCACTACCGTTGAAATTGACTTTGTATTTACCACCGACAATGACAGTTGGTGTGTTTTCAATTCGATAAGTTTCCGTCAATTGCTGCATTTTTGCAGCAGCCGACGCGGCGGCAGGGCTGTTGTAGGCTTGAAGCAGTTTTTTACTGTCAAAACTTGTCTGTTTACCGACCCATGATCGGAATATATTTGCATCAGCCAAGTTAATCTTCTGTTCGTAAACAGCTTTGAAGATGACTGGATTGGCCTGATATTTCAAACCTGAAAGATTGACGGCAGCGGCTACCTTGGCCAAGCCCAACATTTCAGGCATCCAAACGACGTGCTCTGTCCGTAAGGAAACATCTTTAGCGAAGGTTTTGCTGTGTTGCAACAAAACCGGATCGAGATGGTAACAATGGACGCAGAAGTAGCCGAAAAATTCTAGCACTTCAATTTTTCCGGCTTGCTGCTGCGGGATAGGGCGACTAAGAACGGTATAGTCCACGCCTTCGGTAGCAGCCTGCGCACTCAGACTGAGCAGGCTCAGGCTGAGTGCGGCAATAGTTTGTTTCATACGCTGCTTCATCAGTGATTCCATTATTTGGCAGAACGAATCAAGCTGTTGATATTATGGCCTTGCAGGTTTTTTTGCAGTTTCACAGCGGCTTCCTGCGGCATGGTGTTACTTTGAACTCGATAAATGGTTTTGTCGCCGTTTTGCAACTCAACCACTTTGGAAGACACACCTAAAATAGCCAATTTCGCACGTTGTGAATCTGCGCTGGAGCGGTCTGCATATGAACCAAGTTGCAGGAATGCCTTTTTACCGCTGTTGGCAGCTGCTTCGGCTTTTTCTGCCGATTGTTTGCCAGCGGCGTTGCTGCTTTCTTTTGTTGCAGAGGCATTTGCAGCTTTGCGAGCTTTTTCGATGCTGCCGCTATTGAGGATTTGCTCAGGTGTCGGCTTGTTTTGTTTTTTGGCTTCGGCCGCTTTTTTCTCAGCCAATTTGCGCTCGGCACGCTCTTTTTGTTTGTCGGTCAGTTGGTCGGCCGCTTTTTTGTCTTTTGCAGTTTTATCGGCAGCTTCTTTTTCAGCTTTGGCTTTTTCTGCGCGTTTTTTTTCTAATTCGGCTTTTTTCTCGGCCAGTTTTTTCTTGGCGGCTTCTTTTTCTGCTTCCGCTTTTGCGGCTTTTTCTTTGGCTTCACGTTCGGCTTTGTCGGCGGCAGTTTTGTCTGCTCTTTCTTTGGCTTCGCGTTCGGCTTTATCGGCAGCGGCTTTTTCAGCTTTTTCTTTAGCTTCGCGTTCGGCTTTTTCTGCTTCAGCTTTATCCGCCTTTTCTTTGGCTTCGCGCTCGGCTTTTTCCTGAGCCTCTTTTTCTGCTTGTGCCGCTTTTTCTTCAGCTTCTTTGGCAGCCTTTTCAGCAGCTTCTTTTTCAGCCTTGGCTTTTTCTTCATCTGCTTGGCTGGACGAATTGTCGGTAGCAGGGCGTTTCTCTGCTTTGTCTTGAGGCTTCAGGATTTCAGGTTCTTCACTTTGTTTAGGCTGGGTCAGCTCTTTGAAAACGTTTTGGTTGCCTTGGTTCAAGAAGAACAAAATACCGGCAATAATACCTGTTGCCAGTATCAGGCCGAAAAAGAAACCGGCCAAGCCTTTGCCATATTGTGTAGATTTTTTCATGACTTACCTTGTAATAATGGGTTCAGACGGCCTGAAGGGAGACTGTCTGAGTTTGAATTCGATATTTTATCAATAACCGTTATAGACGGCAAAATCCTGATGCTTTGTTTACTCTAGTTTTACTTAAATATAAAGATTCAGGCCGTCTGAAAAGTTAGAGGGCGCGACGGAAACCGATGGCTTTCATCACATGGGTTTTATTGACTTCCTCGTCGCCTGCCAAATCGGCCAGCGTACGGGCAACGCGCATGATGCGGTGGAAACTGCGCGCGGATAGGGACAGTTTTTCGAGCATGGTTCCCAAGGCTTCTTGCGCTTCTTTTTGGATACGGGCTTTGCCATCGAGTTCGCTGACACTCAATTCGGCATTAACTTTGCCTTGTCGGCCGTATTGGATTTTTCGCGCGGCGGTAACGCGTTCTAATACGGCGGCACTGGATTCTCCGGCTTCTTGTTGCATCAGCTCGGCGGCGGAAAGGCTGGGGACTTCGATGGTTAAATCGATGCGGTCGAGTAATGGCCCTGAAATTTTGCTGCGGTAACGGGCGATGCTTTCAGGCGTGCAGCGGCAAGGTTTGGACGGATGACCGAGATAGCCGCAAGGGCAGGGGTTCATGGCGGCGACGAGCTGGAACTTGGCCGGATAAACGGCTTGGCGTGCGGCGCGGGAAATATGGATTTCGCCGTTTTCCAAAGGTTCGCGCAATACTTCCAATACTTTACGGTCAAACTCGGGCAATTCGTCTAAAAACAACACACCATGGTGCGCCAAAGAAATTTCACCCGGACGCGGGTCGGAACCGCCGCCGACCATGGCAGCCGAGCTGGCGCTGTGGTGGGGACTGCGGAAAGGGCGGTTGCTGTCGAGCTGCTGTTGATGGTTGGGTAGGAGCGAACGCAATGCCCAGACTTCGACCAATTCGTCTTCGGTCAAAGGCGGAAGGATACCGGGCAAACGTTGCGAAAGCATGGATTTGCCTGTACCCGGAGGGCCCATCATCAGCAGGCTGTGTCCGCCTGCCGCGGCGATTTCCAAGGCGAGGCGGGCGGTATGTTGGCCTTTGACATCGGCTAAGTCGGGTATTTTACTTTGTTCAGACGGCCTTTGTGGCAGTTTGCATTCGGTTTGTGTCAACGGTTCGATGTCGTTTAAATGGGCGGCCACTTCGCCCAAAGAACGTGCGCCATAAACCGCAATGCCACGCATGACGGCAGCCTGTTCGGCATTTTCTTGCGGCAAGACGAACGAACGGCCGGCCTGCATTCCCTGCCATGCCATGGCCAGCGCGCCGCGTACGGGACGCAGCAGTCCGGACAGCGCCAATTCTCCGGCAAACTCATATTGCGCGAGCTTTTCAGGGTTGATTTGTCCCGATGCGGCAAGAATGCCTAAGGCAATCGGTAAATCGAAACGGCCGGATTCTTTGGGGAGGTCGGCCGGTGCGAGGTTGACAGTAATTTTCTTGGCGGGGAAGTCGAAGCCGCTTTGGATGATGGCGGCACGCACGCGGTCGCGGCTTTCTTTGACTTCAGTATCGGGCAAACCGACGATATTGAAATGTGGCAAGCCGTTGGCAAGGTGGGCTTCCACTTCGACCAACGGCGCGTTCATACCGCTTAAGGCGCGGCTGTAAACCAAAGCAAGCGACATGTTTCAGACGGCCTTATTCGGCGGCTTCGGTTTGTTGTGCGATTTCGGCAACTGCTTCTTCGGCAGCTTCTTCGGCAGCTTTCAAAGCAGCTTCTTCAGGCTCTTGGGCGGCTTCGAGTTTGGCCAAACGGGCTTCCAATTCGGCCAGCTTGGTACGGGTTTTAATCAAAACCTGTTGTTGGATGTCGAATTCTTCTCGGGTTACCAAATCCATGCGGTTGAACGCGCTGCCGAGCATGGCTTTAACGTTTTTTTCCATGTCTTTGGCAGGGCTGTTGGCGATGGTTTCGCTGATTTTGGAGCTGACTTCTTCAAAAAGTTGTTTGCCGAACATAATCCGTATCCTTTATTCAGAATGTATATAGAAATTCAAGTGGCTATTGTATAAGGAAAAAGGCCGTCTGAAAACGGGAATTTTGAGACGGCCTTTGCTTTCTATCGTAAATATTCCGTGTCTTTTAACGCTCAACACGGGCTTCAAAAATAGGCATCAGCCATGCGCCGCCTGTGAAGCCTTTGCATGAACCGGTGGTGTGTTCCTCACTGCGGACAAACGTTTTACCGTCCCACACTGCGGCATTGCCCGACCAGCAATCACCTATGCCGCGGCCTTTGAAGCTGCCGCTAAGGGTGGCTGTTTTCTCATCGAATCCGCCGTGCCCGCCGTATGTCATTGGTGGCAGTACTTGTTCGATTTTGGTTAATTTTTTGTCGGCAATGACATAGTAGCCGCTGGTTTGATAGGCTCCGCCGATACAGACGGCCTCCACTAAAACTTGTTGTTTGTTGAGCGGATAAATATTTAGGCTGCGGTTCCAATCCATTTGCTCTTTATTGTGCAGGGCGTAACAGTAATTATCGTCGCCTTCAGAAACACGGTTGCTGTTGCGCAGCAGCTTCATGACGGCGCTGTGGCGCGGTGTGTCTTGTTCCAGTATATCGCCTGCTGTTTTCGGCACGGCAACGGCGCGGATGACGGGTTTGGGCTGCGGGCTGAGGACTGCCTGACTGCTGTTGCCTTTGCGTATCAGTGCGGAAGGCGTGTTCAGACGGCCTTGGAATTCGTCCGCTTTCAACATTGCCGCCGCCGCGCCTTTGTCGGACAAGTGCCATTCATATTTGCCGGCGCGGATGCTGATTTTGCTTTCTTTTTTCAACGCTTCGAGCAAGGCGTTGGTTTGCGCGCTGTTCAATTTGCCTTGGCCTTTTTTGTTCAACGCCAATTTGCCCAGTGATTTGCCATTCAACATCAATTCGTTGCGGGCCGCCACACGGGCGAGTTGCCTATCATCGTCGTTAAACGGCAGCAGGGAAACTTCGCCGGCAACGGCGGCGTTCGCCCCCGCTTTTCGGGTAAACAAGATGGAAACCGGCGTTTCTGTTTCATCCGCCTGATATCCCGCAAGACGGCAGGTACCGGTATTGTCGCAGGCAATGTCCCAGTCTTGGTAATTTTGATAAAAGCCTTGAGGCGGAGCAGCCAGTGCGGTGGCAGGCAAAACAGCCAGCAGCCATTTTTTCATGATGCATTCTTTCAATTTTATTTATGTAGATTCACAAAGGCGGCATAGCAATCCAAAATTTGTTACGCTGTTTTGTGAAAATACGATGTGTCGTTCGTAAAAAGGTTTTGAATATTGAGATGTAAAAAAGGCCGTCTGAAATGCCTGTTCAGACGACCTTTATCGTCGTTTTACACGCCTGCAGCTGCTTTCAATGCGGCTGCTTTGTCGGTGCGCTCCCAAGTAAACTCAGGCTCTTCGCGGCCGAAGTGGCCGTATGCGGCGGATTTGCTGTAAATCGGGCGCAAGAGGTCGAGCATTTGGACGATGCCTTTGGGGCGCAGGTCGAAATGTTCGCGAACCAGGGCAATCAGTTTTTCTTCGCTGATTTTGCCGGTGCCGAAAGTATCGATGGAAATCGAAGTCGGTTCGGCAACGCCGATGGCGTAGGAAACTTGGATTTGGCATTGGGTTGCCAAACCGGCGGCAACGATATTTTTCGCAACATAGCGGCAGGCGTAGGCGGCGGAACGGTCCACTTTGGACGGGTCTTTGCCGGAGAATGCGCCACCACCGTGCGGAGCTGCGCCGCCGTAGGTATCGACGATGATTTTGCGGCCGGTCAAACCGCAGTCGCCTTGCGGGCCGCCGATGACGAAGCGGCCGGTCGGGTTGATCAGGTATTTGGTTTCATCAGTCAGCATTTCAGACGGCAGAACCGGTTTGATGATGTGTTCGATCACAGCGTTTTTCAGCTCTTCGTAGCCGATAGACGGATCGTGCTGGGTGGACAGGACGACGGTGTCGATGCGTTTTACTTTGCCGGTTTCGCTGTCGTAAACCACGGTCAGTTGCGCTTTGGCATCAGGGCGCAGCCAAGGCAGGCGGCCGTCTTTGCGCAATTCGCTTTGACGCTGCATCAGGCGGTGGCTGTAATAGATGGCAAACGGCATCAGGGTAGGGGTTTCGTCGCAGGCATAGCCGAACATCAAGCCTTGGTCGCCCGCGCCTTGGGTCAAGTCGATGCCTTCGCCTTCGTTCACGCCTTGGGCGATGTCGGGGGATTGCTGGTCGTAGTACACGCCGACTGCGCAGCCGTTGGCGTCAAAGCCCAGCTCGGAGGAGTTGTAGCCGATGCGTTTGATGGTTTCGCGTGCGACTTTGATGTAGTCCACTTGGGCGGTGGTAGTAATTTCGCCTGCCAATACGCACAAGCCTGTGTTGACCAAGGTTTCTGCGGCGACACGCGCTTTTGGGTCTTGCGCCAAGATGGCATCCAGAATCGCATCGGATACTTGGTCGGCAACTTTATCCGGATGGCCTTCGGATACCGATTCGGAAGTAAACAGATATTCGCTCATTGCTATTCTTTCATTAAAAACAGGCTGCTGTGTTTTCAGACGGCCTTTTATTTCGGACAGCGGAAATCATAACAAAAACTCCGCTTTTTCTCTATACAAGTGAGAAACATTCGCACTTGCCTACTGTTTCGGAATCCTGTTGCACGTTTCTTACAGGCAAAAAAATTCCCGCATTAAGCGGGTTTGGATTGCTCTGGCGAGCCACATCGGTTTTTCAACCGTCCACCTTACCTTTCCGTTTGAAAAGCAGGTTGGCATGGAATTCCCAACTCTTAATGCAACGCGGATAGTAGCAGAAAAGCAGGTGCGCCGCAATATATTTGCCCGAAGTCTGTTTTGTTCAGACGGCCTGTTTCGTTTACAATCTGTCCACTTCATTTTGGTAAACCCTTATGCAAACGCTTGTTACCTTTGTTTTTAAATTTTTGGCCGCGCTGCCTTTGGCTTGGTTGCACAAATTAGGCAACCTGCTCGGCAGTTTGGGTTTCCGCGTGCTGTCGAAAGATCGCCGGCGTGTTTTTGAAAACATGAAACTTGCCGGTTTGAACCCGACGGACGAGGCAGTAAAAAAAGTTTTCCGTGAAACGGCAAAAGGCGGCTTGGAATTGCCGGTGGCGTTTTTCAGACGGCCTGAGGAAATTGAAAACCTGTTTGTCAGCGTCAACGGTTGGGAACATGTTCAGACGGCCTTGAGCGCGGGCGAAGGTTTGCTGTTTATCACGCCGCACATCGGCAGCTATGATTTGGCGGGTCGTTACATCAGCCAGCAACTGCCGTTTCCGCTGACGGCGATGTACAAGCCGCCGAAAATCAAGGCATTTGATGCGGTGATGCAGGCAGGGCGCGTGCGCGGTAAAGGCAAGACTGCACCGACCAGCATTCAGGGCGTCAAACAAATCATCAAAGCGCTGCGCGGCGGCGAAGCGACCATTGTGTTGCCGGACCATGTACCGTCTCCGGAAGAAGGAGGCGACGGCGTGTGGGTGGACTTTTTCGGCAAACCTGCCTACACCATGACGTTGGCAGGCAAGCTGGCGCAAGTCAAAGGCGTGAAGGCTTTGTTTTTCTGCGGCGAGCGTTTGCCCGACGGTAAAGGCTTTGTCTTGCATATAGAGCCTTTGCGCGGCGAGTTGAACGGCGAT
Source organism: Neisseria sp. P0008.S002 (assembly GCF_051962805.1). Classification (NCBI taxonomy): domain Bacteria; kingdom Pseudomonadati; phylum Pseudomonadota; class Betaproteobacteria; order Neisseriales; family Neisseriaceae; genus Neisseria; species Neisseria sp. P0008.S002. Next base: position 384,608 of record NZ_JBQCUY010000001.1, on the reverse strand, counting down.
AAGGAGAACGACGCGCGCGTGATCAATGAAAATACCGAGTATTGGATACGCCGTTTTCCGGAACAATATTTGTTTATGTACAACCGCTACAAACATCCCGAAGGCGCGCCTTTCCCGCCGGAAATATAGGCTTGCCGAATGTAAAAAACCTGCTTGGACTCAAGCAGGTTTTGTATTTGGTCGGAATGAGAGGATTCGAACCTCCGACCCCTTCGTCCCGAACGAAGTGCGCTACCGGGCTGCGCTACATTCCGAATGTGGGAAATTATAGGATAGGAGAAGCCGGTTTGTACAGGGGTCGATAAATAATTAATAATTGGCTGTCGATGGGTTTGTTTTAGGCCGTCTGAAGCGATGTGTTTCAGACGGCCTGTGTTTTTGTTTGCCGCTTCTGCTGAAGCATTTGTCCTAATGGCATTATAATGTGGGCAATTGTTTTTTAGATTGTCTGCTATGTTTTATCTTTATCAGTCCGACCGTTTGGAAGCGCTTGCCGAAATGTGCGCGCATATTCATCAGGCCTTGCCTTTGGATGTGGTATTGGCACAGGAAGAAGTGGTGGTGCAGAGCCAGGGGATGCGGCGTTATCTGAATGTGTTTTTCGCGCGCAAACTCGGCGTGGCGGCGAATTTGAAGTTCAGCCTGCCTGCCGGTTTGGCGTGGCAGCTGATGCGCAAATTGGTTCCCGATGTGCCGCCGCTCAGTCCGTTTTCGCCTGAAGTTATGCGCTGGCGTTTGCTGGATTTGTTCCGCAGCGAAGCGTTTCAGACGGCCCCGGAGTACGAAAACGTGCGCCTGAAGCTGGAAAGTTATTTGCACAGCTCGGCATCGGCGGATTATCAGCTTGCCGGACAGATGGCAGATATTTTCGACCAATATTTGGTGTACCGCCCGGATTGGATTGATGCGTGGCAGGCTGGGAAGCTGCTGGGTTTGGGCGATGATGAGGATTGGCAGGCGCGGCTGTGGCGTTATTTGGATGATGGCAGCCAATCGGCGCCGCACCGCGTGGCCTTGTGGGAAAAGCTGTTGGCGCAGTTGGATAAATCGGTTTTGCCGCAAAGGTTGTTTGTATTCGGCATTTCGACAATGGCACCGATGTATCTGCAACTGCTGCACCAAATTTCCAAGCATTGCGATGTGTTTGTGTTCGCGCTCAACCCGAGCAGCCAATATTGGGGCGAGGTCATCGACGAGGCGCAAATTTTGAAAAGGGGCGATGAGGCGGATTTGTCGCAGGCAGGGCATCCGCTGTTGGCTTCTTTGGGCAAGCAGGGACGCGATTTCTTTGATTTTCTGTCGGAAGTGGAAACCGAGCAGGATATTCAGGTTTATGAAGAGGGAAGAGACGATACCTTGTTGCATTGCCTGCAAAACGATATCCAAAACTTGATCATGCCGTCTGAACGCTTATATCAACAGGAAGAAGGCGAAGCAGGCGCGCAGCAGGCTTTGGTTCAGGTTCACGATGCGGACGGCAATCCAGTGTGTGTCGAGCCGGACAAGCTGCTGAACGACGGCTCAGTCAAAATCGTTGCGGCACACAGCCCTTTGCGCGAATTGCAGATTTTGAAAGAAGAGCTGTCGCTGGTGTTGCAAAACAATCCCGACTGGCAACCGCACGATATTGCCGTTTTGACGCCAAACATCGAGCCGTACAGCCCGTTTATCGAAGCCGTTTTTGGGCAGGAGCATGCAGGTAGCCAGGCTTTGCCGTATTCGATTTCGGATGTGAAACTCAGCCGCCGTCAGCCGTTGCTGTATGCTTTGGCGCAAACTTTGGACTTACTGGAGAGCCGGTTTGAAGTGGACAAGGTTTTGCCTTTGCTGGAAAGCCGGTTGGTGTTGCAACGCTTCGGTTTGAGCGAGGAAGATGTGCCGCTGCTGCATGAGACTGTTGCCGGATTGAATGTGCATTGGGGTTTGGACCAAACCATGCGCGAGGGCAAAGACAACCTCTTTACTTGGCAGCAGGCGGTAGAGCGTTTGGCCTTGGGCTGGATGCTGCCTGAAGGCGGCAACGGTATGTGGCAGGGTGTGAGCGCGTGGCATAGTAATGTCAACCAGTTGGACGTGTTCAGCGGTTTTGCCGAATTTATCCGTACTTTGGCTGATATGGCGGCGCAATGGCAAGAGCCTGCCAATGTGGAAAGCTGGGTGCAGCGTTGCCGCGATTTGCTGGAGAAACTGTTTGCTCCGGATACAGACGACCAATATGCCAAGCAACAGTTTGAGCAATCTTTGGCGAAATGGCAGGAAGAGGCGCAGTTGGCCGAATTTGACGGATTGTTGCCGTGTAAAACCGTTATCCGCCATATCCGCCGCTTTTTGGACAGCGAAAGCCAAGCCGGATTTTTGAGCGGTGGCATTACTTTTTGCAGTATGGTGCCGATGCGCAGCCTGCCGTTTAAAATGGTTTGCCTGTTGGGTCTGAATGACGGCGATTTTCCGCGCAATACCAAAGCGGCAGTGTTCGACCTGATTGCCAAACATCCGAAAAAAGGCGACCGCGCCCGCCGCGACGACGACCGTTATCTTTTCCTTGAAGCCTTAATCAGCGCACGCGAAATGCTGTATTTGTCTTATATCGGCCGCGATATACGCAATGATGCCGAGTTCGCGCCGTCTTCGTTAATCAGCGAGCTGCTGGATACTATTGCCGCTATGACGGGGAAAAGCGGGCGTGAGTTGTCGGAGAAATGGGTGAAACATCATCCTTTGCAGGCGTTTTCGCGCCGTTATTTCCAAAAGGGCGCGCTTTCAGACGGCCTCTTCAGTACGCGCCAAGATTATGCCGATGCGTTGAACCAGCCGCAAGCGGAAGCGCAGCCGTTTTTCCGTGAGGCCTTAAGTCAGGAAGAACCGGGCAAAACCATTCATCAAGGCGAACTCGTCAGTTTTTGGCGCAACCCTGTCAAAGTTTGGCTGAAGAAAAATTTAAGCTGGGATCAGCCGTATCTGGACGGCGCATGGGAATCTGCCGAACCGTTTGAGCCGCAACATGAAGGTCGGATTGCCGATGCCTATTTGGATGCGCGGCGCAAAGGTGAAGATTTTGAAGATACGGCCATTCGGCTGAATGCAGAAAGCCTGATGCCGGTAGGCGAGTTGGGCGGCTTGTGGCAGAAACAGTATCAGATATCTGCGAAAAACGTAGATGCCGAGTTGATACGCAGCGACAAAAGGCCGTCTGAACCTTATGAAGAATCCTTTGACGATTTGGTTTTACAAGGCACCATCGGCAATCTTTATGAATGCGGTCGTATTGTGTTCCTAAACCAAAAAGACAATGCACCCAACCGCATTGCCCGTTTATTGGAGCATTTGATTTTTTGCGCCGTCGCCCCTAAATCCGTTGCCAACCGACAAACCTATATTGTCAGCTTGGGGCAGACCGAAACCTATGCCGCCATCGGGCAAGAGGCCGCGAGAGAGCTTTTGAAAGAATGGTTGGTATATTTCCGAATCGGACAAAATACCCCTTTACCGTTTTTTGCCAAAACCAGCCTTGCCGCGGCGGAGGAATACAACAAGAAAGAGGATTGGGATGCTGCCTTGAGAAAAGCCTATGATGTTTTTAACGGTAACAAAATGAGTAAAGGGCAGAAAGAATATACCGAAGTGAAGCTGGTGTTTGGCCATTCGGACGAGTCGCCTCTTGATGAGCCGCTATTTGAAAACCTCGTCGTCAATCTGCTTGTGCCGCTTTTGACCGGCGTGGCAGGGAAAACCGATACAACAGAACAGGAGTAAAGCATGGCTACTTATGCAGAATATTTGGATTTTGATACCGAAGAAGACAAATTGAAACAGCAGCAACTCTATCAGGCGACCGAGCTGTCGGCGCAAACGGTAGAGGCGGTTAAAAAGATCAGCCGTCCGCAAAATTGGCTGCTTGCCGCTGCGCCATATTGTCCCGATTGCCGCGTATTTGTGCCGTTTATTCAGAAAATGGCGGAGTTGAATCCCAATATCCGCGTCAACTATATTGCCCGAAACGATTTTGGCGACAGCAGCCGTTTTGAGAATCCACGCCAACAGGAAATCGTCCGCGCCAATCAAAAAATCCCTGCGCTGTTTTTGATGGGGCATGAAGAAGTCGGGCCTGTGTTTAACGAGTTTCCGCAAGTGGTGTTAAACCAAATTGCGGCAGATGAAACCCGTCGCACGGAATTGCGCGATGCGTACCGTGCCGGCGAGTTTAATGCCGATATTGAGGCTCAGATTGTAGCGGCCTTGGCATGGGCAGAGCAGCGTTGTTGAGTAGATATTGTTGGTGTGTAAGACTATATTTTGAGCTACTTTGATAAAGGGGACAATTTCTAGTGTAATTTAGTTCTTACCTAGATTTTCTCATTATGTATTTACGTTCTGGAACTTCAATGGTTTGAACAATTTCAAATCCCTCTTTTTGGTAGAGGTCTCTAGCTATTTGATTTGACTCAAAAACCGTTAGGGAAATACTTTCTATTTCTTCATTTTCAAACATTTCTTGAAGAAAGTATTGAAAAGCTTTTCTACCTAATCCTTTTCCCTGCTTCTGTGGAGCTATGAGAAATCTTCCAATATGAAGATTTTTATCTTCTAGTTTGATTTTCTGGATGATGCCTACAAACTCTTCTCCAACAAAAATGGAAAAAATCCCTTCCATCTTTTGCAAGGATTGGGCAATCAAGGGATAAGAAATCTTTGGCCCCATCCATTGCTTCTGAAAACTTTCTCCCAAAGCATTAGACCACTGACAAATGAGTTGGGCATTTTCTAACTGAAGTCCTTTTTCAAAGTGAATTTTCATATTTGCTCCTAAAACTTCTCTTATATCCAACTATTATACTCTTTCTCATATTTTTTCCGAATAATTAAGTATGATTCAACTTTATTTTTTTCTTGTTGGAACGATTCTTGCTTCCTTTCTTTGCTTTGTAATAAAAAGGCCGTCTGAAAAGATTTCAGACGGCCTTTTTTGATGCTTAACGCTTTATTAAATCTCGATTTTATTCGGCGTAAAGGTTTGCCATTTGTTGCAGGCAGGGCAGTGCCAGAAGAAGACTTGGGATTTGAAGTGGCAGTTGCGGCAGCGGTACATAACGCTTTTTTGCAGCTGGCGGCCGATAATGGAACGAATCATATCGGTGTCGGCTTTCCACTCCGGATTCATACTGCTGAGTTTCAAGCCAAGCAGGCGGTACACGCCGTTGAGGTCGGGTTTTTGGCGGACGAGTTCGACAGCGATTTGCGCCGCTTCGGTTTCGCCTTTGAGCAGCAGAGCCTTTTCGTAGATGACGTTGATCAGGTCAAGATCGGGAAAGGTTTGCATATAGCCGATGAGGCGGTTGAGGCCTTCTTCCTGCTTGCCTTGCGCGGCATAGGCTTCATAGAGCTTCTCGCCGACCATGCTCAGATAGGCGTGGTTTTGCTGCTCGATGGCGGAATACGCTTCCACTGCGGCAGGGAAGTTGCCCTGACGGTATTCGATGTCGCCGAGGATGATGTTGGCGCGCGTACATTTCTTGTTGGCTTCGAGTGCTTTGCCGATGTTGTAGCGTGCGGCGTCGAAGTTGGACTTGAACAGTGCGGCTTGGGCGATTTCGCAATAGAACTGGGCGATTTCAAACTGGTAGGTTTGTTCGTCATGGCTCAAGAGTTGCGCCATTTCGATGGCTTTTTCCCAGTCGCGGTCTTGTTGGTAAATACTCAAAAGGTGTTGGCGGGCTTCGCGTGCCATATCGCCTTCCTGCAAGCCGAGGAAGATTTGTTCGGCACGGTCCACCAAGCCTGCGCTTTGGTAGTTTTGCGCCAATTCAAAAAGCACGCGCGCGCGTTTTTCGTTGACTGTGTCGGGCGAATCGAGCAGGGCGCGGTGCATATTGATGGCTTTGTCGTTTTCGCCGCGTTGACGGTAGAGCTTGCCTAGGGTCAGGTTTAAGTCGTATGACTGCGGCTGTTGGTCAATCACTTCCGCCAATTCGCGCGCGGCGCGGCCACTGTTGCGGTCAACGAGGGCGTCAAGGCTTTTGTAAAACCCTGCCGGTATGCTTTTAGCCTGTTTCAGGACGGTCTTCATATCGACGCGCGCGGCAAACCAGCCCATAGCGAAGAAAACGGGGAGGAGGACGATGGGCAGTAAGATGACCCACAATTCGTTGTCCATGGTATTCCTTTATTGATTGGTGGCATTACGCTTTGGGAGTGGCTTCGGAAGTCGTTGCCGGTGTTTCGGTTTTGACCGGGGTCAGGTCTTTTTCGGAAAGGTGGGCGTATTTTTTCACTTCGGCACGCAGGCGGTTGTTTTCGCTGCGCAGGGACAGCAGACGGCCGAAGAGGGCAAACATACCGAACACGATACCGATAATAAATGCACCGAAAAGCACGACAATTAGCGGCAGATTGATGTTTTGGCCGGGCAGGTAGAAGAAGGATACGGTGTGGGTATTGGTAATGGCCAGCAGGAGGAAAACAAGAAGAATCAGGATTTTGATGATGGTATAGATGAGTTTCATGGGTTACTCCGGGTTGGCTGCGGTTGGGGCAGGCCGTCTGAAAAATGGTATCAGTTTAAACGATTTGCCGGATTTCGGATAGAACGGCATGTTTCAGACGGCAGGGGAGATGGTGTCTTTATGCTGACGGGTACTTGTCAAACCCATATTGAAAGGCGTATTGTTCAGTCTTTAGTTATTATCTTACAAATCAGAATAAGAAAGGCAATCATCATGAGCAGACCAGTCCCAGCCGTATTCGGCAGCGTTTTCCACGCTGAAATGCCCGTTATCGCTTATCGTGAAGGTAAATGGCAACCGGTAGAATGGCAATCTTCCAAAGACCTGACACTCGCCCCCGGCGCACATGCTTTGCATTATGGCAGCGAATGTTTTGAAGGTTTGAAGGCATTCCGTCAGGCAAACGGCAAAATCGTGATGTTCCGCCCGACTGCTAACATCGCGCGTATGCAGCAAAGCGCAGATATTCTGCACCTACCGTGTCCTGAGACAGAGGCTTATTTGAATGCTTTGATCGAATTGGTCAAACGTTCCGCCGAGGAAATCCCTGATGCGCCTGCCGCTTTGTACCTGCGTCCGACTTTGATCGGTACCGACCCTGTGATCGGCAAAGCCGGTTCTCCTTCCGAAACAGCCTTGCTGTACATTCTGGCTTCTCCTGTCGGTGACTATTTCAAAGCCGGTTCGCCCGTTAAAATCTTGGTGGAAACCGAACATATCCGTTGCGCCCCACATATGGGTCGTGTGAAATGCGGCGGCAACTACGCTTCCGCCATGCCTTGGGTATTGAAAGCCAAAGCAGAGCATGGTGCAAACCAAGTATTGTTCTGCCCGAATGGCGACGTTCAGGAAACCGGCGCGTCCAACTTTATCCTGATTAACGGCGATGAAATCATTACCAAACCGTTGACAGATGAATTCCTGCACGGCGTTACCCGTGATTCCGTGCTGACTGTTGCCAAAGATTTGGGTTACACTGTTACCGAGCGCAACTTTACTGTCGACGAGCTGAAAACTGCGATTGAGAATGGTGCGGAAGCGATTCTGACTGGTACGGCTGCGGTTATTTCTCCAGTAACTTCTTTCGTGATTGATGGCAAAGAAATTGAAGTGAAGAGCCAAGAGCGCGGTTACGCAATCCGTAAGGCGATTACCGACATTCAATACGGTTTGACAGAAGACAAACACGGCTGGTTGGTCGAAGTTTGTTAAGTAGAACGTTAATATAAAAGGCCGTCTGAAATATTTTTTCAGACGGCTTTTTTTATTGGCATTTAGAAGGAAAAAGCGATAATAAAATGCTAAATTTTTTAAACAAACGGTAGTATTTTTAGATAATCGGTATATAATGCGCAGTCATGTTGTAAAAATACATATTGGAAATATCGAATTTTATTGATTTTTAGAAGAAGTTAAAAACAGTTATAGATATTTATTCTGTATATTTTGTAAATTTAGTTAAATAGGGAATGCTAAAAACATATCGTGTTAGAATTTCCCTCCTTTTTGGCTTCGCGGGATTCACTCTGTCAAGTCAAAAAGGAAACCAGTGCAAGATAAAACCATTTTTATTTTGCTATAAAAATCAAAAATAACTTAACTCTGGATGAACTAATCAATTAAAAAGGGACTCTGATACATTTCCGTCAAAAATAACCGGATACATGGTACGCGGACAGATCGCCTATATAAAGTCATCCAAGGGTTCTGTCTGACACCATGACCGTTTCCAATCAGAAAACCGGCAGAAGGGGAAACGCTGCCGAGTTTCTCAAAGCGGCCAACTTCAGTTTGGCCTTTATACAGGCAATTGTTGTTACGACAGAATCCGTCTTACCTCTTTAATCAATCGGCTTTTTTGTTGCACGCTTGTGCGGTGGGAAAGGCGATATTCGATACAAGGAAATACGCTGATTATGTCACATAAACTTGCTCCTCTTGGCCGTACCCACATTCGTCACGGCTCATCCACACCTGAAGCAAATTCCAAATCATCTTCTCCTCTAAAAGAATGGATACACACCCACAATTGGGGGGATATGCCGTCGGTTTCTCCTGAGCTTAAGCAATTAAGCGGTAAAAATACGGTAACGAGAGAAGTAGTGCATGTGGCGGAGGCAGCAAGATTTGACAGTTCATCATCATCTTCAGACGGCCTTGTGACAAAAATGCATGTTGCACGGGCCAGTGTTGCTTCTGTAAGCAGCGTTTCCAGTAAACATATCATTGCGCCTAAAGTAACAAATAAACCTGCCGCTACCGATAAAGCAACGGCAGCTAAACCAGTCAATAAATCGATGGAAAAAATTCTGGCTGAAAAGCAAAAAATTTACGAAGAGGCTAAAGCAAAAAAAATAGCCGAGGCTGCCGCTGCCAAAGCAAAGGCGGTCGAACGCGCAAAAGAAGCGCATAAAGCGGCAGTCGAAAAAGCGATTGCAGAGCGTAAAGCCAAACAAGAAGCCGCCCGCAAAGAGAAAGAGGCGGAAGACAGAATTGCCGAAGAAAAAGAAACCGTTGAGATTGTTCATAAAAAGAATCTGAAGGATTCAGACGGCCATGACAAAATAGCGGGCGTTTCTTCCGGTAAAAAAGCAATCAATAGCCACGACGGCCACCTCAGTTCGGGTAAAGCAAACAAAATTGACGACCATGCTGAAAGCAGGGTAGGCCTATCCGGAAAATACCGCGTGTATGAATCTAAAGAGTACGGTAATTACGTTCGTGTGAATGATTTTGGTGCCGATGCGCAGGGTAAAAAAGACAGTCTTCAGGCATTTAAAGCAGCTTTAGAAGCGGCTCATAAAGAAAAAGCCATGGTCTTCTTGGATGGTACTTACTATATTTCCAACCAGATTGTGATGGATAAAACCGTTTCCGGCGCACGCGGTTTGTTTGGTTCGGGTATGGGCAAAACCAAAGTAACGTTTGATAAAGCACAGACGGGCGTGTTCAATCCGGACACCAACCATGACGATATCCGCGAATTTGCCGGTATTTTGGTTGATGGGCAAAACAATAAAACCATTGCCGACTTGTCGGTTCAATATACCAACCCTGATTTTTACCGCAAAGGCTTAAGCTATTTTGGCAAGGTAAACGGCATTTTAGTGAACGATGCGGACAATACTTTAATCAGCAAAGTAGAGGTTTCCGGTGCCAATCGTGCTGGTGTGATGTTTACGTCAACCGCTTCTTTGGAAACGGAAAAAGGTCAAAAACTGACCTTTAAAGCGCGCGTACAAAGCGGCGAAATTGATGAAAAATACGAAGCGCTGCCTTTGGGTGAAAACAACCGTATTGTTGATTCGTATCTGCACCACAACCGCGTTGCCGGTGCGCTGATCGGTTTCCAACAAAACTTTATCGGCGAGGGCAACCGTTTGGATTGGAACGGCCACGAAGCGGACGGCGGTACCGGCTATGGTATGGCTGTGGCTGCGGGTAGTTACAATTACGGCATCACATACCGTAAAAACACGACTGACCACAACTACCGCAAAGGCTTGGATGTGCATGATGGTACAGGCATTGTCATTGAAGACAATGTGTTAACGGGTGACCGGCTGTATGGTATTGTTGCCTACAACCGCCAGTTTTCTATGGATAAAGTCAAAATTACGGGCAATACCATTATCCAAGACCCGAGCTTCCGTTTGAATGTTGATGATGACTTGGGTAAGTACTACCACATGTATTCAGGGATTCAGGTACAAACCAATACCCAATACAAAGATTTGCACTCGGCTGATAAAGGTTATTTCGATATTAGCGATAATGTCATTAAAAATCTGACGGTTTATCAAAACAATATTCAGACCTACGCGATTGAGTTCCGTAACCATGAAAGCAAAATGGATTACACGCTCAATATGGCAAACAACAAGATCAGCGGCGAATCTACCAAATATCTGATTGCCGTCATCAACGATACCTACGACCGCGTTTTATCTAAAAACGGCATTGGTAGCGGTACCATTACCATCAGCGGCAATGATGCCGATATTGGTAAGATTATGAAAGGCGCAGTACCGGTTTATGTGGAAGAACACCATGGCAATGCCGCTATGCATGGTGCGGTGACAATTCACAACAACAAAATTTCCGTGCGCGAAGAATCTGAAGGCTATGTTGAATTTGCCTATTTAAAGAGCAATGCCAAAGAGTACAACATCACCAATAACACATTGAAACTTGGTGGTGCCCTGAATGATGCTTTGGTAGACGTACACAGTACCAACCCTAAAGGCAAAGCATCTTTAAATGTAGCCAACAACAAAATCATGACGGACATTAAAGGCAAACTGTATGATTCATGGCTGCGCTTTGAAAACGACATCAAGACGTATTCTGAAGGCAATAGCCATAACGGCGCAGCACTGAAAAAGGTGAATACGACCGGCAGTAAAGTGGCATTGAGCGATATCTTGTCAGAAGCCAACCATATTGTTGAAACGACTAAAGAGACTGTGTATCACCATACTCAGAACGTGTATACATCAGGAGTGGAAGAACATCATACAACGACAGGGATTTTGTAAGTTGTTGAAGTCGTAATCTTTATGTTTTAAATATTGATAAATAAAAAAAGGCCGTCTGAAAATTTTCAGACGGCCTTTTCATCTAACTCACATTATTTAGCCAGTTCGGCACGCAGTTTGTGGGTTACGTTCATCATCACTTGGAGTTGTTCCAGAGTTTCTTTCCAGCCACGGGTTTTCAGGCCGCAGTCCGGGTTAACCCACAGACGTTCAACCGGTACAACCTCGATGGCTTTGCGCAACAGATGCTCAACTTCAGCTTCAGTCGGTACGCGTGGGCTGTGGATGTCGTAAACACCTGGGCCAATGTCGTTCGGGTATTTGAATTCGCCGAACGCGGTCAAGAGCTCCATATCGGAACGTGAAGTTTCAATGGTGATGACGTCAGCGTCCATAGCAGCGATGGCAGGCAGGATGTCGTTGAACTCAGAATAGCACATATGAGTGTGGATTTGGGTGCTGTCTTCGCAACCGGTAGAGGACAGGCGGAAAGATTCGCCGGCCCAGTTCAGGTAGGCATCCCAATCGGCACGTTTCAAAGGCAGACCTTCGCGGATGGCAGGTTCGTCAATTTGGATGACTTTGATGCCGGCTTTTTCCAGATCCAATACTTCGTCGTTCAGAGCCAGTGCGATTTGTTTGCACACGGTAGAGCGAGGAATATCATTGCGGACAAAAGACCATTGCAGAATGGTTACAGGGCCGGTCAACATACCTTTCATCGGGCGTTTGGTCAGGCTTTGAGCGTAAGTAGACCAAGCCACAGTCATGGCTTCAGGACGACTTACGTCACCAAAGATGATAGGTGGTTTAACGCAACGTGAGCCGTAGCTTTGTACCCAGCCGTATTGGGTGAATGCAAAACCGCTCAACAATTCGCCGAAGTATTCAACCATGTCGTTACGCTCGGCTTCGCCGTGTACCAGTACGTCCAAGTCCAGTTTTTCTTGCTCTTCAACCACCAAGGCGATTTCTTTTTTCATCGCGGCTTCGTAATCTGCGGCAGACAGTTCGCCTTTTTTGAAGGCTGCACGTGCTTGGCGGATTTCGGTAGTTTGTGGGAAAGAACCGATGTTGGTAGTCGGCAGTAAAGGCAGGTTCAACCATGCTTGTTGCGCTTTGATACGGTCGGCAAATGGAGATTTGCGTTGGTCTGCGTTGGCAGGCAAATCGGCCAGGCGTTTGGCAACGTCTGCACGGTGGATTTCGCTGCTGTTGGCACGGGAGTCGGCGGCAGCTTGGCTAGCGGCCAGTTCTTCGGCAACAGAATCACGACCTTCGTTCAATGCGGCTTTCAGAACGCGCAATTCTTGGGTTTTTTGCAGGGTGAATGCCAACCAAGAGTACAGGTCAGGTTTGTTGGCTTTCAGTTTTTCTTCAACTGACAAGTCAAATGGAGTGTGCAGCAGAGAGCAAGAGCTGGAGATCCACAAACGGTCGCCCAGTTTGGCTTGCAGAGGCTCGACAGTTTCCAAAACTTTGTTCAGGTTGGCGCGCCAAATGTTGCGGCCGTCGATAACGCCGGCAGACAGAACTTTGTCGTAGTCGGCAAATGCGTCTAGCTGTTCAGGAGCGCGTACCAAGTCGATGTGCAGGCCGTCAACAGGCAGGGATTTCAGCAAAGTAGCGTGTTCGGCAACAGAACCGAAGTAAGTGCTCAACAGGATTTTGGCGCTTACTTTGCTCAAAGTAGCGTAAACGTCTTTGTATGCTTCTACCCATTCTTTAGGCAGGTCAACAGTCAAAGCAGGCTCGTCGATTTGAATCCACTCGGCACCGGCTTCAACCAAAGCAGTCAGGATTTCAACGTAAACAGGCAACAGTTTAGGCAACAGGCTCAGACGGTCGAATTCAACAGCGCCTTTTTCTTTACCAACCCACAGGAAAGTCAACGGACCAACAACGGTCGGTTTGGCTTTCAGACCCAAAGCTTGGGCTTCTTGCAGTTGTTGAACGTAGTGTTTGGCGTTGGCTTTGAATTCGGTATCGGCGTGGAATTCAGGCACCAAGTAGTGGTAGTTGGTGTCGAACCATTTGGTCATTTCGATAGCGAATTGGTCTTTGTTACCGCGGGCCAGTTGGAAGAATTGTTCCAAAGACAGGTTTTGGTTGTCGAAGCCGAAACGGGCAGGGATGGCACCGGTAGCAACTTGCAGGTCGAGGATGTGGTCGTAGAAAGTGAAATCGCCTACAGCAACGTAATCAGCGTTGGCAGCAGCTTGGTGTTTCCAGTTTTTCTCGCGCAAGTCTTTAGCAACAGCCAGCAATTCTTGCTCGCTGATTTCTTTGCGCCAGTATTTTTCTTGTGCGAATTTCAATTCGCGGAAGGCACCGACGCGCGGGAAGCCTGAAAAATGCAATGTTGTCATGTTAACTCTCCTAGTTGGAATTTTGAATCAGGCCAGTATGGCCTGAATGTTCGATATTGTAAATCAGAATGGGGAGGCCGTCTGTTTTATTAACGGGGGCGTACACCCAAAATATGGCAGATGGCGTAAGTCAGTTCGCTGCGGTTGAGGGTGTAGAAGTGGAAGTCTTTGACACCTTCGCGCGAGAGGACTTTGACCATGTCGATGGCGATGCTGGCGGCAACAAGGTTGCGCGTGCCTTGGTCGTCATCCAAACCTTCGTACATTTTAGACAGCCAGCTTGGGATTTTGACATTGGTCACTTGGGCCATTTTGGTCAATTGTTTGAAATTGGTTACGGGCAGGATGCCGGGAACAATTTCAACGTCAATGCCCATCATCACGCAACGGTCGCGGAAGCGCAGATAGCTTTCCACGTCAAAGAAAAATTGGGTAATAACGTGGTTTGCACCCGCATCAATTTTGCGTTTCAGATTGATTAAGTCGGCTTGTGCGGATTTGGCTTCCGGGTGCACTTCTGGATAGGCTGCTACGGAAATATCAAAGTCGGCAACGGAGCGCAACAGTTTGACCAAATCTTCGGCATAGAAAGGTTTTTTCTCGTAGCCGGGCGGCTCGTCGCCACGCAGGGCGACAATGCGGCGGATACCGCTATCCCAATAATCTTTGGCGATTTGGCGCAACTCGTCAGGGCTGGCGTCGATACCTGTCAGGTGGGGGGCAGCGTCAAGGCCGGTTTCTTGTTTGATGCGTTTGACGATGCTGTGTGTGCGGTCGCGTTCGCCGGAGTTTGCACCGTAGGTTACGGAAACGAATTTCGGATGCAGGGTTTGCAGGCGATGGATGGAATCCCACAGCATGGTTTCCATTTGTTCGTTTTTCGGCGGGAAAAATTCGAATGAAACATTGATGTCGCCTTTTAAATCAGAAAGGCTGTTGTTTAAAGCGGCGATTTCTCGAGCGTGATTCATGGCTATGCACCTTCTGCATATCTTTTATTTGTTGTCAGGTTGCATAATAAATTTGAGGTTGGTATGAGTCAATTTCGAAATTTTCCGAAATTGTATGAATAAATTTAATAAAGGCCTCAGGCCGTCTGAAAAACTGTCTGAGGTCTTGTTTGATAGGGAAGTGGGGAAAGATTATTCTGCTTCATCTATCCACGCTTGTTGCACGGCTTCGAGAATACGCTCGCCGCAACGCGTCGGGTCATCGTCAAATTCAGGCAAAGCCATAATTAAATCACGCAGTTGGGTAAAGCGTACGGTTTTCGGATCGATGCTGTCGCCGTGTAAGTCGTAGAGTTCTTCGGCGATGCGTTGGGTATCTGTCCATTTCATGATGTGTTCCTTTATTGGGTTTGGGCTATTAGTAATTATTTTAATCAAGAAGAAGTTGGACTGCCAGATTGTTTTACGGAAGATTGGCAGATAAATGATGGCGCTATTTTTTAACAAAATAGCATAGTTGCGTTAAAATACGGCAAGACACTTAAAATTCACGGCAATCTGCCGTTTTATACTTTCTATTCCGCTTTGTATGATTTGGTTTTCATACAAAATTTACACTTTGTTATGCAACCAAATTTTTTGGAACGGCTCTTAAGACAATCCATCGCTTAAAAATAAAAGGAAAAAAGATGAATAACGCACTCAACGCCAAGCTGTCCAAGCTGATTTACGCGCTCGCTTCCGATGATCCGGAGTATCTGTCCCAAGCAGGTGCATTCGACCGTTTGCTGTTGTTGGTTCGTGAACTTTATCGGATGCTGGACGAAACAGAAGGTTTGAAGCAGCTGGTGTTCCGTCTGTATTACGGCAAGCATTATGGTTTGATTAAACTGGATGCCGCTTCACCCAATGACGATGCAGGCGCATTGAGGTTGAAACGTTGGATGGTTTATTCGCGTATCGCAGAGCGTATCGAAAATTGCGGCAAGCATTTGTCGGTCGTGCTTGAAGATGCGGTGTTGGAAAATGGCGCGGACAAATCTCATTATATAGATGAAGCCAATGCCATTATCGAGCGTTTCGGTTTGGTAAGAGATGAGGCTGCACTTTCGGCCATTGAGGCGGAGGAAGCGTTGAAGGCTGAGGCTGAACTGCCGACAGTAAACAAATCTCAGAATGCTGCTCCCCGTTATAACGGCAATATGCATCAAATCAGAATGCAAGAAAAAATTGAAAATTATTCAGCTACGCAGAAGGTGGCCTCCATGCAGATTTCGCGTATGCGTTTTATTTTTCCTCATATCAAATAGTTTGCTGCATAACCAAAAGGCCGTCTGAAAACCATGAATTTATGGTTTCAGACGGCCTTTTCATTAAACCTCGTTTTAATGGTCTTCGCGAGCGTGGTTGATTGTATATTTAGGAATTTCTACGACCAAATCTTCATCGGCAACGACTGCCTGACAGCTCAAGCGTGAATCGGCTTCCAAACCCCATGCTTGGTCGAGCAGGTCTTCTTCCAATTCGGTCGGCTCTTCCAGGCTGTCAAAACCTTTGCGGATAATCACGTGGCAGGTTGTGCAGGCGCAGGATTTTTCGCAGGCATGATCGACTTCGATATCGTGGTCGAGCAGTACGTCAAGGACGGTTTGGCCTTCCGGTGCGTTTTCGATAACCGCGCCTTCGGGGCATAATGTCGCGTGTGGGAGTACGGTAATTTTTGGCATTTTTATTGTCTCGGTTGTTTAAGAGTGGTTGTGGTTAAAGCGGCTTCAGGCGGCCTTGGGTATTCAATATTCAGGCCGTCTGAAAAATGGGTTTATAACATGATGCCTTTACTTCTTAAATTTTCCAGACATTCGTCTAGATAAGCATCATCATGTTCGGCATAAATCGGCGAAGTAGATGCTTCAATCGCGTGTGAATGGTATGGGGCAACGGCTTTGCCGCGATATAGTGGGTCTTTCCATAAAACATCCGGTTTGTAACCGCGCTTTTCCATCTCTTCCATAATCAATACGTGATACAGGTAGAGTTTGTAGGGTGAGTGGGTAAAAACGTAATTAACCGTCGCATGCGGCCTGCCCCAGCCCGCTCCGCGTAAAGCAGCGCATTCGCGGTGTTGCCCCAAAAGCTGGGCGCGGGGGAGTAGGGGGATAAGGGTTTGGTGCCAGAGTCGCATAAAAGAAATCGTTTCAGTTTTTGGATATTTAGATAAACGACCTTTGTATCTTCCGAGGCCGTCTGAAACTGTTTAGGCATCAAATATTATCAACGCTTTGCCCTGTTAACGCGCGTTGGATGTTGCGGTTCATGCGCTTGGCGGCGAAGTTGTCGGTGCTGTGGCTGAGTTTGGCAACGGCGGCACGGATGTCTTCGGCTTTGCCGTCTTTCAGATGGCCTTGCAAGTTGGCGATGTCTTGTTGAATCTGTTGCAATTCTTCAGCTTCCAATAAATCGCTATCCAATTCAAGAGCAGCGTTGACGGCGTCGGTCAGGCTTTCGGCTTCGACTACGGCTTCGGCTCGGGCGCGGGCTGCCATGTCTTCGGCAGCGTTGCTCATGCTGTCTTTGAGCATTTGGGTGATGGTGCTGTCGTTCAAGCCGTAGGAAGGTTTGACTTCGATTTGTGCCTGTACACCGGTGCTTTGTTCTTGTGCGGAAACGGACAGTAAACCGTCGGCATCAACTTGGAAGGTCACGCGGATACGTGCTGCGCCTGCTGCCATGGGCGGAATGCCGCGCAGGGTAAATTTGGCAAGGCTGCGGCAGTCGGAAACGAGTTCGCGCTCGCCTTGTACGACGTGTATTGTCATGGCGGTTTGACCGTCTTTGAAAGTGGTGAAGTCCTGCGCGCGCGCGGTAGGAATGGTGGAGTTGCGCGGGATGATTTTTTCGGCAAGGCCGCCGTAGGTTTCCAGACCAAGCGATAAGGGGGTAACGTCCAGCAGCAGCCATTCGCCGTCGGTTTTGTTGCCTGCAAGGACGTTTGCCTGTATGGCGGCACCGAGTGCGACCACTTCGTCAGGATTGAGGTTGTTCAGTGGGGTTTGTCCGAAGAAGGTGGCAACTGCTTGTTGAACGTGCAGCATACGGGTAGAGCCGCCAACCATAATCACGCCTTTGACATCTGCCTTGGTCACGCCTGCGTCTTTCAAAGCCTGTTTGACGGGCTCGATGGTTTTTTGTACCAGATTTTGGGTCAGATTGTGAAACTCTTGGCGGGTAATGACGGTATGAATTTTATGGCCGTCTGAAAGCGTGGTCTCGATGACGGCTTCGGTTTGAGTGGTCAGTTTTTCTTTGGCAGTACGGACAAGGGAAAGCAGAAGTTGGCTGTCTTGTTCGTTGAGTTTGGAAAGGTCGTTTTGTTCGAGCAAGTAGCAGAACAAACGATGATCGAAGTCGTCGCCGCCCAATGCGCTGTTGCCGCCGGTGGCTTTAACTTCAAACAGGCCTTTAGTCAGTTGCAATACGGATACGTCGAATGTGCCGCCACCCAAGTCATAAACGACAAACGTGCCTTCTGAGGCGTTGTCCAGTCCGTAGGCGATTGCGGCGGCAGTCGGCTCGTTGAGGAGGCGCAAGACATTCAAGCCTGCCAAACGTGCGGCATCTTTGGTGGCTTGACGTTGGGCATCATCAAAATAGGCAGGTACGGTAATGACAGCACCAACCAAATCTCCGCCTAATGTTTCTTCGGCGCGCAATTTGAGGGCTTTGAGGATTTCTGCAGATACTTCGATAGGCGTTTTTGCACCTTGACGGGTGTTTAACTCGACCACGCGCTCATTGGGTGTAAATCGATAGGGCAGGTATTGCGCCTCTTGTGCGAGGTCGGTAAGGGTACGGCCGATCAGGCGTTTGGCGGAGCTGACTGTATTTAGCGGATCGGTTTTTTGGGCAGAAAGGGCGTTTTTGCCGACTTCAACTTCGCCATCCAAATAACGGACAACTGAAGGTAGGGTGGTGCGGCCGTCTGAATCGGGCAGGCAGACTGCGCTGCCGCTGCGTACGGTAGCCACCAAGCTGTTGGTTGTGCCTAAATCAATGCCTACGGCGAGGCGGTGTTGATGGGGGGCGGCGGACATGCCGGGTTCGGAAATCTGCAAAAGAGCCATGATTGTGTGCCTTCTGATGCTGTATTTATTAGGATGGGGCAGATTTTAGCAGATTTTTGGCAGATAGTTGAGTGGATTGCTAGGAAATAACCATAAGGCCTAATGTTGTTTTTTGATTGAAAAGAAAGTGGATTTTGAATCCGGACTTGTATTTTTTAAGAAATGCGGATAAAATTCGACCTCTTTGCCTTGCCTTTTACTTCGCATGGTGAAAGGCTGTTTTTAATCATCCATAAGGAGATAACATGCGTCATTACGAGATCGTGTTTATCGTTCATCCTGATCAAAGCGAGCAAGTGCCTGCTATGGTTGAGCGTTACAAAACCATGATTACTGAAGCCAACGGTAAAATTCACCGTTTGGAAGACTGGGGCCGTCGTCAATTGGCTTACCCAATCAACAAAATCCACAAAGCACACTATGTTTTGATGAATATCGAAACTACTCCTGAAGTGGTTGAAGAGTTGGAAACTGCTTTCCGCTTCAATGATGCCGTACTGCGTCACCTGACCATCAAAACAAAACACGCTGTAACTGAAGCTTCCCCAATGCTGGGCGGCGAAAAAGCAAAAAACTTGCTGAACGGTGCGGCTGAAGAAGTTGCAGCAGCCGAATAAGATTGAACAATCTGATTAAGCTTACCGCCCGTATCTTGCAGATTCAGCCTTTGAGATATACGCCGGCAGGGATTCCTGTTTTAGATGTTGTGTTGCAACATGAGTCTTGGCAGGAAGAAAACGGACAGAAATGTCTGGTCAAGTTTGAGATTCCCGCGCGGATTTTAGGTAAGCAGGCTGAGGAATGGCAGTATCGGCAAGATGCTATCATCGAGTCGGAAGGTTTTTTGGCGCAACGCAGCCAACGCTTCCCCAAGCCGGTACTACGCATACAGAACATTAAAGAATATAAAGGTTAAACGACAATGGCTCGTCAATCATTCAAACGTAGAAAATTCTGCCGCTTTACGGCTGAAAAAATCCAAGAAGTTGATTACAAACAAGTTGATTTGTTGAAAGACTTCATCTCTGAAAACGGCAAAATCATCCCTGCCCGCATTACTGGTACTAAAGCACACTACCAACGTCAGTTGGCTACTGCTGTGAAACGTGCCCGTTTCCTGGCTCTGTTGCCTTACACCGATCAACACAAATAATTTTGGAGTTTAAATCATGCAAATTATTCTGTTAGAAAAAATCGGCGGTCTGGGTAACTTGGGTGACATCGTTACCGTTAAAAACGGTTACGCGCGCAACTTCCTGATCCCTGCCGGTAAAGCAAAACGTGCAACCGAAGCCAACATGAAAGAATTCGAAGCACGCCGCGCTGAATTGGAAGCCAAACAAGCTGAAATCTTGGCTGATGCTAAAGCCCGTCAAGAAAAACTGGAAGGCCAAACCATTACTGTTGCTCAAAAAGCCGGTGTTGATGGTCGTCTGTTCGGTTCTGTTACCAATGCCGACATCGCTGAAGCGATTGTTGCTGCCGGTATCCAAGCTGCTAAAGCAAACGTACGTCTGCCTAACGGCCCATTGAAAGCTGTTGGCGAATACGAAGTTGAAGTGGCTCTGCACACTGACGCTGTTGCTAAAATTACCGTTGCTGTTGTTGCAGCCGCTGAGTAATTGATTCATTCAAGGCCGTCTGAAAATCAAGGGTTTCCTTGGATTTCAGACGGCCTTGTTTATGTGCTTGAGTCGAAGTAAGTAAATATCGATTTGTCTATATTTTTGAGTTTGTCTAGAAATATAGCGGTTGATATGAAGAGATGATGTATTGGCCGAATATTCATTCGTGTTCGGGTTTGTCGTATTATTTAGTAAAGAGATTATTTATGAATAAAATCAAAATCTTTGGGATAGGTTTGACTGCTTTGGCTTTAGCTTCATGCGGCACTCCGCAAAAGCCTACTGTTGATACGGCAAAACCTGTCGAGCCTGTTTCCTCTGCAAAACGACCTGTATTTGATGCTGCGGCTGAATCTGTTGCCAGCAGCGGTTTTAATGAAAACGTCAATGTTCAGCAGTTTATCCAATATGAAGTGAAAAACCGTCGTTTCAGTGCGGAAGAATTGCGTAACTTCTTCAATGGCGTGGTGTATAAAGGCAATATTATTACTATTATGTACCGCCCAAGCACTTCGCGTCCTTGGTATGAATTCCGTACCGGTAACTCCGGTGCAGCCAAATTTAACGGCGGCAGACAATTCTATGCGGCAAACCGTGCCGCAATTGATGATGTGGCACGCAAATACGGCGTACCTGCCGAATTGATTGTGGCGATTCTCGGGATTGAAACCAATTATGGTAAAAATACAGGCAGCTTCCGCGTTGCCGATGCCTTGAGTACATTGGCCTTTGATTATCCTCGCCGTGCCGAGTTTTTCCAAAATGAATTGAGTGAACTTTTGCAGATGGCAAAAGAAGAAAAAGAAAATATCTTTGACTTCAAAGGCAGCTATGCCGGCGCGATGGGCATGCCGCAATTTATGCCTTCAAGCTACCGTAAATGGGCGGTGGACTATGATGGTGATGGTCATCGCGATATTTGGAATAATGTTGGCGATGTGGCGGCTTCTGTCGCCAATTATATGAAACAGCATGGCTGGCAGACCGGCGGTAAGATGGTTGTGCCGGTAAGTCTGACAATTACTCCGCACTTGCAGGCGATTATCGATGAGAAAACTGCCTTGACGCGCACTGTCGCAGATTTCAAAGCTTTGGGTGTCGTGCCTCAAGCTGCTATTGCCGATAATGAAAAAGCTGTGCTGTATGCTTTGGAGACCAGCCCGGGCGTATTTGAATACTATTTGGGTCTGAATAACTTCTACACGGTATGGCAATACAACCACAGCCGTATGTATGTAACAGCGGTACGCGATATTGCGAATGCAATCAATAACAATGGCCTGTAAGCCATAAGAAAACCACCCTTTGGGGTGGTTTTTAAATATCGAGGATTTGTAAAGGGGGTTAAGCTATCAGTCTGATTTTCATGGCGTAACGTTTTTTGCTGTGTCCTGAAACAAACTGTCCTCCTCGGGCAGGGGATAAAAACGCATTGCCTTCTGCGGTTGGCTCTGCACAAGTATATTGACCGTTTCGATCGCTCCAAAGGGCATACACAGGCAGATTGTGGGTACGGATATCCAGTTTCAAGCCGTCAAATGCAACGTGTGCATCCTGGTCGGAGGAAACAAATTCGGTATGGGAGATATAGTCGGCATCGTATGGGGCGCCGTTGAAATCAAATTGTGTGCCGGCGGCGGTAAAGTAGGGGTGGAATCCTGGGGACGTGCGGATGGGTGATTCGCCGTAATTGCAGACAGTTAGGATGGCGATGGCTTCATTTTCGTTAGGCAGACTGTAATCGAGCAACCATTCGACGTGTTCATAGCCTTTTTCTGTGCTGATTAATTTTAAGCCGATATCTGATTCATTTTGATGGCGGATTTCCCAGTCTGAAGTTCTGCCGAAACCATGTTGGGCCAGATGATTTTTGCTGTCAGGTCCGAATTGAGGTAGGCAGACGTGCATGCCGCCGCGTAATTTTGTGTCATCGCCTACTTGAACGCTGGTTTTCGGAAATAAGACTTCCCATCCTTTTAGAATCAGGGAATCAATATATCCGCCCATTGTATTTACTTGCATAGTGGCTGATTGGTTGCGTAGTATGATTTCGGACATGATGTTTCAAACTTCAAATTACTTATCATTTATGTAGCATTCTAACATTGCAATGACATGCTGTCGCTGTCGGTTTGATAGAAAATCCTTAATAAAAATCAAAAAAATGCTAGAATATATGCCATTTTCTGAGGCCGTCTGAAAAGCGGAGAATTCTTTTCAGACGGCCTTCCGATTTATTTCCCGTAGAGAAACAACATGGCTTATCAAGTTCTTGCACGAAAATGGCGTCCGAAAACCTTTGCCGATTTGGTCGGTCAGGAACACGTCGTCAAAGCCCTGCGTAACGCGCTGGACGAAGGCCGTCTGCACCATGCCTATCTGCTGACAGGGACACGCGGTGTGGGTAAGACCACGATTGCCAGGATTTTGGCCAAGAGCCTGAACTGCGAAAATGCCGTGCATGGTGAGCCGTGCGGTCAGTGTGAAAGCTGTACGCAAATCGACAGCGGCCGTTATGTGGATCTATTGGAAATCGACGCGGCATCGAATACCGGTATCGACAATATCCGCGAAGTGTTGGAAAACGCGCAATACGCGCCGACTGCGGGTAAATACAAAGTCTATATCATCGACGAAGTGCATATGCTTTCCAAAAGCGCGTTCAATGCCATGCTGAAGACTTTGGAAGAACCGCCTGAACACGTTAAATTTATTTTGGCGACCACCGATCCGCATAAAGTCCCCATTACTGTATTGAGCCGCTGTTTGCAATTTGTGTTGCGCAACATGACAACCCAGCAGGTTGCCGAGCATTTGGCGCATGTCTTGGATCGTGAAAACGTTCCTTATCAGCCACAGGCTTTGCAACTTTTAGGCCGTGCCGCCGCCGGCTCGATGCGCGATGCGTTGAGCCTTTTAGATCAGGCGATTGCCATGGGTTCGGGTAAAGTGGCCGAACAAGATGTCCGCCAGATGATCGGAGCGGTCGATAAACAATACTTGTTTGAATTGCTTGAAGGAATCATCAATCAAAACGGGGAAGCCTTGCTGGAAAAGGCTCAGGAAATGTCCGCCAGAGCGATTGGTTTTGACAGCGCGTTGGCAGAATTGGCCATGTTGTTGCAACGTTTGGCTTTGATTCAAACCATTCCTTCCGCCTTGGCAAATGACGATCCTGAACGTGAAACTTTGCAGCGATTAAGTCAGGCTTTGAGTGGCGAGCAGATTCAGCTTTATTATCAATGCGCTATTCATGGTAAACAGGATTTACCGCTGGCTCCAGACGAGTATGCCGGTTTTGTCATGACGCTTTTGCGCATGCTTGCATTTGCGCCGTTGGCCGCTTCGGGTTGCGATACGCAAAGTCAGATTGAACACACGGATTTGCATTCCGACCATCAGAAAGCTGAGGCCGAAAAAAAGCCTTTTCAGCTGCCGAAATCTGAGCCGATAGCAGCACCGGCGGTTGAGAAAGAGGCTGTTTCGACTAAACAGGATATCGTTGAAAGGCCGTCTGAAGAAACTATTCAGTCTGCTCAACAACAGGGGGATGTCCCGCCTTGGGAAGACATGCCGAGCCAAGTATCGGCTGAGCCGCCTCAAACACAAACGGCGCAGATGCAAGAAACTGCGGAGCCATTGCCTGTTGCAAAAGTTCAGACGGCCCCTGAACCGGAAGAATATCCGCACATAGATGAGGAAATTCCACCTCCGTATTTTGATGAAGCATATGCATATGAAGATTCACACCGTGCTGATGTGATGGAAGTACTGCAGCCGGTTGTGTCTGAAGAAGAGGAGGGAGATGAAGAAGAGCTTCAGTTCGCTCCTTTGCCTGAGTTTAAAACTGAGAATTGGCACAGCATTATCGAACGATTTGCCCGTAAATTAGGCGCGGCGCAGATGTTGGCACAAAATGCGGCATGGACGAGTTATGATACGGAAGCAGGATTAATCATGCTGTCGTTGACGGATGAGGCCAAAGCTACTGCCAATAAAGAGCGCTTGGACAAAATCTGCCAGACGTTGAGCGAGGCTTACCATCTTGGCAATTTAAGGCTGCAAACCGAGCCTTGGCAGGATGATAAAGGCTGGGAAACGCCGGTGATGCGCCGCAAACGTATTCAAGAAGAAGGACGGCAGCAGGCGCAAGATTTGCTGGAAGCGGATACAACGGCGCAGAAAATTTTGCAAATCTTTGAAGCGCAATGGCTGCCGGATTCTTTAGAGTTAGTAGGGCATTCTTAAAATACTGACATACAAGGCCGTCTGAAAGGCAATAGCGTTTTTCAGACGGCATGAGTGAAACCCATTTATTCAAACCCATAGGAGTAAAACATGTTCGGAAAAGCCGGATTAGGCGGCCTGATGAAACAGGCTCAACAAATGCAAGAAAACATGAAAAAGGCACAAGCCAAGCTGGCTGAAACCGAAGTTGAAGGTGAAGCAGGCAATGGTTTGGTGAAAGTTGTGATGACGTGTTCGCACGTTGTTCGCAAACTTGAAATCAGCCCTGATTTGATTCAAGAAGCCGCAGACGACAAAGAAATGCTGGAAGATTTGGTATTGGCCGCTATCAATGCCGCTTCTGAAAAAGCCGAAGAAACGACCAACAAAACCATGGGTGCATTTACCCAAGGCCTGCCGGCAGGCATGGGCGACTTCTTCCGTTGATTTAAAAATAAATAAAAGGCCGTCTGAAGCCAGATTTGGGTTTCAGACGGCCTTTTTTATTATGAGGATTCATGGGCTTTCTTTGGGAAAGAACAAGCGTTCCTTATTGATGTAAAAAAGCCTGAACAGAAGTTCAGGCTTTTAAATTTGGCTCCCCGACCTGGGCTCGAACCAGGGACCTGCGGATTAACAGTCCGTCGCTCTACCGACTGAGCTATCGGGGAATGGGGCGTATTATAATGGCTGGAAAAAATGTGTCAATCAATATTTTTAAGGAAATGGTGCAAAATATTTCAAATGTTTGAATGTTAAAAATATTTTGTAATCAAGTTTCACATGCTCCTCAGCCGTTTCAGACGGCCTTTAGTATTTGGCGTTAACCAATTTGCCGTTTTGGAATACTTGTTGCTGCATCACCGTGCCGTTGTAGGCGTAAGTGGTTAACGAGCCATTGCTTGGCGTGGCGCGGAACTGCATCAGTTGGTTACGGCTGAGAACGTAGGGGTCCGTGCGTTTTTGACTGTTGTCGCTGTAAAAGTCTTGGACGACGTATTCGTTGTTACGTTTGCTGATCAGTTGGCGATGGAAGCCACCTTTGACTGCGCTGTTGCTGGGTGTGCCGTGTGCATCAAAATAGGTCACGATTTGTTCTTCTGAGATACGGATGCCGTCTGAATCCGTGCCTTTGGTGGTTTTGGTTTTGTCCAAGCCGACAGGGATGTTGATGGATGTACCCAGGCCGACATGGCGGCCGATGCTGGTGCCGACGCCTAAGCCGACGGAAACACCGGGCGTGCCGACTGTACATGCGCTGAGTGAAGCGGCCAAAAGGGCAGGTAAGAGAATTTTTTTCATAATGTGTATCCTTGTAATAAGAAATATTTGTAATGTGGGAAGTATAGTATTTTTGCGGGGTGGCTGGTGTTAGTATTGGTAAAAGGGCGCAAGGCCGTCTGAGAAACAAGATAGAAACGAATATATCATTCTGGTGTAGAATGTGCCGAAATAATGATTTAATAAGAATGTGAATAAATAATGAAAACTTTGAAATTTACGAAGATGCACGGCTTGGGCAATGATTTTATGGTGGTTAATGCCATCGATCAGGACTTTGATCCGTTGACTGCGCCGCTTGCCCAATGGGCAGACCGCTATCGCGGCGTGGGTTTTGATCAGTTTTTGGTAGTGGAGAAGCCTTCTTCTGATGCGGTCGATTTTCGGTACCGCATTTTCAATGCCGATGGTCGGGAAGTAGAGCAGTGCGGCAATGGAGCGCGTTGTTTTGCGCGTTTTGTCGCGGATAAGGGTTTGACGGATAAAACGGAAATTTTGGTCGAAACGGCCAAAGGGATTATTGTACCGAAGCTGTTGGATAACGGTTTGGTTACCGTCAATATGGGTAAACCGCGTTTCATGCCGTCTGAAATTCCGTTTGTGCCTGCACATGGTGAAAATGAAGATGCGCTGACACATATTGTCTTGGTCGGTTTGGAGTCTGTACCGGTAAGCTGTGTGAATATGGGTAATCCGCATGCGGTGATTTTGGTTGATGATGTTGAGACTGCGCCGGTGGAATATTGGGGCGGCGCTATTGAATCGCACGAGCAGTTTCCTGAACGGGTCAATGTCGGCTTTTTGCAGGTTGAAGATGAATTGTCAGTCCGCCTGCGAGTGTTTGAACGCGGGGTGGGGGAAACTCAGGCTTGCGGCACTGGAGCGTGTGCGGCCGTGGTGGCAGGCGTGCGCAATGGCTTGCTGAAAGCGGGTGCGCCTGTGCGTGTTACTCTGCCTGGAGGTGAATTGTTTATCAGTTGGGAAGAAGGTGGCGATGTGCAAATGACCGGCCCTGCGGAAACTGTTTTTGAAGGCGAGTTGCAGTATTCATGATGGTTTCTTTGGATTTTTGGTTTGCCGTCGCGTATGCTGCGGTATCGTTGGCATTTATTTTTCGCGCGCAGCGGTTTCAATGGCTTTGGGCTACGGTGTTGTTGTGGCTGGGGATTTCGGCACTGGGCGCACGCTTGTTGCCCGGAATATGGGGCTTTACGCATACAGGCCCTTTGTTCATCCCTCATTTTTATCTGACAATCGCCAGTATTTTCTTCTTTATTGATGACTGCAGTAAAACGGAAGACAAAAAGTTTTGGTCGGCAGGCGAATATGCCGGTTTGACCTTATTTGCGGTTTCCAATGTCGTCATGACTTTGGCTTTTGTTTTCTTGGTAGGCGTGGTTTATTTCATCTTGCCGCTGGCGGGCGCGGTTTTTGCGTGGGCGGCCTTGCTGAAAATTTATGCTTTGAAACCCATTTATTGGTTTGCATTGCAGGGCGTCCTGATGCTGGTGTTTTATCTGCACAGAGTGGTTGTTTGCAAGCAGTCTGCCTCTCTTTTCAGTATGCGGCAGATGTGGGCAGGTTGGATGGTTGCCGTCGTGATGCAGGCTGTAGTTGCCGTTACATTGATTTTTGAGCGCAGTGGATATTGACCGCGCTTGAACCAAAAGTTATAAAGAAAGAAATTTTCGATATTGGTTTTTCAGACGGCCTGAGTTTAATATGCAGGCTGTATTACATCTAAATCAGGAGCAGGAAATGAAAATTGCAAATAATATTACCGAGCTGATCGGCAACACACCTCTGGTGAAACTGAACCGCCTGACCGAAGGTTTAAAAGCGCAAATCGCCGTTAAACTTGAATTCTTTAATCCAGGCAGCAGCGTGAAAGACCGTATTGCCGAATCTATGATTGAAGCGGCCGAGCAAGCCGGTAAAATCAATAAAGATACCGTTATCGTCGAGGCAACCAGTGGCAATACCGGTATCGGTTTGGCCATGGTGTGTGCGGCCCGCGGTTATAAATTGGCGATTACTATGCCTGAAAGCATGAGTAAAGAACGCAAAATGCTGCTGCGTGCATTCGGTGCAGAGCTAATTTTGACACCTGCTGCCGAAGGTATGGCGGGCGCTATTGCTAAAGCCCAGTCTTTGGTGGACGAACATCCAGATACTTACTTTATGCCGCGCCAATTTGATAACGAGGCTAATCCTGAAGTTCACCGCAAAACCACTGCCGAAGAAATTTGGCGCGATACAGACGGTAAAGTAGATATTTTCGTGGCCGGTGTAGGTACAGGCGGTACGATTACCGGTGTGGGCGAAGTATTGAAAAAATACAAACCCGAAGTTCAAATCGTGGCTGTCGAGCCTGAAGCTTCCCCAGTATTGAGCGGTGGCGAGAAAGGTCCGCATCCGATTCAAGGTTTGGGTGCAGGCTTTATCCCCAGCGTTTTGAATACGACTGTTTACGACAGCATTTCCAAAGTACCTAACGAGGCAGCGTTTGAAACTGCGCGCGCTATGGCTGAAAAAGAAGGCATTTTGGTAGGTATTTCTTCAGGTGCCGCAGTATGGAGCGCATTGCAACTGGCTAAAAAACCTGAAAACGAAGGTAAGTTGATCGTTGTCTTGTTGCCATCATATGGCGAACGCTATCTTTCTACGCCTCTGTTTGCCGATTTGGCATAATATAGGATTGTTGTTAAAAGGCCGTTTTCAGACGGCCTTTTTTGCGTATGGGCTTGAGATATCGTATGAAATCTGTTGTAATTCAGTTAATGAGCTTTGAATACCATTATTCAAAAGTTGGTTTCTTCAACGAATCATGCTTATAATGCGCATTATGAAAAAATACATTCTTCCTATCTTTGCTGTGGCGGCACTTGCCGGTTGTGAATCGATTTATGTTCCAACATTGAAAGAAGTGCCAGTTCGACCAACCAACGTTAAGAAACCTAAGGCTGATTCACAAGTTTCAGCTACCGGTTATCATTTAGCTCCTTCGCATTGGGCAGATGTTTCCAAGATTCATGATGAAGCACGTCGCTTGAGTACCCAAGTGAGCCAAGGTAGTCTGACCAAAGTTCAGGCTGCACAATATTTGAACCGCTTCCGTATCCAACAAGTGGGACGCAACTCTGTCGATGACAGTATGTACGAAGTTTATCTGCGTTCTGCCGTTGACAGCCAACGTGGTGAAATTACTACCGAGCAATCCAAACAGTACATCCAAGGTGCTTTGCGCGGTTGGCAACAGCGTTGGAAAAACATGGATACCAAACCAAGCAATCCTGCGTTTACCAACTTCCTGATGGAAGTTATGGGTATGCAGCCTTTGAAATAAAAAGTCATAAACTGAGAAGGCCGTCTGAATATTCAGACGACCTTCTTTTTGTATTTATATATGTGTAGTCGGACTTTATCCAATTAAGAACCAAACAGCTTGTCAGCCGCTTGACGGGCTTTTTCTTGAATATCTTCGGTCAGATAGTTTTTCATCTGAGAATAAACCAGCGCAATGACGGCAATGTCATCGCTGAAGCCAAATGGAATCAGAAGGTCGGGAATGCTGTCAATAGGACTGAGGAAGTAAACCAGTGCGCCGACAATAATCATTTTTGCACGTTTGGGTGTATGTTCGGATTCCCAGAGATAATAAAGCGCATAAAGCTGGCGGACGACAGGTTTACCCAAGCGACCGGCAAAGCGTCCGAGTTTTTTCATGAAGCCGGATGTGTCTAAGTTTCGACGGCGGAAGGAGGGGATGTAGTCTTCCGGATCGGGTGTGTTTTGATGAGGGGAGTGTGTCATGATGCAGCTTCCTTTTTAGGTATGGAAACATGGTTGGTGTTACGTCGTATTTTAGTCTATTTTGGGCGGATGAAATGTCTTTGAATGTATAACTATGTAAGAGTAGTGATGATAATGCAATGGTAATAAGTTAAGAATGGCTTATGCCTTTGTAAAGATTAGGTATCAAGAGTGAGAATTTATCTCACAATAGATACAATTCTCAAACAATAATGATGTTATCGTAAGTGCTTTGATGGGGAGATGGCTTAATTGCAGGAAAGTAACAAAAAAGGCTAGCCACACAAAAAAAAATCTAAGAATGATTGTTTGATTTTATTAGTCTTTTGGTAAAAATCATTAGAGCATTCATAAATTGCACTGTTCAAAATGAGATAAAACAGGTAAATTATGGTTTATGTAGCTTATTGTAGTGCTGAGCTATAGGTTTTGAGCTGATAATAAATCTAGAGGAACTGACCATGTCCGCCAAATCACGCCCGGTATTTTTGGAAATTCCGAATATCCGATTGCCCATACCGGGGATTGTATCTATTCTTCACCGTATCAGCGGCGTCGGCTTGTTTGTGATGCTGCCTGTTCTCTTGTATTTCTTCTCCGGAACGCTGGATCGCGAAGCGTCGTTTGAAGCATATCGTACTGCTATTTCCAATCCGTTTGTGAAGCTGATCCTTATCGGTCTGTTGTGGGCATATCTGCACCACTTTTTCGCCGGTATCCGCTTTCTGTTTTTGGATGTGCATAAAGGCCTGGAATTAAATACTGCCCGTACTACTGCTAAAGTTGTATTTGCTTCTGCTTTGATTCTGACCGTCGTTTTGGGAGCTTTGTTATGGTAGAACGTAAATTGACAGGTGCGCATTACGGTTTGCGCGATTGGGCAATGCAACGTGCAACTGCGGTCATCATGTTGGTGTACACCGTGGTTCTTTTGGTTGTTTTGTTTACGTTGCCTAAAGAATATTCGGCATGGCAGGCATTTTTTGATCAAACTTGGGTAAAAGTATTTACCCAAGTGAGCTTCTTGGCTGTATTCCTGCATGCATGGGTAGGTATCCGCGATTTGTGGATGGACTACATTAAGCCTTTCGGTCTGCGTTTGTTTTTACAAGTTGCCACCATCGTTTGGTTGGTAGGCTGCTTGGTGTATTCTGTTAAAGTAATTTGGGGGTAAATATGGGTTATCCTGTTCGCAAGTTTGATGCCGTGATTGTTGGCGGTGGTGGTGCAGGTTTACGCGCAGCCCTCCAATTGTCTAAATCCGGCCTGAATTGTGCTGTTTTGTCTAAAGTCTTCCCAACCCGTTCTCATACTGTAGCGGCTCAAGGTGGTATTTCTGCTTCATTGGGTAATGTGCAAGAAGACCGTTGGGATTGGCATATGTACGATACCGTGAAAGGTTCTGACTGGTTGGGCGACCAAGATGCGATTGAGTTTATGTGTCGCGCCGCGCCTGAAGCCGTAATTGAGTTGGAACACATGGGTATGCCTTTTGACCGTGTGGAAAGTGGCAAAATCTACCAACGTCCTTTCGGTGGTCATACTGCCGAACATGGTAAACGTGCGGTAGAACGTGCATGTGCGGTTGCCGACCGTACCGGTCATGCGATGTTGCATACTTTGTACCAACAAAACGTCCGTGCCAATACACAATTCTTTGTGGAATGGACGGCACAAGATTTGATTCGTGATGAAAACGGCGACGTCGTCGGTGTAACCGCCATGGAAATGGAAACCGGCGAAGTTTATATTTTCCACGCTAAAGCCGTGATGTTTGCTACCGGTGGTGGCGGCCGTATTTATGCGTCTTCAACCAATGCTTATATGAATACCGGTGATGGTTTGGGTATTTGTGCCCGTGCAGGTATTCCGTTGGAAGACATGGAATTCTGGCAATTCCACCCGACCGGTGTAGCCGGTGCCGGTGTATTGATTACTGAGGGTGTGCGCGGTGAGGGTGGTATTCTGTTGAATGCCGATGGCGAACGCTTTATGGAACGTTATGCTCCAACCGTAAAAGACTTGGCTTCCCGTGACGTGGTTTCCCGTGCGATGGCGATGGAAATCTACGAAGGTCGCGGCTGTGGTAAAAACAAAGACCACGTTTTGCTGAAAATCGACCATATCGGCGCAGAAAAAATTATGGAAAAACTGCCGGGCATCCGCGAGATTTCCATCCAGTTTGCCGGTATCGACCCGATTAAAGACCCAATTCCTGTTGTGCCGACTACCCACTACATGATGGGCGGTATTCCGACTAACTACCATGGCGAAGTTGTCGTTCCGCAAGGTGAAGATTACGAAGTGCCTGTAAAAGGTCTGTATGCGGCAGGTGAGTGTGCTTGTGCTTCCGTGCACGGTGCGAACCGCTTGGGTACCAACTCCCTGTTGGACTTGGTGGTATTCGGTAAAGCTGCCGGCGACAGCATGATTAAATTCATCAAAGAGCAAAGCGACTGGAAACCTCTGCCTGCTAATGCCGGTGAGTTGACCCGCCAACGTATCGAGCGTTTGGACAACCAAACCGATGGTGAAAACGTTGATGCATTGCGTCGCGAACTGCAACGCTCCGTACAACTGCATGCCGGTGTGTTCCGTACCGATGAGATTCTGAGCAAAGGCGTTCGAGAAATCATGGAGATTGCCGAGCGCGTGAAACGTACTGAAATCAAAGACAAGAGCAAAGTATGGAATACCGCGCGTATCGAAGCTTTGGAGTTGGATAATCTGATTGAAGTAGCGAAAGCGACTTTGGTGTCTGCCGAAGCACGTAAAGAATCGCGTGGCGCACACGCTTCAGACGACCATCCTGAGCGCGATGACGAAAACTGGATGAAACATACCCTGTATCATTCAGATACCAATACTTTGTCTTACAAACCGGTACATACCAAGCCTTTGAGCGTGGAATACATCAAACCGGCTAAACGCGTTTATTGATGAGTTTTCAGACGGCCTTTACCTTAAAGGCCGTCTGAAACCTAACCATACCCACATTGAACTGCTTGAATTCATAATACAAAATCATTGAGCAGTTTATGAGAAAAGGAACACTTCTCATGGAAAAAATGAGTTTTGAAATTTACCGTTACAACCCGGACGTTGATGCCAAACCTTATATGCAACGTTACGAGTTGGAATTGGAACCAACCGACGTTAAGCTTTTGGACGCTTTAGTGCGCCTGAAAGCACAAGACGATACATTGTCTTTCCGCCGTTCTTGCCGCGAAGGTATTTGCGGTTCTGACGGTATGAACATCAACGGTAAAAACGGCTTGGCATGTCTGACCGATCTGCGCAGCCTGAAACAGCCGGTTAAAATCCGCCCTCTGCCAGGTCTGCCTGTTATCCGCGACCTGATTGTGGATATGACCCAGTTCTTCAAACAATATCACTCAATCAAACCTTACGTTGTCAACGACAACCCTATCGATGCGGACAAAGAGCGTCTGCAAACTCAGGAAGAGCGTAAAGAGTTGGACGGTTTGTACGAGTGTATTTTGTGCGCCTGCTGTTCGACTGCCTGCCCGTCATTCTGGTGGAATCCTGATAAATTCGTTGGTCCGTCTGGCTTGCTGAATGCTTACCGTTTCATTGCGGATAGCCGTGATACCATCACTAATGAGCGTTTGGATAATCTGAACGACCCATACCGTTTGTTCCGTTGCCACACCATTATGAACTGCGTAGACGTATGTCCTAAACACTTGAATCCGACCCGAGCCATCGGTAAGATTAAAGAGATTATGTTGAAACGAGCCGTTTAAGAAATGATGGTTTTTGACGATATTGCCAAACGGAAAATCCGTTTTCAAACCCGCCGGGGATTGTTAGAACTAGACTTAATCTTCGGCAGGTTTATGGAAAAAGAATTCGAGCACCTGAGTGATCAGGAGTTGTCCGAATTTTCCGAAATCCTCGAATTTCAAGACCAAGAGTTGCTTGCCTTGATTAACGGACATTCGGCAACGGACAAGAAACACCTGATTCCCATGCTTGAAAAAATCAGACAGGCATGATGTGTTATAGAGCTTGTTTGCGATGCCAATCCGAACAAGCTTTTTCCATACTGAGGCCGTCTGAAAAAAGGACCGTGCCGCTTGGGCGGCAACGAAAGCCCCAACTTACAAAGGAGTTTAAGAATGTCTAAATCAGTCAAGCTCACCACCCCAAATCAAGAGACCTTGGAACTGCCAGTATTGGAAGCAAGTATCGGCCATGATGTGGTTGACATCCGTGCGTTGACAAAAAATACAGGTCTGTTTTCATTCGACCCAGGATTCGTGTCCACTGCAAGTTGCGAATCCAAAATCACTTATATTGACGGCGATAAAGGTCTGTTATATTACCGTGGTTATCCTATCGAGCAGTTGGCCGAAAAATCCGATTACTTGGAAGTTTGTTACCTGTTGATCTACGGCGAGCTGCCTACGCCCGAACAGAAAAAAGAATTTGATGCTACAGTCAGCCACCATACTATGGTGCATGAACAGTTGACTTGGTTCTTCCGCGGTTTCCGTCGCGATGCGCACCCGATGGCGATGATGGTGGGTGTGGTTGGCGCTTTGTCTGCTTTCTATCAAGACAGCTTGGATATTACCAATCCTGAACACCGCAAAATCGCGATTTACCGCTTAATCTCCAAAATTCCGACCATTGCGGCAATGTGTTACCGTTATTCCAACGGTTTGCCGTTCAATTATCCAAAAAATAACCTTTCCTATGCTGAAAACTTCTTGCACATGATGTTTGCCACACCGTGTGAAGAATACAAACCTAATCCAGTCTTGGCCCGCGCGCTCGACCGCATCTTTATTTTGCATGCCGACCACGAGCAAAATGCTTCTACTTCGACCGTACGTTTGGCAGGCTCTTCAGGGGCGAACCCATTTGCCTGTATCGCTGCTGGTATCGCCTGTCTGTGGGGTGCTTCACACGGCGGTGCAAACGAAGCTGTGTTGAAGATGCTGGATGAAATCGGCGATGTGTCTAATGTTGCCGCATACATGGAAGGTGTGAAACAACGCAAATACCGTCTGATGGGCTTCGGTCACCGCGTATACCGCAATATGGACCCACGAGCCAACATCATGCGCGAAACCTGTTATGAAGTCTTAAAAGAATTGGGCTTGGAAGACAGTCCTAAATTCAAGCTGGCGATGGAATTGGAACAAATTGCACTGAAAGACCCATTCTTTGTTGAACGCAAGCTGTATCCAAACGTCGACTTCTACTCTGGTATCGTCTTGTCTGCATTGGGCATTCCAACTGAAA
The DNA here is from genome assembly GCF_051962805.1 of Neisseria sp. P0008.S002. Taxonomy (NCBI): domain Bacteria; kingdom Pseudomonadati; phylum Pseudomonadota; class Betaproteobacteria; order Neisseriales; family Neisseriaceae; genus Neisseria; species Neisseria sp. P0008.S002. The sequence goes on along the minus strand of NZ_JBQCUY010000001.1, from coordinate 349,910 downwards.
TGTTTACCGTTATCTTCGCATTGTCGCGCAGTGTAGGTTGGATTTCTCATTGGCATGAAATGATTAGCGATCCGGCACTGAAAATCGGTCGCCCACGTCAACTTTATACCGGTGCAGAACGTCGCGATTACGTTCCGGTAGATAAACGCTAATAAACAATACATTAATATATTGTTGAAAAGTCGTTTGAAAAAATCGAATTGCCGTTTTCAATGAGGTTGGTCGTAATTAATTAAGTTGATAGCAGGTAATTTGATTTGAAATAGGGTAGAATAAAGTGTCATTTCAGACGGCCTGAATTCCGTTCGGAGAACACGGGATTCTACCCTTTGTTTATATTTTAAAGAAAAGAGCTCACGCCATGATGGACGAAAAACTCAATTTCTCTTATCTGTTTGGTTCTAATGCGCCATACATCGAGGAGTTGTATGAAAAGTTTCTGGATAATCCGGAATCTGTCGATGAAAAATGGAAACAGTACTTTACCGATTTGAGTAAACAGCCGGGCGCAGTCGCTGTCGATGTTGCCCATACACCGATTCGTGAATCATTTGCCACTTTGGCTAAAAAGAAAATTGCCGCAGCCGTCGCAGGCGGTGTGGATGAGGCAATGATGAAAAAGCAAGTCAGCGTTTTGCGACTGATTTCTGCCTATCGTATCCAAGGCGTGGGTGCAGCCCAACTTGATCCGCTCAAACGTATTCCTCCTCAAAATATTGAAGCTCTCGATCCTAAATTCCACGGTCTGTCAGATGCCGATATGGCACTTCAGTTCAATATGGGCGAGGGCGATTTTTCCGGTCAGAGCAAACTGCCTCTGTCCCAAATCATCAGTAACCTCAAACAAACCTACTGCGGCCATATCGCGGTAGAGTACATCTACATTCCAAATACCGAAGAGCGTCGTTGGGTTCGTAATTATTTTGAAAGCGTACTGTCTACACCAAGCTACAACGTTGAACAAAAACGCCGTATCTTGAAAGAAATGACTGCTGCCGAAACTCTGGAACGCTACCTGCATACCAAATATGTCGGTCAAAAACGTTTCGGTGTCGAAGGTGGCGAAAGTGCCATTGCCGGTTTGAACTATTTGATTCAAAACGCCGGTAAAGACGGCGTGGAAGAAGTCATCATCGGTATGGCACACCGTGGCCGTCTGAATGTTTTGGTTAACATTTTGGGCAAAAAACCGGCTGATCTGTTTGCCGAATTTGAAGGCCGTGCCGAAATCAAATTGCCTAGCGGCGACGTGAAATACCACATGGGCTTCAGCTCCGACATTGCTACGCCACACGGCCCGATGCACGTTTCTTTGGCATTCAACCCGTCACACTTGGAAATCGTTAATCCAGTAGTAGAAGGTTCTGCACGCGCCAAACAAAAACGTTTGGGCGAAAACGGCCGCGATAAAGTCTTGCCGGTATTGATTCATGGTGACTCCGCATTTATCGGTTTGGGTGTTAACCAAGCAACATTCAACCTGTCTAAAACACGCGGTTATACCACCGGCGGTACTGTTCACATCGTGATCAACAACCAAATCGGCTTTACGACTTCCGATACCCGCGATACCCGTTCAACCGTACACTGTACCGATATCGCGAAAATGGTTTCCGCTCCGGTTATCCATGTGAATGGCGATGATCCTGAACGCGTTTGCTTTGCCATCCAAGCTGCCTTGGATTACCGCAAAAAATTCCATAAAGACATCGTGGTTGATGTTGTCTGCTACCGTAAATGGGGCCACAACGAGGGCGATGATCCGACCTTGACCCAACCGATGATGTACAAAAAAGTATCGCAACACCCAGGTGCGCGTGCTTTGTACACCGAGCAACTGATTGCCGAAGGCGTGGTAACCCAAGCTGAGGCTGACGGTTACATCCAAGCCTACCGTGATGCTTTGGACAAAGGCGAACATGTTGAACAAACAACGTTGAGCAATTTCCAACGCACACAAATCGACTGGAGCAAATACCAAGGCAAAGATTGGCGCGAAAAAATCGAAACCGGTTTGCCTGCCGCCGACATTGAGCGTCTTACTGAGAAATTCACCGCTGTACCGGAAGGCTTTGCCCTGCATCCGACTGCAAAACGTGTGATCGAAGCGCGTAAAGCCATGGCATCCGGCAAACAAGCCATCGACTGGGGTATGGCCGAAACCCTCGCATACGCAAGCCTGCTGACCAAAGGTCATGGCGTGCGTATCTCTGGTGAGGACTCCGGCCGCGGTACATTCTCACACCGTCATGCCGTTCTGCACGATCAAAAACGCGAAAAATGGGACGACGGTACTTATGTTCCTCTGCGCAACATGGGCGAAGGCTTGGGCGAGTTCCTGGTTATCGACTCTATCTTGAACGAAGAAGCCGTAATGGCGTTCGAGTACGGCTTTGCCTGCTCCGCTCCTGACAAGCTGACCATTTGGGAAGCGCAATTCGGTGACTTCGCTAACGGCGCGCAAGTAACTATCGACCAATTCCTGTCTTCAGGCGAAACCAAATGGGGTCGTTTGTGCGGTCTGACCACCATCCTGCCGCACGGTTACGACGGTCAAGGCCCTGAGCACTCTTCTGCACGTGTAGAACGTTGGTTGCAACTGTGTTCTGAGAACAATATGCAAGTCATCATGCCGTCTGAAGCGTCGCAAATGTTCCACCTCTTGCAACGTCAAGTCTTGGGTTCATACCGCAAACCGCTGGTGATTTTCATGTCCAAACGCCTGTTGCGCTTCAAAGGTGCAATGAGTCCGCTGGAAAACTTCACCGAAGGTTCGACTTTCCGTCCAGTTATCGGAGATACCGCAGAACGTGCAAGCAACGACAGCGTGAAACGCGTGGTATTGTGTGCCGGTCAGGTTTACTATGACTTGGAAGCCGGCTGTACCGAGCGTAAACTGGAAAATGATGTTGCTATCGTCCGCGTTGAGCAGCTGTATCCGTTCCCATACGATGAGGTTAAAGCTGAACTGGCGAAATACCCGAACGCAAAATCTGTGGTTTGGGCGCAAGAAGAGCCGAAAAACCAAGGTGCGTTCTACCAAATCCGCCACCGTATCGAAGACGTTATCAGCGAAGAGCAAAAACTGTCTTATGCCGGTCGTCCAAGCAGTGCATCGCCTGCAGTGGGCTACTCAAGCAAACACATTGCTCAATTGAAACAATTGGTTGAAGACGCTTTGGCGTTGTAAACCTAGTGGCATTCCGTTTGAAATTGTTCAGGCGGAATGCCCATATGCAGAATTAAAAACACACAACAGGCCGTCTGAAAGGGCCATTGGAGACACAAAATGATTATTGATGTAAAAGTACCTATGCTGTCTGAAAGCGTATCTGAGGGCACGCTCTTGGAATGGAAGAAAAAAGTTGGCGAAGCAGTTGCCCGTGACGAAATCCTGATCGATATCGAAACTGACAAAGTGGTTTTGGAAGTCCCTTCTCCACAAGCCGGCGTATTGGTTGAAATCGTAGCTCAAGACGGTGAAACCGTTGTTGCCGACCAAGTTTTGGCTCGCATCGATACAGCTGCTACTGCCGCTGCTGAAGCCCCAGCCGCCGCGCCTGCCGAAGCTACCCCAGCCGCCGCTCCTGCTGCTGCACAAAACAACGCCGCTATGCCTGCTGCCGCCAAACTGGCTGCCGAGACCGGTGTTGACGTGAACGCATTGCAAGGTTCCGGCCGTGACGGTCGCGTATTGAAAGAAGACGTACAAAATGCCGCTGCCAAACCTGCCGCAGCCGCAGCCCCTGCCGTTGCACTTCCTGCCGGCGCACGTCCTGAAGAACGCGTACCAATGAGCCGCCTGCGTGCCCGTGTTGCAGAACGCCTCTTGGCTTCTCAACAAGAAAACGCCATTTTGACTACATTCAACGAAGTCAACATGAAACCAATCATGGACTTGCGTGCGAAGTACAAAGATAAATTCGAGAAAGAACACGGCGTGAAATTGGGCTTTATGTCCTTCTTCGTTAAATCCGCTGTTGCCGCCCTGAAAAAATACCCGGTTGTGAATGCTTCTGTTGACGGCAAAGACATCGTTTACCACGGCTACTTCGACATCGGTATCGCAATTGGCAGCCCACGCGGTTTGGTTGTGCCAATCCTGCGCGATGCCGACCAAATGAGCATTGCCGACATCGAACAAGCAATTGTTGATTACGCGAAAAAAGCAAAAGACGGCAAAATCGCTATCGAAGATCTGACCGGCGGTACATTCAGTATTACCAACGGCGGTACTTTCGGTTCTATGATGTCTACCCCGATCATCAACCCGCCTCAATCTGCGATTTTGGGTATGCACGCCACTAAAGAGCGCGCTGTGGTTGAAAACGGTCAAGTTGTTGTCCGTCCAATGATGTATCTGGCTCTGTCTTACGACCACCGTATCATTGACGGCCGCGAAGCTGTATTGACCTTGGTAGCCATTAAAGACGCGTTGGAAGACCCAGCACGCCTGTTGTTGGATCTGTAATCGTTTCAGACGGCCTTTTATTTGTTAATGAAAAGGCCGTCTGAATTTTTATTTAGATGTAGCGTAATGTAGTATCGTGCTACAATAGGCTCAACGAACGATTGAGGCCGTCTGAAACATTTGATTCGAATGAATCGGCAGATATAGACTTTCAGACGGCCTTTTCTTAAAACCATCAAAACGCAGTCATTCAAAATAAAAAAGAAACAAAAAGTATCGTTTTTATTTTGAGATACTGCAAAAGCAAAGGATGACACGATGTCTCAATATGATGTAGTAGTGATTGGTGCAGGCCCGGGCGGATACGTTGCCGCCATTCGTGCTGCGCAACTGGGTTTCAAAACCGCTTGCGTTGACGCAGGCGTTAACAAAGCAGGCAACGCCCCAGCATTGGGCGGTACTTGCTTGAACGTAGGCTGTATCCCTTCTAAAGCCCTGTTGCAATCCAGCGAACATTTCCACGCTGCGCAACACGATTTTGCAGAACACGGTATCACTGTCGGCGACGTAAAATTCGACGCAGCCAAAATGATTGAGCGCAAAGATGCCATCGTAACCAAGCTGACCGGCGGCGTGAAATTCCTGTTCCAAAAAAACAAAGTAACCAGCCTGTTCGGTACTGCTTCTTTTGCTGGTAAAAATGGCGATGCTTATCAAATCGAAGTCGATAACAAAGGCGAGAAAACCGTTATCGAAGCCAAACACGTCATCGTAGCGACCGGTTCCGTACCGCGTCCGCTGCCACAAGTTGCTATAGACAACGTGAACGTATTAGACAACGAAGGCGCATTGAATCTGACCGAAGTACCTGCCAAACTCGGCGTGATCGGTTCCGGTGTGATTGGTTTGGAAATGGGTTCCGTATGGAACCGCGTGGGTGCAGAAGTTACCATTCTTGAAGCCGCGCCGACCTTCCTGGCTGCCGCCGACCAACAAATCGCCAAGGAAGCCTTCAAATACTTCACCAAAGACCAAGGTCTGAGCATCGAATTGGGCGTGAAAATCGGCGACATCAAATCTGAAGGCAAAGGCGTTTCCGTTGCTTACGAAACTGCTGCCGGCGAAGCCAAAACCGAAGTATTCGACAAACTGATTGTTGCCATCGGCCGTATTCCAAACACCAAAGGCCTGAACGCCGAAGCCGTAGGCTTGGAAAAAGACGAACGCGGCTTTATCAAAGTAGATGGCGAATGCCGTACCAATCTGCCTAACGTATGGGCAATCGGCGACGTGGTTCGCGGCCCGATGTTGGCACACAAAGCCAGTGACGAAGGTGTTGCCGTTGCAGAGCGCATTGCCGGTCAAAAACCGCATATCGACTTCAACAACGTACCGTTCGTGATTTACACCGACCCTGAAATCGCTTGGGTGGGTAAAACCGAAGAGCAACTCAAAGCCGAAGGCGTGGAGTACAAAAAAGGTACTTCAGGTTTCGGCGCAAACGGTCGCGCATTGGCAATGGGCAAAGCCAAAGGTACGGTCAAAGTATTGGCAGATGCCAAAACCGACCGCATCTTAGGCGTACACATGATTGGTCCGGTTGTCAGCGAATTGGTTACCGAAGGCGTGACTGCGCTCGAATTCTTCGCCAGCAGCGAAGACATCGCCCGCATCATCCATGCCCACCCAACCTTGTCCGAAGTGGTTCACGAAGCTGCATTGGCGGCCGACAAACGCGCTTTGCACGGTTGATAGACATTAAGGCCGTCTGAAATTTTTCAGACGGCCTTAAGACCTCCGACAAATTGAATGTTCCGAGAGCTTCGTTTTCTGATTTATAATTCCGTCAGACAAACAAACAGCATTTACATTCATTATGAACAAAGAAATAGTCGGTATTTTCTTTATACCGATGGGCATCATCAGCATGTGTATGGCCGCATTGTGGCAGATGTATGTGATGATGACCGAAACTTATACGCTCAACCGTTTCAAAGATAAAGAATTGGTTTGGCGCGTGGCATTGTTGTTTATCAGTTTCAGCCTTGCCGTTTATCTGCTCTGCCCGAATTCGCGTAAAAAAGGCATTGTCTTTTTTATTCTCGGAGGAGGAGGCGCAACCATGTATCTGCTGGCGCGGATGTGGTTGCCTTTCAGTAAATAGTAGGGCCGTCTGAAAATATGGGATTGGCCGCAGGGCGATTCCTAAAACCCACTCACCTTAAGGAGAAATCCATGAATTTACACGAGTATCAGGCTAAAGAACTGCTGGCTAGCTACGGTTTGCCCGTACAAGGCGGTATTTTGGCACACAACGGCGAAGAAGCCGCTGCAGCTTACGACAAATTGGGCGGTAAATTCGCTGTTGTCAAAGCACAAGTACACGCCGGCGGCCGCGGTAAAGCGGGTGGCGTAAAAGTCGTTAAAAGCCGCGAAGAAGCTAAAGAAGTGGCTGAAAGCCTGATTGGCACCAACTTGGTAACTTACCAAACCGATGCCAACGGCCAACCTGTCAACAGCGTTTTGGTTTGCGAAGACATGTATCCGGTTCAAACCGAGCTGTACTTGGGCGCAGTGGTTGACCGTTCTACCCGCCGCGTTACATTCATGGCTTCTACCGAAGGTGGCGTGGAAATCGAAAAAGTTGCTGCCGAAACTCCAGAAAAAATCTTCAAAGTAACCGTTGATCCGCTGGTTGGCCTGCAACCTTGCCAAGCTCGCGAAGTTGCGTTCCAACTGGGCTTGAAAGACAAACAAATCAACGAGTTCGTCAAACTGATGACCGGCGCGTACAAAGCGTTTATCGAAAACGACTTCGCCCTGTTTGAAGTAAACCCATTGGCAGTTCGCGAAAATGGCGCGCTGGCTTGCGTAGATGGCAAAATCGGTATCGACAGCAACGCGCTCTACCGCCTGCCAAAAATCGCTGAATTGCGCGACAAATCTCAAGAAAACGAACGTGAGCTGAAAGCTTCTGAATTCGACCTGAACTATGTTGCCCTGGAAGGTAACATCGGCTGTATGGTTAACGGTGCCGGTTTGGCGATGGCCACTATGGACATCATCAAACTCAAAGGCGGCCAACCTGCCAACTTCTTGGACGTTGGCGGCGGTGCAACCAAAGACCGCGTGGTTGAAGCGTTCAAACTGATTCTGGAAGACAAATCCGTTAAAGGCGTATTGATCAACATCTTCGGCGGTATCGTACGTTGCGACATGATTGCGGAAGCCATCGTGGCAGCCGTTAAAGAAATCAACGTCAACGTTCCTGTCGTTGTTCGTTTGGAAGGTAACAATGCCGAACTCGGCGCGAAAATCCTGAACGAATCAGGTCTGAAACTGACTTCTGCAGACGGCCTGAATGACGCAGCCGAAAAAATTGTTGCAGCCGTAAACGCCTAAGGAGAAAAGAATGAGCGTATTGATTAATAAAGACACCAAAGTATTGGTTCAAGGTTTCACCGGTAAAAACGGTACTTTCCACTCCGAACAAGCTCTGGCTTACGGCACTAAAGTTGTCGGCGGCGTTACCCCGGGCAAAGGCGGTCAAACCCACCTGAACCTGCCCGTGTTTAACACCATGAAAGAAGCCGTTAAAGAAACCGGCGCAGACGCATCTGTAATTTACGTTCCAGCTCCGTTTGTATTGGACTCTATCGTTGAAGCCGTTGATTCAGGCGTAGGCTTGGTCGTTGTGATTACCGAAGGCGTGCCTACTTTGGACATGCTCAAAGCCAAACGTTACTTGGAAACCAACGGCAACGGTACCCGCTTGGTCGGCCCTAACTGCCCTGGTGTGATTACTCCGGGTGAGTGCAAAATCGGTATTATGCCGGGCCACATCCACACTCCGGGCCGCATCGGTATTATTTCCCGTTCCGGTACATTGACTTACGAAGCTGTAGCACAAACCACCAAACTGGGCTTGGGTCAATCAACCTGTATTGGTATCGGCGGCGACCCGATTCCTGGTATGAACCAAATCGACGCACTGAAACTCTTCCAAGAAGACCCAGATACCGACGCCATCATCATGATCGGTGAAATCGGCGGTACTGCGGAAGAAGAAGCAGCCGAATACATCCAATCCAACGTAACCAAACCTGTTGTAGGTTACATCGCTGGTGTTACCGCTCCTAAAGGCAAACGTATGGGCCACGCCGGTGCGATTATCTCCGGTGGTAAAGGTACTGCCGAAGAAAAATTCGCCGCTTTCGAAAAAGCCGGTATCGCTTACACCCGCAGCCCTGCCGAGTTGGGCACTACCATGCTGGAAGTGTTGAAAGCAAAAGGTTTGGCATAAGACTTAAGTCTTTAAGCTGAATTGAAAAGGCCGTCTGAAGTTTTCAGACGGCCTTTTTTTAAATTTCATTTGCTTGTTTTCATAATAAGCACTTAATTTTATTTAAATTAACGTTTATTTTAGAATAAACGGTTATAATTTATTAACAGATAAACAGTCTGTAACCATATCAACCTATATCAAGGAGAAAACCATGAAAAAACACGATTTTGAGGCACGTCGCGAGGCTTTGCTGAAAGACATCCGAGAAGTAATGGATGATGTGGAAGAGTTATACCGCAATGGTGTTGAAGCCGGTTCGGAAGAGGGTAGCAAAGCCCGAGCCAAATTGGAAGAAAAATTGGCTGTGGCCAAAGAGCGTTTGAGCCGTTTTGAAGAAGAGGCCGGCGAACGTCTGCGCCATCATGCCGAGCGTGCGCGTGAAAAATACGAGCAGTTTGAAGAAGCGGCTCAGGAGCGTTTGAAAGAAGGCAAAGAGCGTTTTGCCGAATTTGAAGCTGATGCGGGCGAGCGTTTGAAACGCGGTGCCAAACACGCTGATGAAGTGGTGCATGAGAAACCATATTATGCGATGGGTTTTGCCGCATTGGCCGGTTTGGTTGTCGGTGTGTTGTTGAACCGCCGTTAATGTGAATATGTTAAGGCCGTCTGAACAGGCGTGTACATGAAATCATGGATTTCATTGCGCCGTGCAGACGGCCTTAGCCTTATTTTTCCTGGAAAAAAGGATAATCGAGATGGGAATTCGCCAGCGTTTTGAACATGGCAAGGCTTTGTTGAATCAGGGCGCGGATTTGCTGCTGCTGCGTTTGCAGGTATTGAGCTTGGATTTGACGCGTCAGGCGGAAAATGTGTTTCGTTTGGCGATTTGGCTGGTGTTGTCCGGCGCGCTGTTGATGGTGGGCTTGGTCGGTTTGCTGTTCGGCTTGAACCGCGTGCTGTCGGATGTGGCGGCGTTATGGGTGTTTTTCGGCATTTTCTTCTTGAGCCTGCTGATTATTGCCGTATTGTTCCGCAAAGTATCGGCAGATTATCGGGAGCAGGGCAGCCGTGTGGCTGAGACCTTGCAGGATATTCGATCGGATATTGCGTATTTGCGCGGTGAGATAGATAAGGATGCGGACGATGAAGCAACAGGAGTATGAAGAAGCGCGCGAGCTGCTGCTTTTAGAAGCTAAGCTGGTGCGGCTGCGGATTGAAGCGGAAAATTTGAAACTGCGTAAAGCGGAAGAAGGTAATGCTCGGCAGACTAATCGCTTGGTAATGTTGGCCGATGTGGCGTATCAGTTGAGCCAAACGCGTTTGCTGTCTCAACGCTCTTTGTTCTCTACATCACGCCGTCGGCATTGGATCTGGCTAGTGTTGGCGGTCATACTGGGCTTGTCGAGATAATCGAGGGCGGAGATTTGGTCTAAATGATATTTGCAGCGAGTTGTTGGAGCGTGTGAGCCGCTTGTTGAGGACGCTGCGTTATTGTGTTGCCGAAACTGAAACTTTATCTATATTGAGTATTTTTTACAAAAGACACCGGCCGTCTGAACATTTCAGACGGCCTCAATGTTTGGAGTTTCAGATATAATGGCGGCAATTTTGAAATTATTAAATGAAGGATAAGTGATGAACCGTTTGTATCCCCACCCGATTATCGCCCGTGAGGGCTGGCCGATTATCGGCGGCGGTTTGGCTTTGAGCCTGCTGGTGTCGATGTGTTGCGGCTGGTGGTCTTTGCCGTTTTGGGTGTTTACCGTATTTGCTTTGCAGTTTTTCCGCGACCCTGCGCGTGAGATTCCGCAAAATCCTGAAGCAGTGTTGAGTCCGGTTGACGGCCGTATCGTGGTGGTCGAGCGCGCACGCGATCCGTATCGTGATGTCGATGCTTTGAAAATCAGTATTTTTATGAACGTGTTCAACGTGCATTCGCAAAAATCGCCTGCTGATTGTACGGTAACGAAAGTGGTCTATAACAAAGGCAAATTCGTGAATGCGGATTTGGACAAAGCCAGCACGGAAAATGAACGTAATGCGGTGTTGGCGACTACGGCTTCTGGTCGTGAAATTACTTTTGTTCAAGTGGCCGGTTTGGTGGCGCGCCGTATTTTGTGCTACACCCAAGCAGGTGCGAAACTGTCTCGCGGCGAACGTTATGGCTTTATCCGCTTTGGCTCGCGCGTGGATATGTATCTGCCTGTCGATGCGCAGGCGCAAGTGGCGATTGGTGATAAAGTTACCGGCGTCAGCACTGTATTGGCGCGTTTGCCGCTGACTGCGCCGCAAACTGAATCTGAGCCTAAAGCCGCAGCTCAACAAGCTGCGCCAGCTCCACAAGCGACTCCGGCTGAAACAGTGGCAAGCCAATCTACCGAACAGCAGCAAATCGAAGCAGCAGCGGCTAAAATTCAAGCGGCTGTGCAAGATGTGTTGAAAGATTAATAGTCAGTTTTAAATGATTGGTTAAAACAAGAAAAAAGGTTTTCAGACGGCCGTCTGAAAACCTTTTTTGTTTGCCTATCCGATTTTAAAACTTCACATTTACGCCACCGGTAAAGCTGCGGCCCATTTGCGGCGTATCAGAGAGGAAGCTGCTGTGGGCGTAAACGGATTGGTTGAGCAGGTTGTCGGCTTTGACGTACCAATTCCACTCGCCATAGCGCGTATTGCGGCGGTAGTTTGCGCCGAGGTTGAGCATATGGTGTCCGGGTGTGCGTGTTTCGTAGCGGGCGAGTTTGTTTTGATTGAACACGCGGTAGTAGTCCAAATTGGCATCGATACGGTCGGTCAGCGAGGCTTTCAGGTGGAAGCCGAGGCGCGCAGCCGGAACGCGAGGGGCGTTTTGGTCGTCCTGTGCGATGAAAGGACGGTTACCGTAAGCATCTTCCCTGCCGGGTAGGGAAGGCAGGTTTTTCAGACGGCCTCGTACATAGTCGCCGGAAACGCCGATGCGGTAGCGCGGTGTCGGTTTGAAGTAGATTTCGCCTTCCGCGCCGTAGAAGTCGGCGCCGGATTGGTTGTAGCGCACGAGTTTCATTTCGCTGTCGTCTTCGATGGATTTGGGGCCGCGTCCGTCGTTTAAGGTTTGGGCGTAAATGTAGTTGCCGAAGCGGTTGCGGTAGAGCGCCAGATTGTATTGCCAGCGGTCGCCTTCGTAGCCCAGCGCGATTTCGATGTTGTTGGAACGCTCTTTGTTGAGGTGTTTGTTGCCGACTTCAAAGGTGTTGGTGGCGACGTGTTTGCCGTGTGCGTACAGCTCTTGCGTTGACGGCAGGCGTTCCTGATGGGAGGTGGTCAGGCTGAGTTTGTGTTGTGGCGTGAAATACCAGTTTCCCGAAAGTGCGAACGAGCGGGCGGTTTGGCGGTGCGCGCCGAGGTCGGGCAGGGGCTGGTTGTAGTAGTTTTCCCGATCAATCAATGCTTTGTCGTACTGGATGGAAGCTTTTTGTTTTTCCACGCGTACGCCACCTTCTAGCGTGAAATTGTCCCAGTTTGCCTGTTCTACACCGAAAAAGCTGTAATGGCGCACATTGTTGTCAATCAACATCGGTTGTTGGACGGTTTCGGGAATGGCGGAAAGCGCGCTGGATTTTTGTCCCAAATATTGCACGCCCCAGCTGCCTTTCAGACGGCCTATGGGTTGGTGGCGCAACTCGATACGGGCGTTGTGTGTTTTGTTGTTGAAGAAGTTTTCTACTGCATCGCCTGCTTTTTCGTCGTGGTGGTAGTCATTGTGGTTTAGGTGTACGCGCAGGGCTTCAAAACCGGGGAATGGCTGCTTCCATTCGGCGCGGAGTTCGTAGCGTTTGTTGCGCAGGTCTATCCACGGTTTGCCGTTGTGGGCATGGGTGTGTGCATTATCGTCGTCGTGAAAGCCGCAGCTCAAGCCCGGATTATCGTAATCAACATCTTCTTCGGTCAATAGGTGCGGATAAAGCTGCAAATAGCGTTTGTTAATCAAACTTTTCTGCCAGATGATGTCGGCGTGGCAGTCGTCGTAGAGATGGCTGTGGGCAGGCAGGCCGTAGCGGTCGCGACGGTCGCTGTACGCCACGCCGAGGAACCCTTTATCGCCAACCCAAGACAGACCGATGCTGCCGGTTTTTGAATCGGCATGGCTATCGGGCAGTCGTTTCAGACGGCCTTCTTCTTTTTGATAGCGCGGTACGGCGTAATCGCCCGATTTGCGGTACAGCCCTTCGGTATGCAGCACGAAGTTTTTGTCCAATCCGACGTTGATGCCGCCGGACGTGAGTTTTTCCAGATTGCCGCTGCTCAAACGTAATCCGGCTTCGCCCGATACTCCGTTTTCAGGCATTTTTTCGGGGATTTTGCCATCGGCAACATCGACCAAACCGGCTACATTGCCCGAGCTGTACAAGAGCGTAACTGGGCCGCGCAGGATTTCGACCTGTTGCGACAAGGCGCTGTCCACCATCAAGGCATGGTCGGGAGAGAAATCCGCCATGTCGCCCGTTTCGCCGTGATGGTTCAATACTTTAATCCGTCTGCCTGTTTGACCGCGAATAACGGGAGCAGATGCGCCGCCGCCGTATTGCGAGGCATGAATGCCCGGTACGCCGTCTAAAGCATCGCCTAAGTTGACGGCTTTTTGGCGTAAGGTATCGCCGGAGATGATTTTGTCGGAGGCGGTCGAAGTATGCAGCAGCCCCGAAGTGGCGCGCGGACGGCTTTTGCCGACGACGGTAACCTCGTCCAAGTCAACCGACTGATCGGTTTCATGCGCTTGGGAGAGGATGGGGGTGCTGATTAAAAGAATAGATAAAACAATGGGTTTGAGTGTGGTTTGTGTCATTTTAGTTTCTCATCATATTTCGAAAGGCTGTTATTATATAACATTTCATTGTTTATATGATAAGATTTTTGAGAAAAAAAGGCCGTCTGAAAACGAAGCGTGGTTTTCAGACGGCCTTTAGCTTGTATCTAGGTTTAAATGAAAACGGAACAATCTCTCTACTGCCTGGTTTGGGCAAGGCAGAAAGTCATGGCAGATTGTTTGCTTTCATTGAAAGCATTACTTGGTTTCGGCGGCTTTAGCGCCGGCGGTCTCGGCAATCAAATCCAAGAATACCAACGGCTTTTTGCCGATATTTTTGAGCGCATGGGACTGGCCGGGGCGGGCGATGGTAATGTCGCCGGCGCCGACTTCGGTTTGTTTGCCTTCGCTGTCAGTAAACAGGCCTTTGCCGGATACGATGATGTAAACGTCTTCATTGCCGGTATGTTTGTGTTGGCCGATGGAAGCGCCCGGTGGTAATGTGAGCCAGCCGATTTCTTTGAATGCGTCTTGGTCGGCGGTTTGATGGCGCGTGAAGGCAAAGCTGCCGAGCAAGGGGCCTTGGCCTCCGGCTGCGTTTTCGCGGTTCCATTCAGCTAAGTCGACTTTTTTGTACACTTGGATGCTGCGGTCGGTGGGGGTGGTTTGTTCGGCAGCTTGAGCGTTTATGGATGTGCCGAGCAGAAGGACAACAGATAATGCGGCAAATAGTGGTTTCATGGTGGTTCTCCGTTTGTCAGGTTGAGTCAGATAATGCGGATTCCGTTTTCAGACGGCCTGCGGGGTTGAAATGTGTAACCTCGCAGGCTTCCCCCAAGATTTATTTCACATTGCGCAGATAGTTCAGCAATAAAGGAACAGGGCGGCCGGTCGCACCTTTTTCACCGCCGGATTTCCATGCGGTACCTGCGATGTCGAGATGTGCCCATGGATAGTCTTCGGTAAAGTAAGACAGGAATGTTGCGGCGGTAATCGTGCCTGCACCCGGCGTGCCGATGTTTGGAATGTCGGCAAAGTTGGATTTGAGTTGGTCTTTGTAGGTCTCAAAGAGCGGCAGTTGCCATGCTTTGTCGTCCACGTTGCGGGAAGCGGCCAGCAGACTATCGACCAAATCTTGATTGTTGCCCATCACGCCGCTGACGTCATGACCCAAGGCGATGATGCACGCGCCGGTCAGGGTGGCGACGTCGATAACGGCTTTGGGTTTGAATTGTTCGGCGTAAGTGAGCGCGTCGCACAAAATCAGACGGCCTTCGGCATCGGTGTTCAACACTTCGATGGTCAAGCCTTTCATGCTTTTCACGACGTCCCCCGGTTTGTTTGCCGCGCCGGAAGGCATGTTTTCGCAGGTGGCGACGACGGCAATCAGGTTGATCGGCAGTTGCAGTTTGACGGCGGCGCAGAAGGTACTGATGACGGTTGCCGCGCCACACATGTCGAACTTCATTTCGTCCATGTTCAGGCCGGGTTTGAGGGAAATGCCGCCGGTGTCGAAGGTAATGCCTTTGCCGACCAATACCACAGGCGCGGCTTCTTTGTCGGCCGCACCGAAATAGCTCAGTTCGACCAAATATGGATCTTCGACACTGCCTTTGGCGACAGACCAGAACGAACCCATGTTTTCTTTGATGTAGTCTTTTTCAATGATTTTAGCGTGTGCGCCCAGTTTTTCGGCTTCGGCTTTGGCAGTACGCGCGAGGAATTCAGGCGTACATTCGTTTGGTGCGGCATTGCCCAAGTCGCGGCAGAGGCTTTGTCCGTAAACTTGCGCTTCGGCAACGCGCAGGGCTTCTTTGACGGCGGCTTCGTGTACGCTGTGGAACACGGCTTCTGCAAATTTGGTCGGTTTGGCTTCTTTTTTATAGCGGTCGAAACGGTAGGCGGCATTGCCGAACGCAATCGCAAACGCTTCGGCAACAGCGGCGGCTTGCGCTTCTTCAAAGGCATAAACGTCCACATTGACCGTTTCTTGATTTTGCGCCCATTTGGCGGCTTCGGCTGCGGTTTTGTTCAATACGGCGCGGTCGGTTTTTTCGAGGCGGGAGACGGCAATGGCTTGCAAACCGTTGTCCGTCGGGATTTTGGTGTCGGCGAAATTTTGACCTTCTTCAAGGGAAGCGAAGAGGGCGAGGGCAGTCGGGTTGCTCAGTTGCGATGCTTCGGCGCAGACAAATAATTGCGCACCTGCCTGTTGAGCCTGCAAAGTTTCGGCTTTTGTGCTAAATTTCACGTTTATTCTCCTGATTGGAACGGTTGTCGGTTGTTCAGACGGCCTGTTGACCAACCGTCCGAACAGATGAAAATCATTGTACTCCATTTGTGTCATGCCGTCTGAAGCCTTATTAATAAATATAGGTTTCCCATAAACCGTATACCACGCTCAATCTTATGATTTACCAAAGAAACTTTATTAAAGAACTTTCCTTTACCGCCGTCGGCATCTTTGTCGTCCTCTTGGCGGTATTGGTGTCCACGCAGGCCATCAACCTGCTTGGCCGCGCAGCCGACGGGCGTGTCGCCATCGATGCCGTGTTGGCCTTAGTCGGCTTCTGGGTAATCGGCATGACACCGCTTTTGCTGGTGTTGACCGCATTTATCAGTACGTTGACCGTATTGACCCGCTACTGGCGCGACAGCGAGATGTCGGTTTGGCTTTCCTGCGGATTGGCATTGAAACAATGGATACGCCCGGTCATGCAGTTTGCCGTGCCGTTTGCCATTTTGATTGCCGTCATGCAGCTTTGGGTAATGCCGTGGGCAGAGTTGCGCAGCCGCGAATATGCCGAAATTTTGAAGCAGAAGCAGGAGTTGTCTTTGGTGGAAGCCGGCGAGTTCAATAACTTGGGCAAGCGCAACGGCAGGGTTTATTTTGTCGAAACCTTCGATACCGAATCCGGCATCATGAAAAACCTGTTCCTGCGCGAGCAGGATAAAAACGGCAACGACAACATCGTTTTTGCCAAAGAGGGCAATTTTTCGCTGACCGACAACAAACGTACGCTTGAATTGCGCGACGGCTACCGTTACAGCGGTACGCCTGGTAAAGCCGATTACAACCGCGTTTCTTTCCAACACCTCAGCCTGATTATCAGCACCACGCCCAAACTCATCGACCCTGTTTCACACCGCCGTACCATTCCGACCGCACAACTGATTGGCAGCAGCAACCCGCAACACCAAGCGGAACTGATGTGGCGTATTTCCTTGACCGTCAGCGTTTTGTTGTTGTGCCTGCTTGCCGTGCCGCTTTCCTATTTCAATCCGCGCAGCGGCCATACCTACAATATCCTGATTGCCATCGGTTTGTTTTTGGTTTACCAAAACGGGCTGACCTTCCTACGCAATGCTGTGGAAGACGGCAAAATCCATTTTTGGCTCGGACTGTTGCCTATGCACATCATCATGTTTGTGATTGCCGTCGTCCTGCTGCGTGTGCGCAGTATGCCTAGCCAACCCTTCTGGCAGGCGGTTGCCAAAAGTCTGACATTGAAAGGCGGAAAATGAACCTGATTTCACGTTACATCATCCGTCAAATGGCGGTTATGGCGGTTTACGCTCTCCTTGCCTTTCTCGCTTTGTACAGCTTTTTTGAAATCATCAACGAAGTCGGCGATCTTGGAAAAGGCAGCTATAACGGCGCAAAATTGGGGCAGTATGTTTTAATGCAGATGCCTGCGCGCGCATATGAACTGATGCCGCTTGCCGTTTTGATCGGCGGCCTGATTTCCCTCAGCCAACTGGCTTCCGGCAGCGAGCTGACCGTTATCAAAGCCAGCGGCATGAGTACCAAAAAGCTGCTGTTGATTCTGTCGCAGTTCGGTTTGATTTTCGCCATTGCCACCGTCGCACTTGGCGAATGGGTCGCCCCCACGCTGAGCCAAAAAGCCGAAAACATCAAAGCCGCCGCCATCAACGGCAAAATCAGTACCGGCAATACCGGCCTTTGGCTGAAAGAAAAAAACAGCATCATCAACGTGCGCGAAATGTTGCCCGACCATACGCTTTTGGGCATCAAAATTTGGCAGCGCAACGATAAAAACGAATTGACCCAAGCGGCAGAAGCAGAATCAGCCGTTTTGAATCCAGACGGCAGCTGGCAGCTGAAAAATATCCGCCGCAGCATATTGGGCGAAGATAAAGTCGAGGTCTCTACTGCGGCTGAAGAAAACTGGCCGATTTCTGTCAAACGCAACCTGCTGGACGTATTGCTCGTCAAGCCCGACCAAATGTCTGTCGGCGAGTTGACCACCTACATCGACCATCTGGAAAAAAACAACCAAAATACCCAAGTCTATGCCATCGCATGGTGGCGCAAGCTGGTGTATCCCGTTGCCGCATGGGTGATGGCGCTTGTTGCCTTCGCCTTTACGCCGCAAACCACGCGCCACGGCAATATGGGCTTGAAACTTTTTGGCGGTATTTGCCTCGGTTTGCTGTTCCACTTTGCCGGACGGCTCTTCGGCTTTACCAGCCAGTTGTACGGCGTGCCGCCGTTTTTGGCCGGTGCCTTGCCGACGGTTTTATTTGCACTGTTGGCGGTGTATCTGATACGTCGTCAGGAAAAAAGATAAGCAAAATAAACTTCAGGCCGTCTGAAAGACAATCTTCAGACGGCCTGAGTATTTTGTGTGCAAAAAACAAAATGCTAAAGTAAAATAATACCTTTCCAAACCAATGCGGCTATTGAAAATGTCCCAAACCATCTGCTTGAATATGATTGTCAAAAACGAAGCGGCAATCATCGAAGAAACACTGGCCAACATCACCGACCACATCAAACTTGACTACTATATCATCAGCGACACCGGCTCGACCGATGATACCGTCGGCGTGATCCGTCGCTTTTTCGATGCAAAGGGCATCGCAGGTGAGATTCATCATGATGGTTGGCAAAATTTTGCATACAACCGCAATCAGGCTTTGAAACACGCAAAAGACAAAACCGATTACGTGTTGATTTTTGATGCGGACGACCGCTTTGAAGGCAAATTAGAATTGCCCGAGCTGACAGCCGACCGCTACCGCCTCCGCATGAGAAATGCCATGGGCAGCGTGGTTTATTATCGTCCGCTGTTGTTGCGTAATGACGGAACATTCTACTGGCGCGGCGTGTTGCACGAATTTATCGAGACCGACAAACAAGATACCAGTGAAGCCACGCTTCATGGCGACTATACGGTTCTCAGCGGCCGTTTCGGCGCACGCAGCAATATGGCGAACAAATACCTGCTTGACGCCGTTTCTTTGGAAAAAGCGTTTTACAGCCCTGAAGATGAAGACCTGAAACCGCGTTACGCCTTTTATGCGGCACGTTCTTATTGGGATTCTGATATGCCCGAGCGTGCGAGCGAATGGTTTAAAAAACGCATCGAGTTGGGCGGTTGGATCGAGGAAGTGTCGGTTTCTTACCAACAGTTGGGCGAGTGCTACAAATTAATGGGCAAACGCGATGAAGCCTTGGCGACTTGGTTGGCAGGCTACGATTACAACCCGCGCCGTGCCGAGTGTCTCTACCTTGCGCAAACCATGCTGCGTCAGGAAGGAAAATACCGCATTTCCCATGCAATCGGCCTGATGGCGAAACGCATCCCGTTCCCGAACGACGATATTCTTTTTGTCCAAAGCAATGTTTATCAGTTGGACATTGATTATGAATTGTCGGTTACCGCATATGCGGCCGGCGATTTGCGCCAAGGCTATGAGTCTTGCCGCCACTTACTCTTGCTTAATGTACGCGAGGCATTGACCACGGTGACCATGCAAAATATGTGGCTCTACCGCGAACACGCGCAAACCGAAACGCGCGAAGTGTTGGAGCAGCTGGTGGCCGTCATGCAGCCTTATGCCGAGCAGGGCGGACGTTTGGCGGAAGTGACCGAATATTTTGCCGATATTTTGAAAAACCGTTAATCAGGACTTTGACCCAGCCGTCAGGCCGTCTGAAAGGAAATTTTTTGAGCAAGCGCAATCTGTTTTCCGTCGATAAATCTTTGGAAAAGCCCGAACGCGTCCTCTTGGTTGGCGTGATGCTGACGGCGGACTATTCCGGCGCAAACGAAACGCGCGAGCGCGGCTTTCAGACGGCCTTGACCGAAGCGGCAGAATTGGTAAACGCGGCCGGCGGTGATTTGGTTTCTATCGAAACTTCACGTCGCGATAAACCGCATCCGGCTTTGTTTGTCGGTACGGGCAAGGCGGAAGAGTTGGCGGCAGTGGTGAAGCAGCATGATGTCGGGCTGGTCGTGTTCAACCACGAACTCACGCCGACACAAGAGCGTAATCTGGAAAAAGAGCTTCAATGCCGCGTCCTCGATAGAGTGGGTTTGATTTTGGCGATTTTTGCCAAACGCGCCCAATCGCAGGAAGGTAAGTTGCAGGTGGAGCTGGCTCAGTTGAACCATTTGAGCGGACGGCTGATACGCGGTTATGGACATTTGCAAAGTCAGAAGGGCGGCATTGGCTTGAAAGGGCCGGGTGAAACCAAGCTGGAAACTGACCGCCGCTTAATCGGACAGAAAATTACGGCATTGAAAAAGCAGCTTGCCGATGTCCGCAAACAACGCGCCACACGCCGCAAATCGCGCATGAGCGGCCGTCTGAAAACCTTTGCCATTGTCGGCTATACCAACGCCGGAAAATCCAGCCTGTTCAACCGGTTGACCAAAGCGGACGTATTGGCGAAAGACCAGTTGTTCGCCACTTTGGATACCACCGCGCGTCGGCTTTTCCTGTCGCATGAGGCGAGCGTGATTTTGACCGATACCGTTGGTTTCGTTCGCGATTTGCCGCACAAGCTGGTGTCGGCGTTTTCCGCCACCTTGGAAGAGACGGCGATGGCGGATGTGCTACTGCACGTCGTTGATGCGTCCAATCCCGATTTTGAACGGCAGATGGACGATGTCAACGAAGTCTTGGAAGAAATCGGCGCGCATGAAATTCCGCAATTGGTGGTGTACAACAAAGTTGATTTGCTGCCGTCGGGTGTGCGTGAAGCAGGCATTTTGCGCGACAATTCCGGACATGCCGTCGGCGTGAATGTTTCCGTCGCCGAAAGTTTGGGCTTGGATGGTTTGCGCGAAGCGATGATTGAATTGGCCGTACAGCCAAGTGATTGATAGTATGGAATGAAACAAGGCCGTCTGAATATTCAGACGGCCTTACCGTAAAATTTTAAATCCGAGGATTATGCCGACAGAGGGCTTTTCTTTTTGAACACGCTTTCGTAAAGCATCCAAGCGGCGAGGCTCAGGTATACGGTGCTGGATAAAATGCCGATAACGGCAAAGATAGGCATAAGGCGATCAATCATGGTGAGGTTTCCCAATAAGTTAGTTTTATAAGTAAATGTGTGTTTTTTATTTCCGTCTTCGCGGAATGCCTAAAGTATGCTGCTTAAATGGATTGAGGTCAATAAAAAATATATTTGAATTTTTAAAAAAGTTCCATTTTTACATTAAAATAATTGGAAGTTTTTAAAGATAAACGGTATTTATATGTTACCGTTCATCATATGATAAACGGTCAATGCTTTGTTTTCCATATTTTTTATAAAACTCGACAGTCTATTAATTCAAAAGTAAATGAAATGAGGCGGAAAAACGCTTTTTGCTAAAATGTAACACCCTGGGACGGTTGTTTCAGGCCGTCTGAAAAATAAATCGAACACATTATGACATCTTCCACACATCCCCAAAAAAACTGTTTCCATTGCGGACTTGAAGTCCCGGAACATCTGCATCTGACGGTTCGTTTTGAAGACGAAGAACACGAAACCTGTTGCGCCGGTTGCCAAGCGGTGGCGCAGAGTATTATTGATGCAGGTTTGGGCAATTATTACAAACAGCGTACTGCAGACGCGGAAAAATCTGAATTGCCACCACCGGAAGTGTTGTCGCAATTAAAGCTGTACGATTTGCCCGAAGTGCAGGCTGATTTTGTCGAGGTTGGCGCAGGGGATGAGCGCGAGGCGGTGTTGATGCTGGGCGGCATTACCTGCGCCGCGTGTGTGTGGCTGATTGAACAGCAGTTGTTGCGTATGAAGGGCGTGGTGCGCGTGGATTTGAATTACAGTACCCACCGCTGCCGCGTGGTGTGGGACAGCGCCCACATCGAATTGTCGGACATTTTGCTGAAAATCTGCCAAACCGGTTATACCGCTGCGCCTTATGATGCGCAAAAAATCGAAGTGCAGGCGCAGAAGGAACGCAAACAGTTTATCGTCAGATTGGCCGTGGCCGGTCTGGGTATGATGCAGACGATGATGTTTGCCCTGCCGACTTATTTTTACGGCGGCGACATCGAGCCGCTTTATTTGGAAATCCTGCATTGGGGCGGCTTTTTGATGGTGTTGCCCGTTGTGTTTTATAGCGCGTTGCCGTTTTACCGCGGCGCGTGGCGCGACTGGAAAAACCGCCGTGTCGGCATGGATACGCCGATTGCCATTGCCATTGTGATGACCTTTATTGCGGGTATTTACAGTTTGGCCACCAACGCAGGGCAGGGCATGTATTTTGAATCCATCGCCATGTTGCTGTTTTTCCTATTGGGCGGGCGTTTTATGGAACAGATTGCCCGACGCAAAGCAGGCGATGCGGCGGAGCGGTTGGTCAAACTGGTTCCGGCATTCTGCCACCGTTTGCCGTCTTATCCGGAAAGCGAAGTCATCGAGGAAGCCGCAGTCGTCCGCCTCAATATCGGCGATACGATTGTTGTGAAGCCTGGCGAAGTCATTCCGGTGGACGGTACGGTTTTGTCCGGCGAAAGCGAAGTTGACGAAGCCATGTTGACCGGCGAAAGTTTGCCGATTGTCAAAAGGCCGTCTGAAAAAGTAACCGCCGGCACGCTTAACACCAGCAGCCCTTTAATCATCCGCACCGACCATACCGGTGGCAACACGCGCCTGTCCCATATCGTCAAACTGCTCGACCGTGCGCTGGCGCAAAAACCGCGTGCCGCCGAGTTGGCCGAAAAATACGCGTCCAGTTTTGTGTTTGGCGAACTTTTGCTTGCGATTCCTGTTTTTATCGGCTGGGCTTGGTATGCAGATGCGCACACCGCCTTGTGGATTACCGTTGCCTTGCTGGTCATTACCTGCCCATGTGCCTTGTCGCTTGCGACTCCGACTGCGCTGGCTGCTTCTACCGGTGCGCTTGCCAAAGACGGGATTCTCATCAGCGGCAAACAAAGCCTGGAAACGCTTGCTCAAATTGACGACGTCGTGTTCGATAAAACAGGTACGCTGACCAAAGGGCAGCTTTCCGTCAGCCGTATGTTGTCAGCAGGCCGTCTGAACGAAGTCCAAGCCCTTGCCGTTGCCCAAGCATTGGAACAGCAATCCGAACACCCCATCGCCCGTGCCATTTTGAACCATACGCTTTTAGACGGACCTGTATCCGCGCTTGATGTGAAAGTGCAGCAACGGGTCAACCGTATCGGACACGGTGTCAGCGCACAAATCGAATTGGATGGCAAAACCCAAGTTTGGGCTTTGGGCAAAGCGGCGTTTGTTTCGGAAATCGCCGGTAATCTGCCTGAAACATTTGCCCATATCGACCACACAGGCGGCATTATTTTCTTGGGCAATCAAAGCGGTTTTCAGACGGCCTTTTTGCTGGAAGACCAAATCAAAGACAGCGCCGCTGAAATGTTGCAAAACCTGAAACAACACGGCATCCGTCTGCACCTTTTAAGCGGTGACCGTCAAGCTGCCGTAGCCCAAGTCGCGCAAGAGCTGGGATTGGATGCCTATCGTGCCGAAGCCACGCCTGAAGACAAACTTGCTTATGTGGAAAATCTGCAAAAACAAGGGCGTAAAGTCATGATGATCGGCGACGGGATCAACGATGCCCCCGTCCTTGCCCAAGCCGACGTGTCGGCCGCCGTGGCCACGAGTGCCGATGTGGCGCGAGACGGTGCGGATGTGGTTTTGCTCAATGATGATTTGAACGTTTTGCCCGTGATGATGGAACAGGCACGCCGCACCCATCAAATTATCCGCCAAAACCTGACTTGGGCTAGCGCATACAATCTGGTTGCCGTTCCGCTGGCCGTGTTTGGTTACGTTACCCCGTGGATCGCCGCGCTCGGCATGAGTTTCAGCTCGCTGCTGGTGTTGGGCAATGCCTTGAGATTGTTGAAAACCAAAAAGGCCGTCTGAAACCGGCCAATCCATTGCCTAAACGAAAGAATACGCCATGCCTAAAGCCACTTTTTATACACACGTCGCCCGCCCGGCCGCCTTTGCCTGCCGCCTGATTGCGCGCGCCATACGCGATGGCGGGCAGATTTTGGTGTGGTCGGATTCTGCCGCGGCAGTGCAGCAACTAGACGTTGATTTTTGGCAGCAAATTCCCGAAAGCTTTATTCCGCATGAAGTCTGGCTGCCTACCGACCCCATGCCGTCTGAAACGCCGGTATTGCTTGCGTTTGGAAACGCATTGCCGAATATTTCGCAAGATTGCACGGTTTTGAACCTGTCTGCTGATTTCTGGAGCCAAGCCCCGGCCATTCCAAACCGTATCCTTGAAATTGTGGGCAACAGCTTAGAAGATTTGGCCGAAGCCCGAGACCGTTTTCGAGCTTATCGTCAGAGCGGATTTGAGATTGAGCATTTTTCGAGAGGAGGGAAGGATTGAGTGTTGGAGATATTCAAGGCCGTCTGAATATAAACAAAGGGACATTTTGATGATGTCCCTTTGTTTTTTAGATTGATTATCGGAAGGCTTCGTGCCATATACCATAAAACATGAGGCAACAGCAGAAAGAGTAGAAATAGTGGAAAAAGCGTTCAAAAAGGGAAGTATTGGCAAGATACCATTGAACAGACTGATGGTGGTGTTGGGGATTTTTGAGGATTAAGTTGGGGAAACGGACAATCGAAGGTACGGCAAGCAAGTCAAACAGATTGAGGAAGACTGTAACCGATAATGAAAAACCGATTGTCTCATGAAATACGTCGAATGGCTGTAATGACAGGGTGTGTGCAAATAGGGAGGTTAGGGCAGATTTGTTGGACATCCATAAATAAAACAGTCCACCGATAGACAAGTAAAGTGCCAAACGAATCCATATAGATAGCTTGCGTCGCAAATAGAGGATGAAGAATAAGTTGAGCAGGATAAAGAAAATAGGAAAAACTGATTTCATGGGTTTGTTTGCTTACAGTTTGGTATTTAAAGCTGCTAAGGGAAACGCATTATTGCTTGTATGAAGGGCTGCCTTAGGAAAAGACAGTCTGAAAAGGCCATTCTATTTTAGGCCGTCTGAAAAAGATTTGCGTAAGGGCAAGGGTTTCAGACGGCCTTAAGTTTTTTTGAAGTCAAAATCCGATGGTTTAGGATTCGGTTTTTGAGGCCGCATTGGCGAAATAGCGGTTGGATACCGGATTGAAGATGAGGAGCAGCAAAACAGGGTGGAGAATGGATTGAATAATGATTTGTTGAGAACTATAGCTCGCCATATCGCTATACACCATGATTAGCGAAGAGGCCGCTAGCACAATAGCCAGCCAACGGGCAGAACGGTTGCCTGAAAGCAGGCCGACAGCAATAAATACCGGTAAGGAAAGGAGGATGAAGTATAGGGGCATAGACAGCCACCAAGGCAGGAAAGGGAATGCCAAGGCTGCAACCTCTATCAGTAAATCGCCCGAATAAATCGCAAGAGCAACCGTAGTAAAGCAAGTAAGGGCAGTTATGATGAAATAGAGAACGGTGGCGATGGTAACAGGGACTGGACGTTTCATGTAATAAAAGCCTTGGAGGGGATATCGGGGATAAGGATTAAAATCGGTATTGGCCAAACCTTGTTATCGAAGGCGATGGCCGTCTGAAAGCAGGCTATTCGTCTTTCTCAAATGAAGAATGCTTGATAATGGCAGGCTGGAAGACTGCAACCAAATAGAGCATGATAGGAAGGATGAGATACGTAAAAGGAATATCTGCGCGAAATAGTGCAATCAGAAAGGCAAGGTATAAGGTCAGCAGGGCAAGGAAAATAATGCTCTTTTTCCATGTCGCTTGGCGGATTTCTTTTGCAGTTGGCTGCTTATAGCGGACTTTTTTGTGGCAGGTCGGGCATTCTTTAATGCTTTTCAGTCCTTTGAATGCACTACCTCGAATCGGATTGGAGCAATGCGGACAAAAAAATGGGGACGATTTCATTATTTTTTATTGGGCCGTATAAAGTATTGCCCATCCGGAAAAGTGGGTTGGATGGGCAAAGTATATGTTTATTCGTCTTTTTCAAAAGATGAAAGTTTGTTTTGAATCGGGATAATGTAGTAGACGAAAAAGCCGATAACTAATGCCATACTGATATATTGGGGGAATGTACCAAACAGGCTGATCAGTATTGCCGCTACGATGCAGACAACTACTACAAAAATAGCGAAAGGTTTCAGCAAAGCTTTGAAATATTCGCCAACAGGCGGTTTTTTGAATTTGACTTTTTTATGGCAGGAAGGACATTCTTTGACTGCGGCCAAACCTTTAACCAATCCGCCTTGGATCGGGGCATGGCAGTGTGGGCAGGGGAGTGAAGGGTTTAGATTATTCATTGTGTTCAACCTGACTTAGGGTTTGGAAAGGTGGTATCGATGTTGCCGATACCACCGATATTTATCGGAAACAATAGGCTTATTGGGAGTATTTTTTGCCTAAAGCTTCGGCAGCTTTTTGTACTTCTTGATTGGCTGCACGTAGGGTTTCTTGCAATTTTTGAGATTTTTCTTGGAAATCATTGGCAAATTTGAGCGAATCTTTATCTTTGCCGTTGATAGTCAGCTCAGAAACATGTTTGCCTGCATAAATCATCATGTTGTTGGCAGCACTGCTGACTTGTAATGCACGATCCAGAACTGCTTTGATTTCAGGATCTTTGATGTCGAGGGCAGCTGCGCTCTGATGGAATTGTTCCAGTGCGGCAGTCAGTTTGTTCATCTGCTCCAAAGCTTCTTTTTCTTTATTTTGGTTAGCCAAGTTTTGCAATTCTAGGCCTAGCTGAGTAATTTTTTGAGCTTCTTCACCAGTGGTGAAGTGAATGAATTTTTGCAATTCGGCAAGACCGTCTGGAGATTTTTTATCGGAAATGACGATAGGTTCGGCCAGTTTAGGATCTGCTTCCGGGAATTCGCTCAGAGCTTTTTCGTATTTGTTGGCAGAGCTAGATTCGCTTTGAGCAACTTGTTCTGCCGGTTTGTCGCTGCTGCCTTTATTACCGGAGTCGCCGCAGGCTGCCAGCAGGGAAGCGGTCAAGATCAGCATACCGAATTTGTTTAATACGTTCATATTAGGATTCCTTCTTAAGTTAGGAGAAAATTGGGGGAAATTTGTTTTTATTGATGAGCGTAGATAATTGTTTGTACTTTTGTCCTATTTTATTACAGATTTGTTTATTTTTCTCAAATTAGGTTAAGTGGTATGTTTTTGGAATTAAACGGCGAAGGTGGATGGTTGTAAAATATTGAATATATAATGAAATTAACAAGGGTAATAATAAGCCAGGCTACACTGTTTTGAGCTAAAGTTGATTTTTTTTATTAAGATGTTGTTGATTTATGTAATGGAAATAAAAAAGGCCTTCTGAAACAATAAAGTTTCAGAAGGCCTTTTTGACTGGTTGGAATTAGTTGCCTAAGTCGAATGCTTTGTGCAGAACGCGGGTAGCCAGTTCCATGTATTTTTCGTCAATCAGGACGGATACTTTGATTTCGGAAGTTGAAATCATTTGGATGTTGATGCCTTCTTCTGCGAGGGTGCGGAAGATTTTGGCGGCTACGCCGACGTGTGAACGCATGCCCAAGCCGACTGCGGAGACTTTGCATACGGTGTCGTCGCCGTCGATGTAGGCGGCGCCGATGCTGTCTTGGCGTTGTTGCAGGAGTTCGATGGTTTGTTTGTAGTCTCCGCGTGGAACGGTGAAGGAGAAGTCTGTTGTGCCTTCGCTGCCAACATTTTGGATGATCATGTCGACTTCGATGTTGGCATCGGCAACTGCGCCGAGGATTTGGTAGGCAACGCCGGGTTTGTCAGGTACGCCGCGTACGTTGATGCGTGCTTGGTTTTTGTCGAATGCGATACCGGTTACGGCTGCTCTTTCCATGTTGTCGTCCTCTTCAAAGGTAATCAGGGTGCCGTTGCCGCCATCTTGCAGGCTGCTGAGTACGCGCAGGCGCACTTTGTATTTTCCGGCGAATTCTACGGAGCGGATTTGTAAAACTTTTGAGCCGAGGCTGGCCAATTCGATCATTTCTTCGAATGTGATCGTGTCCATGCGGCGTGCTTCGGGTACGACGCGCGGGTCGGTGGTGTAAACGCCGTCTACGTCGGTATAAATTTGGCATTCGTCGGCTTTGAGGGCTGCGGCGATGGCAACGGCGGAGGTATCCGAACCGCCACGGCCGAGGGTTGAGATATTGCCTTCGCTGCTGATGCCTTGGAAACCGGCTACGATAACGACTTTACCGGCAGCCAAATCGGCACGCATTCTTTCGTCGTCGATGTTTTCGATGCGGGCTTTGGTGTGGGAAGTGTCGGTTTGGAGGGCGACTTGCCAGCCGGTGTAGCTCTTGGCGTCAACGCCGATGTCTTTCAGGGCCATGGCCAGCAGGCCGATGGTCACTTGTTCGCCGGTAGCGAGAACGACGTCGAGTTCGCGCGGATCGGGATGCTCTTGCATTTCGTGCGCCAGTGCGACCAGTCGGTTGGTTTCGCCGCTCATGGCGGATACGACGACTACGATGTCGTGTCCTTCGGCGCGGGCTTTGGCGACACGTTTGGCTACGTTTTTGATGCGTTCGGGCGAGCCTACTGATGTGCCGCCGTATTTATGTACGATTAACGCCATGTTTCGTGCTTTCTTGTGGGGGTTGTCGGGCAGCTTGGTTTGCTGGAAAAAGGGTTATTATTACTATTTTTTACATGGAATTCAAGGATAGAACGCGCTTTTTTGAGTAAATACGCATAAAGGGGTTTGGTTAAAAAAGGCCGTCTGAAAGTTTTCAGACAGCCTTGCTGATTATCGGGCCAAAAGAGCGGCCTGCTGGTGTTGAACCAATTCAGCAATGCCTTTATGCGCGAGGGCAATGAGTTTGCCCAATTCTTCGATGCTGAAGGGTGCGCCTTCGGCTGTGCCTTGGATTTCGATGATTTTGCCGGATGCGGTCATGATGATGTTAACGTCGCTGTCGCAGCCTGAATCTTCTGGATAGTCCAAGTCCAAAAGCGGTACACCGCCCACCACGCCGGCGGAAACGGCGGCAACGGCTTCACGGATGGGGTTTTCGCTGATAAGGCCGTTTGAAAGGAGTTTGTCTACGGCGATTTGCAGGGCAACGTAGGCACCAGTAATGGAGGCGGTACGCGTGCCGCCGTCGGCTTGGATGACGTCGCAGTCAATCAGGATTTGGCGTTCGCCGAGTTTTTCCATATCGACGACGGCGCGTAGAGAGCGGCCAATCAAGCGTTGGATTTCTTGTGTGCGTCCGGATTGTTTGCCCGCGGCGGCCTCGCGGCGCATACGGGAGGCGGTGGAAGCCGGCAACATACCGTATTCGGCCGTTACCCAGCCTTGTTCTTTACCGCGCAGGAACGGTGGGACATTTTCGTCGATGGAGGCAGTGCAAATCACTTTGGTGTTGCCGCACTCAATAAGGCAGGAGCCATCGGCATGGGGGAGGAAATTGGGGGTAATTTTGATGTCGCGCAGGCTGTCGGCGGCGCGGCCGGTGCGGGTGTAGTTACTCATGATGAACCTTTGGGGGGAATAAAAAATAGGTTGCCTTGAATTATAGAGGAATTTGGCACCAAAGGCCGTCTGAAAATCGTCGGTCGGGTGTGTTATAGTGTCCATACTTTCACTCGTATTTGGAAACGGAGTAAAACCATGGCTACAAGACGAACTATTCAAATCCACAGCATGACCGGCTTTGCCAATGCCGCAGGCGAATGCGGAGGCAAGCGGATTAATTTGGAAATCCGCGCGGTCAACCATCGTTATTTGGATGTTCAATTCCGTATGCCGGAAGAATTGCGTTATTTGGAAGGCGCGTTGCGCGAGCAGATTGCCGCGGCTGTGGCGCGCGGTAAATTGGAATGCCGCATCCAGCTGCAGGATGCCTCCTCGGGCGGACAGACTTTGGAGGTCAATCAGGATTTGGTTGCCCAACTGGCGCATTTGAACAAAGAATGGCGCAAGGAACACAATTTCGGCAAGCTGAGCGTGGCAGACGTTTTGCGTTTCCCCGGCGTTTTGGCAGGCCAGGGCGAAGATGCCGAGGCTTTGGCCAAAGGCGTTAAAGATTTATTGACCAGCGCTTTGAAAGAGTTTACAGCCGCCCGCAAACGCGAAGGCAAAAAACTGGGTGAGCACCTGCTGCAACGCCTGGATGGCATGGAAGAGATTGTGGACGCTTTGAACGAATTGTTCCCCAGCCTTCTGCAAGCGCATATGGATAAAGTCAAAACCCGTTTGGCAGAAGCCGTCGGCAATATCGACAACGACCGCTTGCAACAGGAATTTGCTTTATTCATCCAAAAATCCGATGTGGATGAGGAATTCAGCCGTTTGCGCACCCATATCGCCGAAGTACGCCGTATCGTTACCGAAGGCAAGGGCAGCGTAGGCAAACGTTTGGATTTCCTGATGCAGGAGTTGAACCGCGAAGCCAACACTTTGGGCAGCAAAGCCATCGCCGCCGAATGCACGCAAGCGTCGGTTGAACTGAAAGTCTTAATCGAACAAATGCGCGAACAGGTTCAAAATATCGAATAAATCGATAATGAACGGATAAAACAAGGCCGTCTGAAAAGGTTTCAGATGGCCTTTGTGTTGATATTGGGTGGAGTTAGTGTGGTTTGTTTTTAAACATTATTGGATGATGGATTTCCTGTTTCGTTACTGTCATTGCGCACAAGAGTTAATATGTGTTAAATTATGGCAATTATTGTCATGATAAAAACATACAAAGGAGTAAAATATGAACTTTCTGACCGCTATCAGTCGGCAAATGACCCGCTTCACCGCCTTGATTATCGTCCTTGCCTCCATCATCGCCTTTATCGAACCTGCCACTTTTTCGTGGGTGAAAGGCGATACGCAAGTCGTCGTACTCGGCATCATCATGCTCGGTATGGGCATGACTTTGGGCAAAGAAGATTATCAAATTCTGGCGCAACGTCCGCTCGATATTTTTATCGGCGCAATCGCCCAATACACGATTATGCCCCTGCTTGCCATCGGCATTGCCAGAGCCTTTGACCTCTCGCCCGGATTGACGCTGGGTTTGGTTTTGGTCGGCACCTGCCCGGGCGGCGTTTCGTCCAATATCATGAGTTTTTTGGCTAAAGGCGATGTCGCCTTTTCGGTCGGCATGACCACCGTCTCCACCGTCCTCGCGCCTGTGATGACGCCGCTGTGGATGACTTATTTGGTCGGACAAACCGTCGAAATGGACGGCTGGGGTATGTTCAAATTTATGCTGCTCGTTACCCTGTTGCCTGTCGTTATCGGCTCTGCCGCCAATATATTGCTGCATAAAAAACATTGGTTTGAAGACGTGCGCGCGATTATGCCTGCCGTTGCCGTTGTCGCGTTTGCCTGCATCGTTGGCGGCGTTGCTGCTGTTCACGGCCACCGATTTGCCGAATCCGCCTTGGTTATGGTACTCGCCATCGCTGCCCACAACATCGGCGGCTACATCCTCGGCTATTACAGCGGCGCGCTGACCGGCATGAATACCGCCAAAAAACGCACCCTTGCCATCGAAGTCGGTGTACAAAATGCCGGACTTGCCACCGGTTTGAGTGCTAAATTCTTCCCCGGTAATGCCGAGTCCGCCGTTGCCGCCGCCGTTGCCTGCGTTTGGCACTCTGTATCGGGAACGGTTTTGGGCAACTTGTTTGCCTGGTGGGACAAGCGTAAGCAATGAGCTGTAAACATTGCCAGATAACAAAAGGCCGTCTGAAATATTTCAGACGGCCTTTTGATTGCTTTTTATCAATGCGCTTTATGCGTCGTGCTGTACACGATTTTGTCCGTTAAAGCCATGGCGAGGGCAGAAATCAGGAAGCAGATGTGGGTAATACATTGCCACATGATTTGTTTTTCCGACAGATTGGCGGCGTTGAGGAAGGTTTGCAGCAGATGGATGGAGGAAATGCTGATGATGGACATCGACAGCTTAACCTTTAAAACCGAAGCATTGACATGACTGAGCCATTCGGGCTGGTCGGGATGTTCGTCAACATGGAGGCGGGAAACGAAGGTCTCGTAACCGCCGACAATGACCATGGTCAACAGGTTGGCAATCATCACGACATCAATCAGGTTCAATACGGCGATCATGATGGTGTTTTCATCCATGATGCTGAAATTGGATACCAAGTGCCACAAGGATTTGAGGAACTTACAGGCATAAATGACTTGGGCGATAATCAAGCCTATATAAATCGGCAGTTGCAGCCAGCGGCTGGCAAAAATGAAATGCGCGAAGATGCCCATTCGGTCGTGGGCTGTGCGTTTGGTCGGGGTGGAATGTTCCATAAAATGTGTTGTGTGTAGGAAAGATAAGGGGCGGCATTTTAATGGAAAAATTTTTAAGCCGCAATTTGAGCGGTTGAATTTAAAAAGAAAGGCCGTCTGAAAACAGGATATCGTTCCTTGTTTTTCAGACGGCCTTGTAGGTTGTCAGGACAGGCAAATACGCGCAAAATCGCTTTGCTTTTTAGAGATGGACATTATGCTTGCAGATTCGTTTTTTTATTATCTGGTGTTGGTCGGCTTTGCCGCAGGGCTGATGGATGCGGCGGTTGGCGGAGGCGGGCTATTGCAGATTCCCGGATTATTCAACCTATTGCCAAACGCTACACCTGTGGCCTCGGTAATGGGTGTCAATAAATTTGCTTCCTGCTGCGGCACGCTGACTGCGACGGGGCAATACCTGCGCCGAATCCCCGTGCCGTGGAAAATGCTGCTGCCTGCCGCGGTGTTGGCATTTGTCGCTTCATATTTGGGCGCGAAAACGGTGGTGTATTTCCCCGTGCAATACATGAAACCGACGATGTTGGTCATCATGATTGCCATGTGTCTGTACACTTTTTTGAAAAAAGACTTGGGACAGACGGTGCGCACTGAAAAGCTGACGCGCCGCGAAACTTTATGGGGCTTATTTTTCGGCGCGTTAATCGGGTTTTACGACGGCGTGTTCGGGCCGGGAACGGGCAGCCTGCTGGCTTTTGTGTTCGTCCGCTTTTACGGCTATGATTTTTTAGCGGCTAACGCCTCGGCAAAGGTCATCAATTCGACCACCAATCTTGCTGCGCTGACGTTTTTTATTCCGCAAGGCCATGTTGTGTGGGCATGGGCGATACCGTTGGCGGTGGCGAATTTGTGCGGCGGCGTGGTCGGCGCGCGCTTGGCAATGCGCGGCGGAACCAGGCTGCTGCGTTATGGGTTTATGTTGCTGCTGTGCCTGACCATCGGAAAGTTTGCTTGGGATTTATTGGGTTGATATCGAATGAAAAAAAGGCCGTCTGAAAGTTTCAGACGGCCTTTGCGTTTTACAGTTTAACCGAATGCTCGCGCGTTTCGTGGAACACGATGTCCGGCCAGCGTTCCTGCGTCAGGTTTAAGTTGACGCGGTTAGGCGCAAGGTAGGCGAGGTTGCCGCCTGCGTCTATCGCCAGATTGCCTGCGTTAGCTTTTTCAAATTCCGCCAGCTTTTTCTTGTCTTCGCACGATACCCAGCGCGCCGACCAGATGGATGCGCTGTCGAACACGGCTTCTACGCCGTATTCGTTGGCCAGCCGCGAGGTAACGACTTCAAACTGCAACACGCCGACCGCGCCCAAAATCAAATCTGCGCCGCTCATCGGTTTGAAGACTTGTACCGCGCCTTCTTCGCCGAGTTGCTGCAAACCTTTTTGCAGTTGCTTGATTTTCAGCGGATTTTTGATGCGGACGCTGCGGAACAGTTCGGGTGCGAAGAAGGGAATGCCGGTAAATGCCAGTTGTTCGCCTTCGGAGAAGCTGTCGCCGATTTGGATGTTGCCGTGGTTCGGGATGCCGATGATGTCGCCGGCGTAGGCTTCTTCCACCAGCTCGCGGTCGTGCGACATGAAGGTTACCACGCTGGAGGCGGCGATTTCGCGGTTGATGCGCAGATGTTTCATCTTCATGCCGCGCTCGAATTTACCGGAGCAGACGCGCAAGAAGGCGATGCGGTCGCGGTGTTTCGGGTCCATATTGGCTTGGATTTTAAAGATAAATCCGGAAAACTTCGGCTCATCTGGCTCGACCATGCGTACGGTCGCATCGCGCGGTTTCGGCGCAGGCGCCCATTCAATCAATGAATTGAGGATTTCCTGAATACCGAAGTTGTTAATTGCCGAACCGAAGAACACGGGCGTGAGTTCGCCGGCGAGGAATTCGTCGAGATTGAACTCGTTGGAAGCCGCCTGCACCAATTCGATTTCGTCGCGCAACTGTTGGATTTCCAACGGAAAGCGTTGTTCCAATTCGGGATTGTCGATGCCTTTGATGATGTCGAACTCGTGCGGCAGGCGTTCACCGCCCGCTTCAAAGAGATAGATTTCGTCGTTCAGGATGTGGTACACGCCTTTGAAGTTTTTGCCCATGCCGATTGGCCAAGTTACGGGCGCGCAGCGGATTTGCAGGATGTTTTCTACTTCGTCCAAGAGTTCCAGCGAATCGCGCACTTCGCGGTCGTATTTGTTCATGAACGTAACAATCGGCGTATTGCGCAGGCGGCAGACGTTCAAGAGTTTGATGGTTTGCGCTTCCACGCCTTTTGCCGCGTCGATGACCATCAAGGCGCTGTCGACGGCGGTCAATACGCGGTAGGTATCTTCGGAGAAATCTTGGTGTCCCGGCGTGTCCAAGAGGTTGACGGTATGGTCTTTGTAGTCGAACTGCATCACGCTTGATGCCACGGAAATGCCACGCTGCTTCTCGATTTCCATCCAGTCGGAGGTGGCGAATTTGCCGGTTTTCTTGCCTTTTACCGTACCCGCGCTCTGAATCGCGCCTGAAAACAGCAACAGTTTTTCGGTCAGCGTGGTTTTACCCGCGTCAGGGTGGGAGATGATGGCAAACGTGCGGCGGCGGCGCACTTGGTCGAGGATTTCTTGGGACATGGTTTTCTTTGCAAAAAGTTTCAGGCCGCTTTTTCAGACGGCCTGAAGGGTATGGGTGTTGGAAAACAGGCTAAAATAAGGGCGTGTGCGACACGCCCTGCAATAGATTGAAAGATGCGGAATTGTACAAAAAAATGCTTGATAATTCAATGTTTGCACCAAACCAAAGGCCGTCTGAAAAGTTTCAGACGGCCTTGTGCTATGAATCGATGATTAAATATCCATCGGTTTCCATTCCGCGCCTTTTACCGGCGGCAGCCATGATTGCGTACCGCTGGAGGCAAATCCCCACAAGGTGTCGGGGAGGCCGTAATGGTCGGCGCGTGTCGGGTCGAGTTGCGTTTCGATTTCAGCTTCGCGGCCTTCGCGGATTTGCGTGGCGATGTGCGGATTAATCATCACGGTTTTGCCCAAGGCGATAAATTCTGCCCAGCCGGTTTCATAGGCGGCCAAAATTTGGTCGGCGGTAAACAGGTTGCCCACGCCGATAAGCGGCAGTTTGCCGTTGATGCGTTCGTGGATAAACTGCATACGGGTTTGGGCGGTATCGCCGCCGCGACGGATTTTTTTATCAAATTCCCACAGGGAAACGTGCAGATATTGCAGCGGTTTTTGTACCAATGCGTCAATCAGTGCGCCGGTTTCGGTCATGGTTAAGCCGTCTTCGCCCGGCTCTTCGGGGGAGAAGCGGTAGCCGATAATGAAATCGTCGCGCTGGTGTTTTTCTCGGACGGCAACCACGGCATCGACAACGGCCAGCGGGAAGCGCATTCTGTTTTCCAAGCTGCCGCCCCATTGGTCGTTGCGGCGGTTGCTTTGGGCAGAGTAAAACTGTTGGATTAAATAGCCGTTCGCACCGTGGATTTCCACGCCGTCAAAACCGGCACGAAGCGCCAAATCGGCGGCTTGCGCATAAGAGGCGATGAGTGCTTCGACTTCTTCTGCGGTCGCTTCGCGTGCGTGTTCGGCTTCGTTGGCGGAAGCGCTGATTTTGTCGAGACCGTCCAAAAGGTCATCAATGGCTTTGGAACCGCCGTGATGGATTTGCAAAATCGCTTTTGTGCCTTGTTGTCGCAGGATTTGTGCGGTTTCTTTCAGGCTGTCGAGGCAGTGTTCGCCTGTGGCTTCAGGTTGGCCGTGAAAGGCTTTGCCGTCTTTTTGAACCAAAGTGGCGGCCGTGATAAACAGGCCCATATCGCCTGCGCGGTTGCTGAGGAAGGTACGCTCTTGGTCGCTGATTAAACCGTCGGTTTGTGAACCGAAATGGGTCATGGGGGCGACGGCAAGGCGGTTTTTGATGGTTACGCCGTTATTGAGGGTGTATGTTTGAAAGAGTGGGGCGTATTTTGGATTCATGAGATTTTGCTCTTGATAAGTGAATGGTTGGCAGAGGATTGGGCCATTCGGGAATTTATCAAGTAAACAGGCCGTCTGAAA
The DNA here is from genome assembly GCF_051962805.1 of Neisseria sp. P0008.S002. Taxonomy (NCBI): domain Bacteria; kingdom Pseudomonadati; phylum Pseudomonadota; class Betaproteobacteria; order Neisseriales; family Neisseriaceae; genus Neisseria; species Neisseria sp. P0008.S002. The sequence continues at coordinate 313,821 of NZ_JBQCUY010000001.1, read as the reverse complement.
AGTTTCAGACGGCCTGTTTATTCTTTAAGCCTTAGGATTAAAGATTAGGATTAACAATGATTTTTACTGCGGATTCATTGTTGTGGATCAAGCGCTCGAAGCCTTCGGAAATCAATTCGTCCAGTTTGATGCGTTGGGTGATGAAAGGCTCAAGGTTGATTTTGCCTTCTTCAACCAATTTGATGGTTTCGGCGTGGTCGTTGCAGTAGGCGATGGTGCCGCGCACGTCCAGCTCTTTCATCACAACGCTGTGGACGTTGATGGTAGCGGGGTGGCTCCAAATGGATACGATGACGACTTTCGCAGTCGGACGGCATGCTTCGACCATGGTGTCCAGCACTTTGTTGACGCTGGTGCATTCGAATGCAACGTCTACGCCTTCGCCGTTGGTCAGTTTTTTCACTTCTTCAACGACATCGACTTCGGATGGGTCGAGGATGTAGTCGGCCACGCCGGCTTCGCGTGCTTTGTCTTTACGCGCTTTGCTCAATTCGGTGATGATGACTTTGATGCCTTTGGCTTTCAGTACGGCAGCCAACAGCAAACCGATTGGGCCTGCGCCGCCGACCAATGCGACGTCGCCTTCTTTCGCGCCACTGCGTACATAAGCATGGTGGCCGACAGACAGAGGCTCAATCAAAGCAGCTTGGTCCAATGGGATTTTGTCGGAAATAGGGTGTACCCAACGGCGTTTAACGGCAATTTTTTCAGACAAGCCGCCACCGCAGCCGCCCAAGCCGATGAAGTTCATGTCTTTGGAGAGGTGGTAGTTGCTGCCTTCGCCGGTCGGTACGTCGTCGCGGATGATGTAGGGTTCGACAACAACGTGTTGACCGACTTTGATGTCGTCCACGCCTTCGCCTACGGCATAAACCACGCCGGAGAACTCGTGACCCATGGTGACTGGCGCAGACTCGCCGGAGATTGGGTGCGGATGGCCGCAAGGCGGAATGAAAATCGGGCCTTCCATGAATTCATGCAGGTCTGTACCGCAGATACCGCACCAAGCAACATTGATGCCGACAGTACCCGGAGCTACGGTTGGCTCGGGAATGTCTTCGATGCGGATGTCGCCTTTGTTATAAAAACGTGCTGCTTTCATTGTAACGCTCCTTTTTTAAAGTGGAGGCCGTCTGAAAAAGACGGTCAATTGGGGAAAGGGAAGCAGTGTGGCGTGTGAAATGTTTTTATTGATATGTTTTATGTTTGTTATTTTACTACTGATAATATGGAAATGGTTTGTCTTTGCTCAAATTAAAGTTTGTAAATGAAAAAAAAGGCCTTCTGAAATGGATAATCTGTTTTCAGACGGCCTGGGCAATAGTTTGAATGCGTTATGGTGTAGGATTGTTACTTTTGCCGCGCTTCAGATGCTTTTGGTAGGCGATGACGTAATCGGCCTTGCTTAAGCCCGCCAATACGCGGATGTGGGCGGCGGCGGATTTGGACATGGATTCCAAGGTATAGCCGCCTTCCAGCACGGAAACAACACGTCCTTGGCAGCTTGCCGTTGCTTGGACGATTTTGTGCGTCAGCCAGGCAAAATCGGCTTCATGCAGGTTCAGACGGCCTGTTTCGTCTTGTTTATGCCCGTCAAAACCTGCCGAAAGCAACACCAACTCGGGGCGGAAGGCCGTGAGCTTGGGCAGCCATTGTTCGCGGATGGTCGTGCGGAAGATACGGCTGCCTGTGCCTGGTTTGAGGGGCGTATGCAGCATATTTTTATTGCCGGCGTATTGTTCCGCCTGAGGGAAGGGAAAGATATCGGTTTCAAACAGGTTGAAAAACATCACGCGCGGATCGTCTTGGAGAATCTCCGCCGTTCCATCGCCGAAGTGGACGTCGAAATCGATGACGGCGATGCGTTGCAAGCGGTATTGGGCAATGGCGTGCATCACGCCGGTGGCGGTGTTGTTGATCAGGCAAAATCCGCCGGCGCTGTTGCTGTGGGCATGGTGGCCTGGCGGGCGGATGGCGCAAAAAGCATGCCAGGCTTTTTTATTCATCACCATATCGACTGCCTTGACAACGGCTCCGGCCGCAAAACGGGCGGCTTGAAGGGAGTCGTGGCAGATGACCGTATCGTCATCGATGCGGTGGATTTTGCCGGGGAGCGGCTGGGCGGCTTCCAACTCGTGCAGATAGTTGCGCGAGTGGACCAATGCCAGCTGCGCATCTTTGATTTCCGGTGCTTCGGTGGTTTGCAGGCGACGCCAAATGCCTTCTTGTTTTAAGGCAGTTTGAATGGAGCTGATGCGTTCGGGCCTGTCGGGATGGTTAGGCCCCGGCTGGTGCTGTAGGAATATCGGATGCGAAATCCATACGGTGCGGGCGTTTTTGCCAAACAAACGGCGTAGGCGGGTGCTGATGCGCCAAAGGATTTTTTTGAACATGGAACAGTATGTGTCGGACAAGTCGTAAAGACTGCTAAATATGGTTAATAAATACGGAAATACTTGGAAATTTTTCAGACGACCTTTAGAATAGCTCAATTTTACAGTCCAACCAATGTATTTGATTGCAGTGTGCAGTTTTTTACTTAATCTAAAACTTGAAAGAACGGATATATTATGAATCAAGCAGTGGCTCAATTTGCCCCTTTAGTGCTGATCATGGTGGTGTTCTACTTCCTGATTATGCGTCCTCAACAAAAGAAATTCAAAGCGCACCAAGCGATGTTGGCCGCTTTGAAAGTCGGCGATAAAGTCGTTTTGGCGGCAGGCTTCAAAGGCCGCGTGACCAAAGTCGGCGAGCAATTCTACACTGTCGACATCGGTCAAGGTGCGAAAATCGAAGTGGAAGTTGAGCGCAACGCGATTGCCGCGAAAGCCGAATAATCCGTTTTTTTGCAAAAAGCCGCCTCATTTTCCGAGCGCGGCTGTTTGCCTTTATAAATAAAGCAAAGGTTTACCATGAACCGTTATCCTTTATGGAAATACCTGCTGATTGCGTTCACGATTGTGGTTGCGGCTGTTTACTCGCTGCCCAACCTTTTCGGTGAAACGCCTGCCGTACAGGTATCGACCAACCGACAAGCCATCGTTATCAATGAGCAAACCCAGTCTAAAGTGGATGCCGCGCTGAAACAGGCAGGTATTCAGACTGATGGTATGTTCATCGTCGACAACTCGCTGAAAGTGCGTTTCAAAGATACCGAAACGCAACTGAAAGCGCGCGACGTCATCGAAAATACTTTGGGCGAGGGCTATATTACCGCGCTCAACCTGTTGGCAGACAGCCCTGAGTGGATGGCGAAAATCAAAGCCAATCCGATGTTCCTGGGTCTGGACTTGCGCGGCGGCGTGCATTTCACCATGCAGGTGGACATGAAAGCCGCGATGCAGAAAACGTTTGAACGTTATTCCGGCGATATCCGCCGCGAATTGCGCCGCGAAAAAATCCGTACCGGCACGGTGCATCAGACTGAAAACGGTCTGACCGTGCCTTTGCAAGATGCTGCCGATGTACAAAAAGCCTTGCCTCAGTTGCAAAAATTGTTCCCTGAAGCCACGCTGCTGCCGGACGGTAACAATATCGTGCTGACTTTGTCTGAAGAGGCAATCAATAAAGTACGTTCTGATGCAGTTAAACAAAATATCAATACGTTGCACAACCGTGTGAACGAATTGGGCGTAGCCGAACCGGTTATCCAACAATCCGGCCTTGACCGCATTGTCGTACAGCTGCCGGGCGTGCAAGATACTGCCAAAGCAAAAGATATTATCGGTCGTACTGCGACTTTGGAAGTGCGTATGGTGGAAGACGATCCGATCAAACTGCAAGAAGCTTTGAACGGCAATGTGCCGACCGGTTACGAATTGCTGTCAAGCGGTGGCGATCATCCGGAAACTATCTTGGTCAACAAACAAGTTGAACTAACCGGCGACAACATCAACGATGCGCAACCTAGCTTTGACCAAATGGGCGCGCCTGCCGTGAGCCTGAGCCTGGATAGTGCGGGCGGCAGCATTTTTGGCGAATTGACTTCGGCCAATGTGGGTAAACGTATGGCTATGGTGTTGATCGACCAAGGTAAATCCGAAGTCGTGACCGCGCCTGTCATCCGAGCCGCCATTACCGGTGGCCGCGTGGAGATTTCCGGCAGCATGACGACAGCCGAAGCCAACGATACTTCATTGTTGCTGCGCGCCGGTTCGCTGGCCGCGCCGATGCAGATTGTCGAAGAACGTACCATCGGCCCGTCTTTGGGTAAAGAAAACATTGAAAAAGGTTTCCACTCTACCTTGTGGGGCTTTGCCGCTGTTGCTGCATTCATGGTGATTTACTATCGCTTGATGGGTTTCTTCTCTACCATTGCCTTGAGTACCAATATCTTGTTTTTGGTGGGTATTTTGTCTGCCATGCAGGCAACGCTGACCTTGCCGGGTATTGCCGCCTTGGCTTTGACCTTGGGTATGGCGATTGACTCCAACGTGTTGATTAATGAACGTATCCGTGAGGAACTGCGTGCCGGTGTCGTACCACAGCAGGCCATCAACCTCGGTTTCCAACACGCTTGGGCAACCATTGTCGATTCCAACTTGACCTCCCTGATTGCCGGTATCGCTTTGTTGGTATTCGGTTCCGGCCCGGTACGCGGTTTTGCGGTTGTACACTGTATCGGTATTCTGACTTCGATGTATTCATCCGTGGTCGTGTTCCGTGCTTTGGTCAACCTGTGGTACGGCCGTCGCCGCAAATTGCAAAATATTTCCATCGGTTCGGTATGGAAGCCGAAAGCTGAAATGGCAGAAGGCAAGGAGTAAAACATGGAATTATTTAAAATCAAACGTGATATTCCGTTTATGAGCTACGGCAAACTGACGACTTTTATTTCGTTGGTTACGTTTATCGCCGCCGTGTTCTTTTTGGTAACCAAAGGCCTGAATTTCTCCGTCGAATTTACAGGCGGTACGGTGATGGAAGTCCAATATCAGCAGGGCGTGGATGTGAATAAAACGCGCGAACGCCTCGATACGCTGAAAATGGGTGATGTACAGGTTCAGGCCTTGGGTACGAATAAACACATTATGATTCGCCTGCCGAACAAAGAAGGCGTAACGTCTGCACAGCTGTCCAACCAAGTGATGGATTTGCTGAAAAAAGACAACCCTGACGTTACCTTGCGCCAAGTCGAATTCATCGGCCCTCAGGTTGGTGAAGAATTGGTTACCAATGGTTTGATGGCATTGGGCTTCGTGGTGGCAGGTATTATTATTTACTTGTCCATGCGTTTTGAGTGGCGTTTTGCAGTATCCGCGATTATTGCGAATATGCACGATATCGTGATTATTCTCGGCTGTTTCGCCTTCTTCCAATGGGAATTCTCATTGACTGTCTTGGCAGGTATCTTGGCTGTTTTGGGTTATTCCGTAAACGAATCTGTGGTGGTATTTGACCGTATTCGCGAAAACTTCCGCAAGCCGCATATGCGCGGCCACACTGTGCCGGAAGTCATCGACAACGCGATTACTGCAACCATGAGCCGTACCATCATTACCCACGGTTCGACCGAGGCAATGGTTGTTTCTATGCTGGTGTTTGGCGGTGCAGCCTTGCACGGTTTCTCTATGGCGCTGACTATCGGTATCGTGTTCGGTATTTACTCTTCCGTATTGGTTGCCAGCCCGCTCTTGCTGATGTTTGGCTTGAGTCGTGAGAACATTGCCAAAGAAGTGAAGAAAAAAGAAGAAGTTGTAGTTTAATCGCTGCAATGCTGCGATAAAGGCCGTCTGAAAATTGATTGAATCAGTTTTCAGACGGCCTTTTGTATTTAAATTTCAGAATATTTTGTTTTAATGAAACAGGAGGGGATAAATGTGAAAGAAAAAGAAAAAATAGGAACAATATAATTTTGTGATGAATCAAGTTTATTGTCTGATATTCCCTTAATTGCTTGTCAGTCCCAATATTTTAAAACATAATACTTTTGCCCCCGATGCTGGAGTTTTACTACAAGTACATGATTTGCAAAAATCTGTCGGGTGTGCAGACCCAGCCAATCAACCTCAAAAAAGGAAGGCCAAGAATGAAAGTAACCAGTTTCGGCGAAGTGCTGTGGGACGATTTTCCAAACGGAAAGGTATTGGGTGGTGCACCCCTAAATGTTGCTGTCCGTTTGCAGTCTTTGGGTATCGATGCTGTCATCATCAGTCGTCGCGGCGATGATGCCGATGGCGAGGAATTGCTACGTCAAATTCAAAGTAAAAACGTCAATACTGATTATTTGCAGGTTTGTCACGAATGTGCGACCAGCTTGGTGAAAGTACACTTGGACAAGTCTGGCAGTGCGTCTTATGAGATTGTTTATCCTTGCGCGTGGGACAGGATTGCGGTTGATGATGCGGCAATCAAACGTGTGGCAGAATCAGATGCTTTCGTTTTTGGCAGCTTGGCAACCCGCGATGAAGTTTCGCGTAAAAGCTTGGCGGTTTTGCTGAAAGAAGCCAAATTCAAAATTTTTGACGTTAATCTGCGTAAGCCTCATTACGATATTGACCGCTTGCTTGAGACCATGAAACAGTCCGATATGGTCAAACTCAATGATGATGAGCTGTATGAGTTGGCTGCGGCTTACGGTTCTCCTTATCACAGTATCGAACAAAATATCGGCTACCTCGTTGAGCTGACCGGCGTCAAAATCTTGTGTGTGACTTTGGGTAGTCATGGCGCGGTTTTGTATAAGGACGGCGAGTTGTACCGTCATTGCGGTTTCCGCGTCAAAGTGGTGGATACTGTCGGCTCCGGCGACAGCTTTCTTGGTGGTTTGACTTACAAGCTGCTCAATAATGCGCCTCCTCAAGAAGCCATTGCTTTTGCTTGTGCGCTGGGTGCATTGGTGGCTTCACGTCATGGCGCGACGGCGGATATTTCTTTGGAAGAAGTTGAAGCGTTTATGAATCCTGCTTGATATTTTGACAAGAGACATAAAAAGGCCGTCTGAAAACCATTAAATCAGGTTTTTCAGACGGCCTTAGTATTTTCAGGCTTTACCAATAAGTTGTAAAACATTCTAAGTTGGTATTTTTCGGGCCGCTTCCTTCTTCGGTCGGCGAACCAATCATCATCAGGCCGATGATTTTGTCTTTGTCGGCACACTCAAATGCTTCGCGCAACAATGGGCTGTTGACCCACATGCCCGTAATCCAAACATTGTCGAAGCCTTGAGCAGAAGCAGCCAGTTGTAAAGCATAGGCGGCGCAGCCTGCAGTCAGCATTTGCTCCCATTCAGGTTTGGGTTTCGCCACTTCACGGTTTGGCGCAAATGTAACGCCAATAATCATAGGCGCCATGTTGCCGACGCGTTCGGCCTTTTTCATGGCATCATCACCGAAGTTGAGTTCGGTAACGGTCTTGCCCAAAAGCTCGCGGAAACGTTGTAAGCCGGCCTCGCTTTGAATTACAGTAAAGCGGTAAGGGCGCATATTGCCGTGATCAGGTACTTGTGTTGCCGCTTGCAGCATTTGTTCCAGTTGCTCGGCATTGGGTGCAGGAGCAGTCAGTTTTTTGGAAGAGCGACGAGTGGTGAGGAGATTTAAGGCATCCATTTTTATTCTTTCTTGTGAATTCGAATGAGAATAATTATATAGCAGAACGATAAATAAATCAGCAAAGGACTAAGGCCGTCTGAATTAAGGTTTCAGACGGCCTTTGAGTTTTACAGGATACCGTTGTTTTGTGTATTTTCAGTAATCAGTGCTTTGCTGATTTCATCGGCGGTGTAGCTCTTACCGTTTCCGAATACAAAGCTGTCGACATTATTGTTGGCAATGTCATGGATGGTCAGGGTGTCGCCTGTATCTTTGATGGTTAAGACCCAATCATCGCCGGTTTTCAACTGTAAATCTTTCAGCGTCAGCCCTTCTTTGAAAAGGACTTGGGTATCGCTGCCACCATACGGATTAAAGGTGTCGTTGCCGCTGTTTCTGCCAAACATGATAACGGTGTTGTCGGCACCCGGGTCGGTAATGGTATCGTTGCCGCCGGCCGTATCAACGATGTTGATGCCTCGGCCCAAAGTAATGGTTTCATCGCTTCGGTTGCCCCTGTATTCGACAACAGAAGTGTAATGCGACAAATCTAAATCGCTGTTGTCGCTATCGGCGTGGATGGTGTGATTGAAGTTGTTGTACACATCACGGTTGAGTTCTTCAACGGGTTGGCCTGTGTATTGGACGATGTTTTTGTTGCCGATCATGTGCGGGATAGACAGTTTGAAGTGGTTGATCAGCTCGCCTGTGCTGTATGAGGTATTGCCGTCAAACTGAAACTCGGAAATCGCACCATAAATACCGCTTTGGTTTTTGATGGTTAAAACATCGTCCGTGCCTTTAATGCGGATATGCCAAGTATCGCCATCCAACAGGGGGGGGGATACAAATTGGTTGCTGTCGGGTATGTCGGCAATCCCGGTTTTGTCGTAACCTTTTTCAACGGTAATTTCGAGGTCGTCAAGGGTAATGCCGCCGGTAAATTTAACGACATTAGCGTTGAGTCTGTGTAGGCTTGCCTCGCTATCAAAACCGAAGTTGTAGTCGAAAATGGTGTCGTGGCCGTAACCTTTTCCGAAAACATAGGTGTCGTTGTGTTCTCCGCCTTCCAGATAATCATTGCCTGCGCCGCCGTCGAGTAAGTCGGTGCCTACATGGGCATAGAGTTTGTCGTTACCGTTGCCACCATAGAATTTATCGTCGGAAGCAGGTTCGTTGCCGTAATAGGTTTCGCTGTGTTCGCGTAAGATGTCATCTCCGTCGTGGCCATAGAGGGTGTCATGGCCGTCGTTGCCAGCGTCAATTTCATTGTCGGCTGCATTACCATGCAAAGTGTCGTCGCCGTTTGTGCCGGCAAATTTAATGGTTTCGGCTTTCACTGGTTGGAAGGCCTGTTGGAACTGCGCGGCAGTGTAGGTTTGGTCGTTGAACTGGAAACGGTCGATGGAAATACTGCCATCCGCGCCGATTTGGTTTTGAATCAGGGCTGAACCTTGTTCGGAAGTAATTTCCCAGCTTTGGCTGCCATCATCGTTATGAATGGTCTTCAGGTTGAGCTTGGCATTGTTCAGGCCGTCTGAAAACTTGAGGGTATTGATGCCTTGGTTGTCGATAATGGTATCGTTGTCGCCGTAGATATAGGTATCGTTTCCGGCGCCGCCTTTCAGAATGTCTTTACCTTTGCCGCCCACCAAAATGTCGTCGCCTGAATCACCATTGATGACATCGTTACCGTCGCCGCCATCCAGATAATCGTTGCCCTCGCCGCCGTTTAGGTTGTCGTTGCCACCCATGCCGTAAACAGTATCATCACCGCGTCCGCTGTTGAGGCGGTTGCGGCCTTCGTTACCGGTCAGAATGTTATTGCTGTTGTTGCCGGCGGCAAAAATATTGGTCGAGCCGGTTAAGGTAACATTTTCGACGTGGATAGCGGCAGTATGGGAAATGCTGCTGAATACGGTGTCTTCGCCGCCGCCAGCCTGTTCAATCACCACGTCTTTTACATCATCAACGTAGTAAGTGTCATTGCCGTCTCCGCCTTCCATAATGTCGGAACTGGCCTTGCCGTCGATAATATCATCGCCGGATGTGCCGATGAGGTAGTCATTGTCGTCGCTGCCATCGATGGTCTGACCGCTTTCGGTATGCTCAGTCAGGGAAATATCGAAATATTTGGCAAAGTTGTTTACATCCAGTTTTTGTGTGCCAATGATGAAGTGGGAGACTGCCGGTGTGGTACCGTTTTGAGTGTATTGGTTTTTGATGGTTAAAACGGCGTTGCTGTTTTTCACGGCAATCAGCCAGTCATGACCGCCGGTTTCATTGTTTCGGACTTCAACGGTTAAATCGTTAAGGCTCAGGTCAGTATGGAAGCGGATGCTGTTGTGGCCTTGGTTGTCGATGATGGTGTCTTGCTCGCTTTTGGCAGAGAAAAGGTAGGTGTCGTCACCTTCGCCACCTTCAAGCACATCGTTGCCTGTTTCTCCGTTGAGGGTGTCATTGCCTGTTTCGCCGAAAAGACGGTCGTCGCCTTCGCCGCCGTTGATGAAATCGTTACCGCCACCGCCGTAAACGATGTCGTCTCCGCGGCCGCTGTTGAGGCGGTTGCGGCCTTCATTGCCGATGAGGATGTTGTTGCTGTTGTTGCCTGCACCGAAGATGTTGGCTGTACCCGTCAAAACAAGGTTTTCAACGTGGTTTGGAAGGGTATAGCTGACGTTGCTGTAAACCGTATCATCGCCACCATTTGGATTTTCAATGATTTTATCGTCGCTGCGGGTTACATAATAAACGTCATCTCCCGATGTACCTGTTGTTGCTTGTGCAATAGGGGATGGCTGTAATTGCTCTAAATGTCGTAATTCAAATTGCGCATTGCGGATGCGCATTGCTTTTTCGATTGTCATGATATTTTCTTTAGATATTGATGAGAGTAACAAGGAAGTAAACGTATCCGGCATATGACCGGTATTGCTTAATTTGTATTGTGTTTAGGCTGTATATACTAGTGCCGAAATTTGAGAAAAACAACAGAAACGTTAAGATATGACAATATATAGAGAGCCTTATCAGGCTTAGTTTGCCGTCTATTCTTTTGCCAAATGGCTTTGCCTTGTGCGGCTGTTTTGTTTCTTATATACCACACATCAATTTCAATAGTTTCAAACTATGAATGGTTGTAAAAAGGCCGTCTGAAAAATTAGAAGCAGGTTTCGCATTGCAAAACCTGCTTCTAATTTTTCAGACGGTCTGTCTGATTACAGAGTACGGGCAACTTCGACGATGTCGAAACATTCGAGTTGGTCGCCTTCCATAATCTCGTTGTAGCCTTTGAGCATCAGACCACACTCGAAGCCCATGCGGACTTCTTTGACGTCGTCTTTGTAGCGTTTCAAAGAAGATAGCTCGCCGGTATGGATAACCACGTTGTTGCGGATGAGGCGGACATGGGAATCGCGTTTGACCACCCCATCGGTAACCATACAGCCTGCAATATTACCGACTTTGGAAACGGAGATAACCTGACGGATTTCGACCGTGCCGGTTACTTGCTCTTTCTCTTCCGGAGAGAGCATACCGCTCATGGCGGCTTTCACGTCGTCGATGGCATCGTAAATGATGTTGTAGTAACGGATTTCCACGTTTTCATTCTCAGCCAGTTTGCGTGCGGAAGCATCTGCACGGACGTTAAAGCCGATGATGAATGCGCCGGAAGCGATGGCCAAGTTGACATCCGATTCGGTAATGCCGCCCACGCCGCTGTGCAACACGTTCACTTTCACTTCGTCGGTGGACAGTTTTTTCAGGCTGCCAGCCAAAGCTTCGTAAGAACCTTGTACGTCTGCTTTGATGATGACGGACAAGGATTGGGCTTGGTTTTCGCCCATGTTGTTGAACATGTTTTCCAGTTTTGCGGCCTGTTGTTTGGCTAAGCGCACGTCGCGGTATTTGCCTTGACGGAAGAGGGCGATTTCGCGCGCTTTTTTCTCGTCGGCCAATACCATTGCATCTTCGCCTGCGTTCGGTACATCGGACAAGCCGAGGATTTCGACAGGGATAGACGGGCCGGCTTCATTGATGGCTTTGCCGTTTTCGTCAACCATTGCACGGATTTTACCGAATGCAGTACCGGCCAGCAGCATATCGCCTTTTTTCAGTGTACCGCTTTGAACCAGCAATGTGGCAACCGCGCCGCGGCCTTTGTCCAAACGTGCCTCAACAATGATACCTTTGGCAGGTGCATCGACTGGGGCAGTCAGTTCCAAAACTTCGGCTTCGAGCAAGACGGCTTCGAGCAATGCATCGATGTTCAGGCCTTTTTTAGCGGAAACGTCGATAAACTGTACATCGCCGCCCCATTCGTCAGGCACGACTTCGTGCGCAGTCAGCTCTTGGCGGATACGCTCAGGGTTGGCGGCTTCTTTATCGATTTTGTTGACGGCAACCACAATTGGTACGCCGGCGGCTTTAGCGTGGGCAATTGCCTCGATGGTTTGCGGCATCACGCCGTCGTCGGCGGCAACCACGAGGATCACGATATCGGTTGCTTTCGCACCGCGCGCACGCATTGCGGTAAACGCTTCGTGACCCGGAGTATCCAAGAAAGTAATCACGCCGCGAGGGGTTTCAACGTGGTATGCACCGATGTGTTGGGTAATGCCACCCGCTTCGCCTTGTACCACTTTGGCGCGGCGGATGTAGTCCAGCAGGGAAGTTTTACCGTGGTCAACGTGACCCATCACGGTAACAACCGGTGGACGCGGCAATGCTTCGGCTTCAACTGCTTCAACGCCTTCATCCAGGAATGCTTCAGGGTCGTCGGCTGCAGCAGGTTTGCCGATGTGGCCGAGTTCTTCCACTACAATCAGGGCAGTGTCTTGGTCGATAGATTGGTTAATGGTTACCATCATGCCCATTTTCATCAGGGCTTTAACCACTTCGACGCCTTTAACGGCCATTTTGTGTGCCAAGTCGGCAACGGTAATGGTTTCAGGTACCAAAACTTCGTGTACGACAGGTTCGGTCGGCGCTTGGAAGGCGTGTTGGTTTGGCTCAAGTTTGAGTTTTTTGCCTTTTTTACCGCTGCGTACGCGATCGTCGTCGCCATTGCGTGCATTGTTGCGGTCGCGACCACCTTTGCCGCCTTTGCCTTTGGCGTTACGGCCTTGGTTTTCTTCGTCACGGTCACGACGGTCTTCTTTTTTACCGCGCGCGTTGTGTTCGGATTTGCCTTCGCCGGATGCCGCTTTTGCTTTCTCGGCAGGTTTATTGCGTTCGCCTGATTTGGCTTCTTTAGTAGGTTTTGAGTCTTGATCGGCCTGTTGTTTCATGGCTTCACGGCGTGCTTGACGCTCTTGTTTTTCTTTCAACAAGGCTTCTTGATGCGCACGCAGGGCGGCGGCACGACGGGCTTCTTCATCGCGTTGAGCCTGTTCTTCCACGCTGACGACAGGTTGCGGTACGGCAGGAGCGGCAGGTTTGGCTGCCTTTTTCGCTTCTTTGCCTTTGCCGCCTTTGTCTTGTTTGGCTTTGGCAGGTTTCTTGGCTTCGGCTGGTTTTTCAGCTTCAACGGATTTTTCAGACGGCTTGTTGTCTGCTTTAGCTTCAACTTTTGCTTCGGCCTTGGCTTCTACGGCTTCAACCGGTTTGGCTTCTTCTTTTTGGGCTTCGGCAGGTTTGCCTTCCGCTTTTGGTGCGGCTTTGGCTGCTTTCAGTCTGGCTGCTTCAGCCTCTGCTTTGGCACGGGCTTCGGCTTTGGCGGCAGCTTCTGCTTCAGCTTTGGCTTTTTCTTCGGCAGCTTGGGCGGCTGCTTTTTCTGCTTCGGCTTTTTGGTTTTCCGCTGCTACTTTGGCTTTGGCTTCCGCTGCCAATTCTTCGGAAGAAGGAATGGTAACGGCACGGCTGCGGCGGCGTGTTTCCACTTTTACGCCATCAACGGTGCTGACTTCGGTTTTTTTGCGGCGGATGCTGATGGTGCCGCTATTGCTGCCGTTTTTCTTTTGCAGGTAAGCAGTCAACAGTTGTTTGTCGTCAGTGGTTATGCTGTCATTACCACTGTTTTTGTTGACCCCGGCTTCTTTCAATTGTTTAAGCAAATCATCGACGGGGCGGTTTAGTTCGGCGGCAAATTGCGCTACGGTTGTATTACTCATTCAGTACCCCCTTAGTTATTTTCTTCAGTAAACCAGTGTTCGCGTGCAGCCAAAATCACTTTTTTGGCTTCTTCTTCGTCAACACCGGTAATTTCGACCAATTCGTCAACAGACAATTCGGCCAGATCATCGCGTTGGGTAACGCCGGCTTCGGCCAGTTTGCGCAACATATCGGAATTTACGCCGTCTAAATTGCGCATGTCTTCAGACACTTCACCCAGTTTTTCTTCTGCGGCGATGGTAATGGTCAGGATAGCGTCGCGTGCGCGGTTGCGCAGGGTTTCAACAATTTCTTCGTCAAAGCCGTCAATGGCGAGTAATTCTGCCGCTGGAACGTAAGCAACTTCTTCCAAAGTGGCAAAGCCTTCTTCCACCAAGATATCGGCGGTTTCGTCGTCGATGTTCAAGTGGGTGGTGAAGAGGTTGCGGATAACCGCGTCTTCGGCGGCATTGCGCTCGTCGGCTTCTTCAACGGTCATGATGTTCAGCTGCCAGCCGGTCAGGATGGAAGCCAGACGGACGTTTTGACCGCCGCGGCCGATGGCCAGCGCCAGTTGGTTTTCATCAACAATCACGTCAACAGCGTGTTTGTCTTCATCAATCACGATGCGGCTCACTTCGGCAGGAGACAGCGCATTCATCACGAATTGCGCAGGCTCAGGAGACCACAATACGATGTCGATGCGTTCGCCGGACAATTCGTTGCTCACGGCGTTAACACGAGAACCGCGCACGCCGATACAAGTACCTTGCGGGTCGATGCGTTGGTCGTTGGCTTTAACGGCAACTTTGGCGCGTTGGCCGGGGTCGCGTGCTACTTCGCGGATTTCCAACAGGCCGTCTGCAATTTCAGGTACTTCGTTGGCGTAGAGTTTGGCCAAGAAGTCGCCGCTGGTACGGCTCAAAATGACTTGTTTGCGGCCGGTATTGCCGATTTCGTCCACACGCAGGAAGAGGGCGCGGATGCGGTCGCCGCTGCGGAAGTTTTCGCGCGGAATCATTTCTTCGCGCGGAATCAGTGCGTCGAGTTTGCCCGCGACGACTTCAACGATGATGCCGTGGCGCTCGACGCGTTTTACCGTACCGGAAACGATGTCTTCTTTAGAAGCGAGGAACTCGTTCAGGTTTTGCTCGCGCTCCGCATCACGGATGCGTTGCAGGATGATTTGTTTGGCAGTTTGTGCGGCTTGGCGGCCGAAACCTTCGTTTGGCAGCTGCTCTTCGTAGTATTCGCCGATTTGGATGGTTGTGCCGGGAATTTCTTCTTGGATTTCCTCGATGGTTTTTTCTACGTCGGGGTAGGTGTAGTCTTCATCGGCAACAATCAGCCAGCGGCGGAAGGTTTGGTATTCGCCGGTATCGCGGTCGATTTCGACACGCACGTCCATGTGCTCGCGGTCGGCTTTTTTCTTGGCGGCAGTAGAGAGGGCGAATTCAAGGGCTTTGAATACGACTTCCGTTTCAACGTTTTTTTCACTTGCCAGCGCTTCGGCCAGCTGTAACATTTCGCGACTCATTTTCTAGAATCTCCAAGTAATCGGTTTTTAAAATTTAAATTCGGGGCGCAAACGGGCTTTGTCGATGTTGCTCAATTCGATTTGGGCGGTTTTGCCGTCGAAAGAGACGGTAACGATGTCGTTTTCGCAAGATTCGATGCGGCCGATGAAGTTTTTCTGACCATCAATCGGCAGGCGTGTTTTGATTTTGGCGTTCTGGCCGGCAAAGCGCACGAAGTCGGCGGCTTTTTTCAACGGACGGTCAAGGCCAGGGCTGGAGATTTCCAAACGTTTGTAGTCGATGTCTTCAACCATAAACACGCGGCTCAGATGGTTGCTGACAGTAGCGCAGTCTTCGACGGTGATGCCGCCTTCTTTATCGATGAAAACGCGTAAATCGCCTTGTGCGGTCAGTTCGAAATCGACCAGCTCGTAGCCCAAGCCAGGCAGGGTTTTATCAAGAATGCTTTGAATATCCATGCTTCTCCAGAAGTACATAAACAAAAAAATGGCCGCGCGGCCATTTTTCGTGTGATTTGAAAAATTGGCCTATTATAACTGTTTTCAAGATAAAAGAAAAGTGTTGATTTGGCGTGGATTTTTTGAAGTGATTGCTTAAATGTAAAGGGGAGGGTTGAGGCCGTCTGAAAAGGAAATTGTTGACAAGTTTTGGTGTGGTGTTTCTTAAATTAGTTTGGAAAACAAATAATTGGTATTGCTTTGTTTTCAGACGGCCTTGGATTTTCTGATTTTTCGTGCTTGCACAATGTGCAAGGCGGTTCTACAATTTCTTCATACCCACCGAATAAGAAAGAAGGCCGCCATGTCCGCACACCCGATTTACAATTTTTCCGCAGGTCCTGCCGTATTGCCGGAAACGGTATTGCGTACCGCGCAACAGGAAATGCTCGACTACAACGGTACGGGCTTTCCCGTGATGGCGATGAGCCACCGTTCGGATATGTTTTTGAGTATTCTGCATCATGCCGAACAAGACTTGCGCCAGCTTTTGAATATTCCGTCCAACTATAAAATCCTATTTTTACAGGGCGGTGCGACCGCGCAATTCAATATGGCGGCCATGAATTTGGCGCACGGTTTTGCGACTGCCGACGCGGTGGTAACGGGCAACTGGAGCCGTATTGCCTATGAACAGATGAGCCGTTTAAGCAATGCCGAAATCCGTTTGGCCGCGCATGGCGGCGAGCAATATGCCTATAAAAATCTGCCTGCGGTTGAGGATTGGGATGTCAACCCGAATTCCGCGTTTGTTCATTTTGCGATTAATGAAACCGTGAACGGCTTGCAGTATCAAAACGTCCCCAAACTTTCAGACGGCCTGCCGCCGCTGGTGTGTGATATGTCGAGCGAGATTTTGTCGCGTGAGTTTGATGTATCCGATTACGGCCTGATTTATGCCGGCGCGCAAAAAAATATCGGCCCAGCCGGTGCGACCGTGGTCATTATCCGCGAGGATTTGCTGGAGCGTTGTCCGAACGATATTCCCGATGTGTTCAACTACCGTTCTCATATCAACCGCGACGGTATGTACAACACGCCGTCCACCTATGCGATTTATATGTCGGGCTTGGTGTTCCGCTGGTTGCAAACGCAGGGCGGTGTGAAAAAAATTGAAGCGGTCAATCGAATGAAGGCGCAAACCTTGTATGAGGCGATAGACGGCAGCGGCGGTTTTTACATCAACGATATTTATCCTGATGCGCGTTCCAAAATGAACGTGGTCTTCAAAACCGCAAGCGAGGATTTGGACCGCCACTTTGTGTTGGAGGCCGAGTTGCAGGGCTTGTGCCTGCTCAAGGGCTATAAAACCGTCGGTGGTATGCGCGCCAGCATTTACAATGCGATGCCGCTTGAAGGTGTGAACGCGTTGGCCGAATTTATGAAAGATTTCCAACGACGTTACGGTTAAGATGAAGATATAAAAAGGCCGTCTGAAACTGGGTTTCAGACGGCCTTTTGATTTGAACAAGCCTTATTCGGTCACTTCTTCAGTAATGCTGTCGCGGTAGATGGTGCTGTCGTAAGTCGGCACGGGAGGCGGCAGCAGGTTGTTGAGCGTCAGCGCGGACGGGTTCAGCGTCGGGTAGCCGCTGAAGGTGACGGAATAACCGCCGTTGCCGGTACTGCGGACTTTGGCATGCGCACCCAACGGGAAAGTGGTTTTGTTGGTGATGTGGCCGAATGGGAAACCGGTCAACACAGGAATCTTGGCGGTGCGCGAAATGTGGTTGACGACGGCGGAGAAGTCGTAGCTGGAATCGTACGCGTCACGGATGGTGCCCATGCGGAAATCGCCGAAGATGATGGTGCGTTGTTTTTGCAAAACACCTGACAGATAAAGCGTATTGAGCATACGCTCGATGCGGTAAGGCTGCTCGCTGACGTCTTCGATAAAGAGGATGCCGCCTTGAATATCGGGCATGTAAGGTGTGCCGGCGAGGGATGCGAGAACGCTGAGGTTGCCGCCCCACAATGTGCCTTCGACGTTGACATCGGCGCGTTGGATGGTCGGAACATCAACGATGTTGACGTTGTTGGTCGTGCCGCGGATGAAGGAATCCATGGTAAAGACGCTGGGGTCTGCTTTGCCGAATTCGCTGTACACCATCGGGCCGGCAAAGCTCATCATATTGCCTTTGGCCAACAGGGCGAGTTGGACGGCGCACACGTCGCTGAAGCCGAAGAACAATGTGCTGCGTTCGCGCATTCTGGCGCCGAGTGAGGCGAAGTCGATTTGCGGCAGGATACGTGCCGCGCCATAGCCTCCGCGCAGGCCCATGAGGACTTTGGGCGTTTCGACGCGGCCGCTGGCAACGTCTTGGAAGTCGGCGGCACGTTGGGCATCGGAGCCGGCGAAGCGTTGGTAACGGCGGCTGCCTGCCTGTTGGTTGGTTACGGTAAAGCCTGCGTTGTAGAGGCGGGTCAGGCCGGTGGTTACGCGGTTGGGGTCTTCGGCGAAGCCTGACGGCGCAACAACGCGCAGGAGGTTGTCGCCGGAACGTGGCGGATGGGGTTGCTTAGGTTGCACGGTTTGGGCTTTCGCGGTGGTGGAAGTGGTTTTGGTTTGCGGCGTGGTGGTCGTGCCTGTACCGCAGGCTTGCAACAACCCTGCGCCTGCCGCGGCAGAGCAGGTGCGCAGAAAATGGCGGCGCGTGGTGGAAGTCATTGAGGTTTTCCTTTCGTTATATGTTCAGACGGCCTGAACTGGGCGTGTCGGCCCTTATAGGCCGTCTGAAAGTTTAAGCGATTAAGTTTTTGATTTGTTGCGGCCAATTTTCGAGCAGGGTCATACCGTGTTCGCGTACGGGTGCGGCCCAAATCGGCGCAGGAAAGTTGGCGTCGTTTTCAAAGCGGGCGATGACGTGCCAATGCAAGTGAGGCACAACATTGCCGAGGCTGGCCAGATTGATTTTGGCCGAGCGGAAGACTTGGCGCATTGCGGCTTCAACCTGATACACCATTTCCATGATTTCATTGCGTTCGGCAGGGGAAAGGTCGGTCATCTCGGAAACATGGTTATTCCAAATCACGCGGCAGAATGCCGGTGCGCCGGCTTCATTGTGGACGGCGATAACGCGCAGGTTTGGCGTTTGCAGCAAAATATCTTCGTTGTCGGCAGTGCAGATGGGGCAGGTCATGGGTTTTTCTTTCTCAGTCTGAATAGGAATCGGATGATTTCAATCAGGATTTTTAGAACAAGGTAAATGGCAGTCAGAGATATGAATGCGAAAAGCCACGGTTCAGGTATAAACCACCAAAATAAATAGGAGGGCGTGATTAAGTCGGCACATTCTTCGGCACTCTTAACGTGATCGCACAAGCCAAAGCGAAAAAAATCATTGACATCATGAAAGGGCGAATAGGCGAACATAAGTGCTATGGGCGTCACACAAATCAATGCAATGATGGCAATCCAAAAGAATGGTTTGAGATGTTTGAGTGCAGTCATGGATGAAATGTTATAAAAATTTTGCCGCGCCCTTATTGGCAAGTTCGTCAGCTTTTTCGTTTTCTGGGTGTCCGGCATGGCCTTTTACCCATGTCCAGCGGACATCGTGTTGTTGAACCAAACTATCCAGCTCTTTCCATAAGTCGTCGTTTTTAACCGGTTTTTTGGCGGCGGTTTTCCAGCCGTTTTTTTTCCAACCGCGTATCCAGCTTTCCATGCCGTTTTTGACGTATTGCGAGTCGGTGCAGATGACGACTTGGCAGCGGCGTTTTAGGGATTTCAGGCCTTCGATGACGGCAGTCAGTTCCATACGGTTGTTGGTGGTTTCGGCTTCGCCGCCGAACAGTTCTTTTTCGTGTGTGCCGTAGCGCATAAATACACCCCAGCCGCCTGCGCCGGGGTTGCCTTTGCATGCGCCGTCTGTGTAGAGGTAAACGGGTTTATCCATGGGCATGTCTTTGTCGAATAAGGCGGTATCATTATCATAACATAAGGCCGTCTGAAATATCGGCAAATACGGTTTACGCGTGTAAAATACCCTGCGCTTTATCACTCGTATAGAAAGAAGGCAGATATGGGATTGTTCAGCGGCCTTTTGGGCAATGCTTCGCAAAAAGACGCCGATGCGGTGGAACGCGATTTGGCGAATATCCTGATTGATGGCGAACAGGTAAAAATGGCATTCAGCCTGGTGCGCGATTTGATTGTGTTTACCGAATATCGGCTGGTGTTGGTGGACAAGCAGGGGTTGACCGGCAAGAAAGTGTCTTACCGTTCGATTCCATACCGTTCAGTATCGCGCTTTTCGGTGGAAACCTCGGGTCATTTTGATTTGGATGCCGAGCTGAAGATTTGGGTTTCTTCCGGCGAGGTGCCAACCGAAACCTTGCAATTTAAAAGCGACAAGAGCGTGATTGCCATTCAAAAAGCCTTGGCAGAAGCTGTGTTGAAACCGTCAAAATAGAAAGGAAACATGATGAGCGAACAGCAAGAATTGTTTTGTTACAAGCAGATGCCGGTGTGGACGGCGGACGAGATTCCCGAAGCCTTGTTGTCCAAACACAATACTGCCGCCGGTACTTGGGGCTGCCTCAATGTCCTCCAAGGCCGTCTGAACTTCAATGAAGTGGACGAGGCGGGCAATGTTACGTCCACGCACGAGCTGACGCCTGAAAGCGATGATTGGATTATCCATCCGCAAGCATGGCACTTTATCGCGCCGCAAACGCAAGACACGGAAATCCAACTGTCGTTTTACTGCGAGGCGGCAGACTATTTCAATAAGAAATACGGCATGAGCGCGACACATTCGGCCGTCCGTGCTGCCGAAGGCATCGTACCTGTCGGCAAGGTTTTGGATATGGGCTGCGGTCAGGGCCGCAATGCGCTGTATCTGGGTTTGAAAGGTTTTGACGTTACCGCTGTCGATAATAATCCCCATGCGGTTCAAAACGTGGAAGAGCTGGCGCGTATCGAAGAGTTGAATGTCCGCGCGTTTGAATACGACCTCAACGCCGCCAATATTCAGGAAAACTTCGATTATATGGTGGCGACCGTGGTGTTTATGTTCCTGATGCCGCGTTACGTTCCTGACGTGATTGCCAATATAAAGGAACACACCAACCCCGGCGGCTACAACCTGATCGTGTCTGCGATGGATACGGAAGATTTCCCTTGCCCGATGCCGTTCCCGTTCAAGTTTAGTGAGGGCGAGCTGCGCGAATACTATAAGGATTGGGAATTGGTGGAATACAAGGAAGAGCTGGGTTCGATGCACGCGAAAGACGAATTCGGCAATCCGATTCAGTTTAAATTCGTTACCATGCTGGCGAAGAAACCGGAATAAAGGTTTTGCCGTCAAAAGGCCGTCTGAATTCAGTTTTCAGACGGCCTTTGCCGTAATCAATCCACAATCCTTTTGCCCAAAATCACCACGTCTGCCAACATGGTTTCCAAATCGCAGACTTGCGGCAGCCGCCCCCATTCTTCAAAACCGAAACGGTGAAACAGGTTCAGGCTCGGATAGTTGTGGCCGAACACAAGCGCGATGACGTTGTGGATGTCTAAGGACGGTGCGCGTTCGAGCATGTGCCGCAACAGGATTTTGCCCACGCCTGCACCGCGCATATCGTGGCGGACATAAATGCTGACTTCCGCGCTGATGTGGTAGGCGTAGCGTGGATGGTAGTCGCTGAAACTACCCCAGGCCAATACGGTGCCGTCGGCATCGTAAAGGGCGTAGATCGGGCGTTTGTCCGTGTGCGCGGCAAACCACATTTCGCGTTCGGCAACCGTGGTCGGCGACAAATCGGCCGTGGATTGGCGCGTGGCCACGGTGCTGTTGTAAATATCGACGATGGCGGGCAAGTCTTGGCGCAGGGCAGGGCGGATGGTGTATTGCATTTCAGACGGCCTGTTATTGAATCAGTTTGGAGATAGTCTTAAAGGCCGGATGTTTGGCATCACCGAGCAGTTGGAACAAAATACTTTCGACATTGGAAATGATAATGCCCTGACGGCTCAGTTGCGCCAAACCATTGTCGCGGTTGGCCGTTGTACGCGAGGCGGTGCATTCAAAAGGCAGGGATACGGCGTAACCTTGCGCCTTCAAATCCAAGGCCGTCTGAAGCATACAGATATGCGCTTCCGCTCCAACTAAAATAACGTTTTTGACGTCGTTTTTGCGTAATATTGCCTGAATTTCAGGTAAAAACGCTGAAAATCGGGTTTTCTCGACAACAGGCGTACCTTCGGGCAACAGCAGCGATACGGCGGATACGGTGTTGCCCAAACCTTTCGGATACTGTTCGGTTACGGCAAAGGGTACGTCCAAAGCCGTCAAACCTTGAATCAGCAGGCGGCAGCGTTCCAACATTTCGTCCGCGCCGGAGAGGGCGGGCAGCAGGCGTTCTTGGATATCGACAATCAGACAAAGCGTATTTTTGGGGTTCATGGCTTTTCCTTTCAGACGGCCTTTACAGCAAAATCGTTGAATCAGAATGCAATCATATAACAAGCCGCTGGAGAAGTATTGCAGCTTGCCCTGTTTTAAAGCCCGAAATTCTTTTAAAATACCGCCTGATTTGAATTGATAGAGACCGACAACATGAATTTATACCAAACCGTCGAACGTGAAGCCCAAGCAGCCTTTGCCGCCACAGGCATTGCCGACAGCCCCGTTGTTTTGCAGCCGACCAAGAATGCCGAACACGGCGATTTCCAAATCAACGGCGTGATGGGTGCGGCGAAAAAAGCCAAACAAAATCCGCGCGAGTTGGCGCAAAAAGTGGCCGAGGCATTGGCGGACAACGCTGTGATTGAAAGTGCGGAAGTAGCCGGCCCGGGCTTTATCAACCTGCGCCTGCGTCCTGAATTCCTCGCCCAAAACATTCAGACGGCCTTGAACGACGCGCGTTTCGGCGTAGCGAAAACCGACAAACCGCAAACCGTCGTTATCGACTATTCTTCGCCTAATCTGGCTAAAGAAATGCACGTCGGCCACCTGCGTTCCAGCATCATCGGCGACAGCATTTCACGCGTGTTGGAATTTATGGGCAACACCGTCATCCGCCAAAACCACGTCGGCGACTGGGGTACGCAGTTTGGCATGTTGGTCGCTTATTTGGTTGAACAGCAAAAAGACAATGCCGCGTTCGAGCTGGCGGATTTGGAGCAATTTTACCGCGCCGCCAAAGTGCGCTTTGACGAAGATCCAGCCTTTGCCGATACCGCACGCGAATACGTTGTGAAGCTGCAAGGCGGCGATGAAACCGTTTTGGCATTGTGGAAACAGTTTGTCGATATTTCACTCTCGCACGCCCAAGCCGTTTATGACACGCTGGGCTTGAAACTGAGCCCTGAAGACGTGGCGGGCGAATCTAAATACAACGACGATTTGCAGCCTGTGGTCGATGATTTGGTCGAAAAAGGTTTGGCAGTCGAAGACGACGGCGCGAAAGTCGTGTTCTTGGACGAGTTCAAAAACAAAGAGGGCGAACCTGCCGCATTTATCGTGCAAAAACAAGGCGGCGGCTTCCTTTATGCTTCCACCGACTTGGCGTGTTTGCGCTACCGTGTCGGCACGCTTCATGCCAACCGCTTGCTGTACGTCGTCGACCACCGCCAAGCCTTGCACTTTGAGCAACTCTTTACCACTTCACGCAAAGCAGGCTATCTGCCGGAAGATGTAAAAGCTGAGTTTATCGGCTTCGGCACCATGATGGGCAAAGACGGCAAACCGTTCAAAACGCGCAGCGGCGACACCGTAAAACTGGTTGATTTGCTGACCGAAGCTGTTGAGCGTGCCACCGCTTTGGTGAAAGAGAAAAACCCTGAATTGGGCGCAGACGAAGCAGGAAAAATTGGCAAAACCGTCGGCATCGGCGCGGTCAAATACGCCGATTTGAGCAAAAACCGCACCAGCGATTATGTGTTCGACTGGGACGCCATGCTTTCGTTTGAAGGCAACACCGCCCCCTACCTGCAATATGCCTATACCCGCGTACAAAGCGTGTTCCGCAAAGCAGGCGAATGGGACGCAACCGCGCCAACCGTTTTGACCGAACCTTTGGAAAAACAACTGGCCGCCGAGCTGCTGAAATTTGAAGACGTACTGCAAAGCGTGACAGATACTGCGTATCCGCACTACCTCGCCGCCTACCTCTATCAAATCGCTACCTTGTTCAGCCGCTTCTACGAAGCCTGCCCGATTTTGAAATCAGAAGGCGCAACCCGCAACAGCCGTCTGCAACTGGCAAAGCTGACCGGCGACACGCTGAAACAAGGCTTGGAATTGTTGGGTATTGATGTATTGAGTGTTATGTAAGTTTTTGAATAAAAACGATGAAAGGCCGTCTGAAACTTTGCAGGTTGCAAGGTTTCAGACGGCCTTTTTTATGCTTTGACAGATGTCGTGATGCCGTTGTTTGAGCCTAAGCGGTTTTATATTTGCTCAATAATGCGTTCAGACGGCCTTGTCTTTATTTCAAATTGCTTGCCAACAACCAAGCCTGTGCTTCGGCAGCGTCGCTGAAATATTTGGGATGTTGGTTGGTCAAGAGGCTGGAAAGGCGCGCGCCAAGTTTGATCCAAATGTCGTCGGTAATAACGGCAACGCGGCCGAAGTCGGTTTCATGTTGGTTGAGGAATTTGATTTGCTCGACCGCCATATCGATGGTGAAGTCTTTCAGCATGGACAAGTCCAACAGGATGTCGGGCAGATGGACTTTTTGTTTTGCGGCCAACAAGGCTTCTTCCAATTGGCGGAAATCGTCCAAAGTGAACTCGTTGTACAGCGCTACGTTTAAGCCGTAAGATTGTTCGCGGATGGAAATCATGGTGTTCTCCTTGTTAAATTATTGCTTCATCAGAAATTTTTTGATTGAGGCCGGAGTAAAACTGCTGAACACGCCGCCTGCAACAATGATAACCATGCCGGCGGCTTCCTGCCAAGTGATTTTATCGCCGAAAAGCAGTACGCCGGACAGGGCGGAGAAAACGACAGCCAGGTAGGAAAGTGAGGCAACGGTAAATTTCTTGCCGACCTTATAGGCGCGGGTCATGGCCAGTTGGGCAATCATGGCGGAGATGCCGATGCCGGCCAGATAGGGCAGGGAAGACACGGTCAGCGGATGCCAGCCGGTAAAGCAATTCCAAATGGCAGACATAATCAGGCCGGTAAGCGACAGATAAAACACCACGCGCCAGCCAGGCTCGCCCAAAAGCGAGAGTTCGCGCACCTTCAAATACGCCCAGCCCGACATGGCGCCGCCTGCTAAGCTGACCAGCGCGGCAAATTCCTGTCCGCCTTGAAAAGATGGGTTGAGCAACAGGATAACGCCGATAAAGCCCATAACCAAAATGGCTTGGGTATAAAGCGTAATTCTTTCTTTTAAAATGAAAAATGAAAAGATGGCAAGCCAGATGGAGGACGTGTAGTTGAGTGTGACGCCTGTTGCCAGCGGCAGGTGCATGACGGAATAAAACGTGCACATCATGGCAAGCGTGCCGATGACGCTGCGGTTGAGATGGGTTTTCCAATGCGGCGTGGAAAACGTGTTGCCTTGCGCTTTGGCCATGATGCCTAAGAACAGGGTGGAGACCAGCATGCGCCAAAAGACCAGCTCGCCGCTGGAAAAGCCGAATTGCGTTGAGGCGGCTTTGATGGAGAGGTTCATGACGGTAAAGCCGAGCGCGGCAATAACCATCCATGCCGAGCCGAGCGGATCTTTTCTGACGGTTTCCATTTGATGGGTATATAAAGCGATTTTATTAATAAGAAAATATTATACAGATCAATCAGGCCGTCTGAAAAATATCGTTGGGTTTCAGACGGCCTTTAGATTAAGAAATGAGAATTATTATTGAACAATATAGTGGTTTTTTGTAGAATGAAAGCCCTATTTTCAAGAAAGGCTTGTCATGAAAGTTGCCAATATTTCTGCCGTATTGCTGTCTGCTTTGTTTTCCGTTGCTGTTTCTGCCGCGCCTTTGGGAGAGGTTTCTTCAGAAAACGGTAAGATTTTCAGCGGCGAAAATTACATGGTCGTTAAGAAAGACATGAAGAAAGGGGAGCAGATTAAGCCGCACGATCATCCGGGTTTTAAAACGTTGATTTTTGCCGTTGGAAAAGGAAGCTTTGACGTAACCTTGAATCAGAAGGAAAAACATACGGTTGGCGCAGGCTCGGTGCTGCGATTTGGCGGAGATGTCGTGATTGAGGCCGTTGCAACTGAAGATGCGAATGTGGCAATTACGTTGATTAAGTAAGCCGATAGATGATAAAAGGCCGTCTGAAGATGATGTTTCAGACGGCCTTGTTTATTCAGTCAACCATTGCCATTAAGCGCAAATCAAATAGATGAAGCCGGAGCCGAAGATATCTGCCAAGGCGTGAATCAGGAAAAACGGCAGCAGGTTTTTGACTTTGTATTTATAGAAGAAGTAGTACATCAAGCCGAAAACAACGCCGATAACGGTCGCCCAAAGCATGCCTTGATAAGTATGGAAGGAGATGCGCACCAAGGTCGAATAGGCCAATGCCTGCCATTTGTATTTGTCTTCCACGCAGGTCAAGAGGCCGAGGAAACAGAATTCCTCATAAAAGCCGTTTAAAAGGCCGTAGAGGATGGCCATCGGCGCAAGGGCGGCGAATTTGTCAAAAATGGATAATGGTTTGATGTATTGGAAGATTTCAGTGGTGAAGTAATTGTAGCCGCCGCTTAACGAAGTTACCGCATCGGCGGTCAGACCCATCAGGATAAAAATCACAGGCGTCCAAAACAACACGCCTAAGTTAAAACGAATCGGCAATTGTTTGAAGTCGAAACGGCGGATAACGAGGTAAATCAGAGCAATAGCAAGCAGCGTCAACTGCAGGCTCATGTTTTCAGAATAAGCCACGCCGGTTACCGCAGTATCGCGCGCCTCTTCGGCAACCGCGGCTGTTTCCACTTGCGGCATCAGGCTGGCGATATAAAGTTGGGTAGAACGGTAGGCAAATTGACCGAACAGGATAGCGGTCACAATCAGCATGTCAAACCAGCGCAAATGGCGCAAAGGCTCTTTAGGGCGGATAGCGGCGAGTATGCTCATATTCTCCTCTTTGCTCTAATAAATAACGGTGCGCAATAGTTACATAAACATACAAAAATCGTCAACGATTATCACAATAAAACATGAATTAAAAATCAGACCGTTTCAGACGGCCTGAAGCGCTTCTAAAAATGCCATATTTTTCGAAGGGTTTATCTTCAAAAATATGGCATAATCACTTTATTGCAAACCAAGGAATCTTATCGTGAGTATTTCTCTGTCCCAATATCTGCTCTACCTGCAATACATGTTGGCAGGTATCGCCATGACCGTTGTTTTTGCTGCCGTATATCTGCGGATTACACCCGTTGAAGAATTGCGCCTGATTAAAAACGGCAACCTTGCCTGCGCCTTGTCATTTGGCGGCGCGTTGGTCGGTTTTTGTCTGACGCTTGCCTCAAGCATTGCACACAGCGTCAGCTTCATCGATTTTATCCTGTGGGCCCTTGCCGCAGCCGTAATTCAGATTTTTGTCTATTTCGCTGCGACAATGATGATTAAAGGCGCTACCGCAGAACTCATCGGTAACAATGTTGCCGTCGGCGCGTTGTTTGGTGCAGTGTCCATCTCGATCGGCATTTTGAATGCGGCTTGCTTGACTTGATTTTGATGGTCGGTTGGATAGCAAAAGATGTGCTGTTCCTGACTCCTACCTAGAAAAATTATCGGTAGATTTTTTTGACTGATAAGGTCTTATGTCTGATGGTATTGGCGTTATAGTGAAATTCTGAAAGCATCAAAAAATTCAGACGGCCTGTTATATACAAGGCCGTCTGAAATGTTTTAACTACTTAAGTTTGCTAAATTAGAACGAGTATTGCAATCTTATGCCTGTTTCACGGGTGCGGTTTTTAGGTTCGATCGCGCCCAATTGAATGAAGCCATAGTCTTCTGTAACGGTGAAGTTTGAATCTTTGACTTTCCAGCCGCGATAGAACGGGGTCAGACTGATTTTAGAACCGTTAGAGAATTTTTTAGATACAGGTACTTCAACCTCAATACCTTGTCCACCGCCTTGTTTCATTCTGGTTTCTTCTCGATCTGGCTCGTAAGAATACTGGCGGCCCTTAACGGCACGATTGTAGGCAATACGAGGAGCAATCTCAAAGTTTGCTGGAAGTGCGATATTTACACCGGCATTGATTTGCGCATATGTGGTTCGGTTTTTGCGGTCATAATCATCAGGATCGACACGTCGGCTCAAATCTCTCAGAACACGGTGTCCCAAGCCTGCACCGGCAGTCAGGCTAAAGCGATCGTTAATTGGATGTGTATATTCATATAAGGCACGGATATCGTATGCGCGGCGAGGTGCATTTTTGAGTGTGGCAGAACCATAACCTGTGGATTCACCAAATCCATTTTGGAAGCTTCCTGTGTAATCTGATTTACCACGGGAATAACGGCCTTCCAATTTTGCCGCATGGCGATCGTTGAAACGGTATTTAACCCCCGCATTAATAGACCACAGGTTGCCTTTTTGTTGCATTATTCGACTACCATCTTGTTCATATTCGCGATAGGTTTCGTTGTAATATTCGCTGCCAACGGTAAATTCAACAGGGCGGGCAGCCTGTGCGCCTACTGCAGCAGACAGTGCTAACACAGCAAGACAGAAATGAGCAGAATTTTTCATGTAAATTCCTTTTAGTTTGGGAAAATCAGTGTGATAATTTAATGTTATTGCATGGCAAAGTTTATAATATTTAATGAACATTAACAATGCTGATGGGGTAATATATTTACTTTTATTATATTCTTTAATGATTTATCGCAAATATTTGTCTTTTTTATGAGACAGTATGGATAAAAAACCTGGAAATAGTGTAAAACTGAGTCGGTAAGAGGTTTAATTTCGAAGTTTTCAAAAGTTAATATCTATATAGTTATTATTTAGTTTGCGATAAAAGTATATGCAGCCACCCACTCTATTCCCATGCATAAAGACATTTTGAATGTTAATATCGTATGACATTCTATTTATATAAAATAAGCGATATAACCGACTAGGCAAATTGACCTGACTGCCCATAAGTTATCCTTTCTTCTTCAAATAAGGAACTGCGATGTTCAACTTTATCAAGAAACAGTTTATCGACGTCATTCAATGGCCGAATCCCGATGACAGCCTGCTGATGTGGCGTTTTCCGATTGCCGATGAGGAGATCCAAAACGGTGCAAGCCTGACTGTGCGTGAGGCGCAGATGGCGATGTTTGTCGATGAAGGCGTAACCGCGGACGTGTTCGGTCCGGGGCGTTACACGCTCAATACGCAAACTCTGCCAGTGCTGACCAACTTGAAAAACTGGGACAAGCTTTTTGAGTCTCCGTTTAAATCGGATGTTTACTTTTTCAATACCAAACAACAGCTCGCACGAAAATGGGGTACGTCTCAACCAGTTACCGTGCGCGATGCCGAGTTTGGCGCGGTGCAACTGCGTTCGTTCGGTATGTATTCTTACCGCATCAGCGATCCGGCAAAATTCTTTAAAGAAGTCAGCGGTGTGGCGGCGCAATACAGCGGCGTAGACTTGGAAAACCAACTGCGCAATATCGCAGTCACCCAGTTGGCGGCCGCGTTCGGCAGCTCCGGTATCCCATTCTTGGATATGGCGGCGAACCAAGTTTTGCTGTCGCAAAAAATCGGCGAATTGCTTGGCGCGGAATTTGCCAAGCTGGGTTTGGCACTGGAAAACTTCACTGTTGAAAGCATTACTTTGCCCGCGTCTATTCAGGCTGCGTTGGATAAGAAAATTTCGATGGGTGTTATCGGCGATTTGGGACGCTACACCCAATATCAAACCGCCGAATCCATCCCGCTTGCGGCACAAAATGAAGGCGGACTTGCCGGAATCGGTGCAGGTTTGGGCGTAGGTGCCGGTATTGGTCAGGCGATGGCGGGTGCCATGGCTGGCATGATGCAGCCGAATGCGCAACAGGCTCAGCAAAATGCTCAGCCGGTTGCCGAAGATCCGCAGGCGAAATTGGTGAAACTCAAGTCTTTGCTGGATGGCGGTTTGATTTCGCAAGAAGATTTTGATAAGGCCAAGGCTGAAGTGTTGAAGCAGCTGATTGGTTAATCAATTGAAGGCCGTCTGAAAAATATCATTCAAAGAAGCGTTGAGTTGCTTCTGTGAAAAGGTTTCAGACGGCCTTTCGAATCATTTGATTGAGTCCGTTCGGTGATTTGGTTTGTTTCTAATCTGAAATCATTGATAAAACCAGTTGATAGAAACGCTAAGGCCGTCTGAAACATTCCAACCCATTCTGGAAAAGCAAATTCATGTCTCAAACTCCTTTCTTCAAAACCGACTGCCCAAGCTGCGGCGCACCTGTCGAAGCGCATTCTGCTTCTGCCGTGACGCTGGTGTGCGGCTATTGCAACAGCATGCTGGTGCGGCAAGATAACGGCGTTGTCGACTCCGGTCGCGATTCCGCATTGCTGGAAGATTTTAGTCCACTTCAAATCGGAACCAGCGGCACATTTGTCGCACAACGCTTTACCTTGGTCGGACGGCTTCAGGTGCAATACGACGATGGTGCGTGGAATGAATGGTATGCGCTGTTTGACGACGGCAGGGCAGGTTGGCTTTCTGAGGCGGGCGATTTGTATGTGATGACCATGCCAGTCGAAATTGATAATCCGCCGAAATTTGAAGACACGCGAGCCGGGTTTAGCGAGCTGACTTTTCAAGATAAGCACTATATTGCCTCCGATGTCCGCAAAATCAGCTTGAAACGCGCGGCTGCGCAGGGCGAATTGCCGTTTGTTTTAAAAGAGGATACAGAAAATCGTGTTTCCGACTGGCGTTGCGAAAACCTTTTCATCACGCTCGATTACAGCAACAAAACACCCGAAGCCTTCTTCGGTCGGATGGTAAACCTAGATGATTTGAAGCTGGAAAACACGCGCCACGAAGATGAAATTAAAGAAAGCGCAGGCCGTCTGAAAGGCAGTATTACTTCAGAAAACTGTCCTAACTGCGGCTCATCCATTCATTGGGTAAACGGGCTGACTTCCCATCTGAACTGTCAAAGTTGCGGCAGCGAATTGGCAGTCGGCAAAGATAAAGCAGAGCTTATTACCGCCAACAATCTGCGTTTGTCGCAAAATACGATGTTTACTTTGCCTGTCGGCTCGACAGGCCGTCTGAAAAATAAAGAGTTTCATGTTATCGGCGCAATCCGATATTTAGAAACAGATGCTCAGGAAACATTTGATAACTTGTTCAAAGGTGCCAAACATACATTGGCACCAGAAGGGCAGTGGACAGAGTATCTGCTTTACAACCCAACTCAGGGTTTCTTATGGCTGGTTGAAGCTGATGAAGGTTGGAATATTTCCGAAACCTTGAACGATTGGCCGCGCCTCGACCGCAACCGCCAACCGCAAGGCTATGGCAAACTTTATGACTATGGCGGACGGGTCAGGCTTGCCAGCGGAGCGTTTTATTGGCGTGTCCGAAACGGTGATTTGAACTATTACAGCGATTACCGAGACGGGCAAAGCCGTAAACTTGGTTCCGAACTAAACAGTCACGAAATGGCATGGACTAGAAGTGCCCCAATTGCTTATCGGGAAATTGCAGATGCGTTTAATCTGACCAATAAAATATCATCTTATACCGTGAAAATGAGTGCGGATGATATCGATGAAAAATTACGACTTCTGATGATTGCTATTTTGGTTATCGTCAATATTCCGTCATTGTTTATGAATGGCTTCGATATACTGTTCGATATATTTCTTATCGGTTGGGGTGTCTATACTCTTTTTATAGTTGGACGGAAGAGAGATGAAAATGGCGAACAGAGTATCTCTCGAGTGGGATATGTTATTTGTGCAATGGCTTTGATTGTTTTTGTTACGATGATGAATTATGCAGATTTGTCTGATTTGGATGATGACAGCAGCCGAGTTCATTCAGGCGGAAGCTACGGTGGCTTTTCCAGCGGTAGCTATTCCGGAGGCCATAAATGACCCATGCCCCCGGTAATCATGGCCTATTGGACTTATACGGTTGCGATGAAGCCATCTTAAAAGATGAAGGCCGTCTGAAAACCGCTTTGATGGCTGCCGCACAGGCTGCAGAAGCCACTATATTGACCGAACATTTCCATACCTTCGGCGGCGCAGGCGGCGTAACCGGCGTTTTACTACTTGCCGAGTCTCATATCAGTATCCACACTTGGCCGGAACACCATTTCGCCGCCATTGACGCATTTATTTGCGGCGGTATGAAATTGGAAAAAGTGAAGGAAGTGTTGTGCAGGGAGTTGGCGGCTGAAAGAGCTGTTTGGACGGTTGCGCAACGTGGCGAAGGTATACTGGACGATATACAACCATCGGTTGAACAATAAAATCTGTCAGGCCGTCTGAAAAAATCGGCTGATAGTAAATTAGATAACAAATTTTGTATAAAAAGGCTTTTAAACAAAATGCTTAAAATAAAAGATTGGAAGAGAAACAGAAGTTTGCCATTGGGTATTTACTTGCTTGCAGGTTTGTTTTTGTTTGGAGTGGAAAGTGCCGAAGCAAAAAAATTAACATATGAACGTACCGAGTATTGTCGTAATCAAGTTTATGTCAGTAATAACCAAGGCACATCCCTACGAGTGCAGCCAGGCGATAAGGCATCTTCAATCGCTCAATTGCACTATATGCAATACCTTTGTGTTATCGGTAATGACAGCAAAAATACCGAAGAAGGATACTCTTGGATAAAAGTAAAAAAAGTACCTTTGGCAATCAAAGAAAACCAAATCAGTTGTCATGATATGGGCCTGCCTGACAACTGCACCAAACCTACCGATTTCCCGACTGAATGGAAAATCAAACCGCCCAAAGGCAAAAAATGTCGTCTTTCCACTCATGTTGATAATGAAGGTCAGTTGCTTATTGTCGCAAAAGGCGTTTGCCCAACCGGATGGGTAAAAGAGAGAGATGTACAATTTTTTGCCGATTAGTAAACTTGGCTTTAGTTAAAGAAAAAAACAAAGTTCATCATATGGCAGAACAATCAAGAAAAAAGATTTAACTTATTCTTTATTAAAAGACAGGCCGTCTGAAAGCATATTCAATCCGTTTTCAGACGGCTTTATCTTACATTTTTAAAATATCCTGATTAAGGAAATCAGAAATGCATGTTCGTACTTCCATCATTTTTGCCTTATCCATGCTCACCTTAGGAGCATGTGTCAGTCATCATCCTTCGGTTCCTCATGCTTCAACGGTGAAAGACCGTGCATATTATTTCCAACATCTTGACGAAGCCCAAGCAAAAAAAGAGCAATGTTTGAAAGACAGAGTATTTGAGAAAGCAGGCGTTGATATGGAAAACAGCAGAGATCAACAAATGATTGCTGCGTATCCCGATGACCTTTTAATGCTCAACCAAGATAATGCGGAATTATTTTCTTGTATCGCTGCGTGGACGGCTGCTAATTCCGCAGAACCATTACGCAAATGGCAGAGGGAAAATGAGGAAAGTGAAGCCACCAATCAAAAATTTGAGGCACAGGTTATGCGGTTTAAAGCAGAACTAGAAAAGAAATACTCAGAAATAGATTGGAAAAAGTTTTATCCTGCCGCACTCTATCAGGAATCTGTCCATTTCCTTTACACAGACAGTACGTCAGAAGAATATGCAAAAAAAGAAGCCATCGAACGTATCTTTATTGATAAAGCGAAACGGTTTATAGCAGAATCGGAAGCGAACAATATTGAAACGCTGACCCAAAAGATGTCGCAAATCTGCAAGGAGGATACTTGGGGCTATATCCCTTCGTGTAAAGTCTATTATCATGTTTTAAAAGAAAAACTCTCGAAAAAAACACTATCCGAATTAGTGGAGATGGAAAAACAGTATAACGACGGCGAGCATATGCCTGTTCCTATTTTATTTGAAGCTTATCGTTTTACCCTTGGATCTGCTTTGGAGAAAATAAATCGAGAATTAATGTCAGACTACGGTAAACTCGATTCCGAATATAGGCAGTGTGTAAAAAAAATCGGAGAAAAAGTCTCGGTTACCCAAATGGACAGCTTTGAAGAAAATTTCGAGCCGGAGTTTTATCTCGGTTTTTATCCCGAATGTGCCGTTACCGATAACATTATGAAACAATTGGAGTTTCCTCTGGATTTAAATGTCGCGGTTGAAAGCAAAATTTTCCACAAAATAGTCAAACAAAGCCAGGAAGAAAACGAGAAATTTCTCATCGATGAAGAGCTATCAGGAATAGCATGGCGGAAGCAGCTGGAAGAATCGCCCGAAGTCTTACAAACCAAAAAAAGCTTGGCTCAAAAATATGCCCAAACACCTTGGCAAAATTTCAGGAGCACTATAAAACAAGACTATCCAGATATCGAAAGTGACTTCTCGGGTACGGAAGAAGAACAGAAGCAGAAAAAGATAATTTCTACTGCCCTGAGGTTAATCTTGATTGAAAAAATACAGCCTGAAATGGACAAGTTAGAGAAAAAAAGTATAGATGAATTACTTACTGAACTACGAGCTCGTTGTAAAGAAGGAGAAGGAATAGATTGGCTAAGCGATACTCAGTGTATTCTGTATTACCGTACCTTCTTAAAAAAAATTCAGGGTCAAACTTTAGAAGAGCTATTAGCTTCAAAAGATAAATATGAAGAGGGGCCTTCCTTGGTTAAGTTTTCCTATAAGTTAGTATTAGAAGGGAAAGAGGTGAAACGATCCTTCGAACTGATAAAAAATGATGACAAACGCGAAGCAGCATACTGGCAATGTATCAAAAACATCAGCAAAACCATAAAGAAATCAGGCATTCTAGAAACTAACGATGCCGAGTCGATTATCTTGAACGAACCTGGTTGCAAACAGGTGTACTATGTCATGAGCAATATGAACGAAGAAAAACGGTTCACATATTTTGCCGACACGCTGCTTAACAAGAAACGTTTCAAAGAAGCTCCGAAAGTTCAACAAGATTGATGTAAACATTTCATTAAGAGGCCGTCTGAAGTCTTGCATATGCTGTTTTCAGACGGTCTTAAACCTTGTTCTGATTAAACTGAAATATTGACGTTATATGGAAAAAACGCCTTTTTTTAAAACCGATTGCCCAAGCTGTGGTGCGCCTGTGGAGGCGTATTCCGCTACTGCCGTGACGCTGGTGTGTGGCCATTGTCACAGTATGCTGGTTGCTAGAATCGGTAAGGGGAGGAGCGGATATTTTGTTGCCAATTCAGGGCGTGATTCTGCGTTGCTGGAAGATTTCAGTCCGTTGCAGATTGGAACGCGAGGCGTTTTTGATGATCGGAAATTTACGCTGATTGGGCGATTGCAGGTGCATTACGATGTCGGCGCATGGAATGAATGGTATGTCTTGTTTGATGACGGGCAGACCGGCTGGCTTTCCGAGGTTGGCGATTTATATGCGATGACATGTTTGCTTACTCAGAAGAGGAGACGGGGGCCGAAAAATTTTAAGTCGGTGAAAGCAGGTTCCAGTTCGTTGACCTTTAATGGCCAAACCTTTATTGCGTCGGACGTTCGCACCATACATTATCGTAATACCGATGCGCAAGGCGAGTTGCCGTTCAATTTATCTGGGAATCAAGCGACAGGCGAGGTTTGCGACTGGCGACGCGGCAATTTGTTTTTGACCTTGGATTATTCGACTTTTCCAATGGACTCCTACTTCGGACGCATAGTCAGTTTGGACAGTTTGAAGCTGGAAAATAAGCGCAGTGATGATGAAATCCGTGAAAGTGCAGGCCGTCTGAAAGGAGAGATTCTTTCTGAAAACTGCCCGCATTGCGGCACTCCTGTTCATTGGCCAAGTGGTGTTACTTCTTTCCTTTTGTGTCAGTCTTGCGGCAGCAGTTTGAGCACGACAAAAGATACTGTTGCGTTGATGGAGGCAAATGCCCAAAGAAAAGAACAAGAAAACCTGTTCACGCTTTCCATAGGTACGAAAGGCCGTCTGAACGATACAGAATATCTGATTATCGGGGCTGTAAGATTTGCCGAAATATCGTCCTATAACCAAAATCAGTCTGAATACTGGACGGAATATCTGCTTTATAACACGCAACAAGGGTTTGCCTGGCTGATTGAGTCTGGAAAACGCTGGCGGTTGTCAGAAACCTTACACACATGGCCGGACTTTGATTCAAGTGGCAATCCTGCCGGTGAAATGTTGATTGATCATTACCGCGGGCAGGTCGAGGCAGCGGCTGGTGCTTTTTATTGGAAAGTCAAACAAGGCGATTTGCTTCATTACAAGGAATATAGCGGCAAGAAAAGTTATGGCCGGAATGTCATTCTGTGTTCTGAGCAGAGCAGGGATGAAATAGTCTGGAGTAAAAGCAGTCCTGTGTCTTACCGTCAAATGAGAAAGGCATTTGGCCTGTCTTTTGATACTAAGGAGATGCTCTCTTACTGGCTGAAGGGCGAAAATAGAAATGTTGGGAGTAGAGATAATGTAGCCCGTATCATTGCTATGCTGATTCTTATCATCGTCAACCTTCCGGCCTGGCTGTCGCCGCACCTACGTAGCCCTGTCGGCATAGTGGTCAGTCTGTGTGCGTTGGTATGGATATGGATTTCTGACAGATATAAAAACGATCGTGATTACGAAGAGGAACGGGTAGGGACGATTATTTTCTTTGCTTTCATCATTTTCCTTACCGTCTTATTCAACTATGTCCAAGCGGAAGACAGTGATTCATCGCATTCCGGCAGATCCTATCATGGTTATTCGGCAGGGCATAAATAACGTGAGATCTGCTTAACCTCGTTGTATCGTTTTACTTTTATTTTTTCAGACGACCTTTTTATAAAACATGCTAACCCGCCGTCAATTTCTCAGCTATACCGCCGTGCTTGGTGCCGCCTCTGCTTTCTCTTGGCAGACTTATAAGTACCTCAACCGCAAACCGCCGGTTTCTATTAACCGTGTCGGCTTGCCGTTGGGGCATTTGTTGCGTGACGGGGAATTGCTCAGTTCGCCGACCCGTCGTTATGAATGCAATACGTTGATACTCGGCGGCGGTGCGGCTGGGTTGGGAGCATTGTGGTATTTGGCGAAGCATAATCACCGCGATGTATTGTTGGCAGAAGGGTTTGAACGTAATGGCAACAATGCCGCCTATACGTCTTCAGACGGCCTGAAAGCGCCGAGCGGTGCGCATTATTTGGCTTTGCCGTCGAAAGAAAGCGTGTATGTGCGCGAGATGTTGGCGGATTTCGGTATTTTGCAGTCGGATGGCAGCTTTAGGGAAACCGATTTGGTCTATGCGCCCGAATCGCGCCTCTTATATCAGGATAAATGGGTAGAACATTTATTGCCGAAAGAAGATGCGGATTCCAAACGGTTTTTTGATTTGATAGGCCGTCTGAAACAGGCTTACGGCAATGACGGTAAGAAAATTTTTGCCATTCCGATTGCGCTGTCATCGATAGATGAAACATGGCGAAAGCTCGATCATCTGACGTTTCAACAATGGCTTGATCAGGAAGGTTACCATTCGCCCGAGCTTTTGTGGTATCTCGATTATTGTTGCCGCGACGATTACGGACAAGGCATCGGGCAAGTATCTGCCTTTGCCGGATTGCATTATTTTGCCGCCCGCAACAATGCAGAAACTGTCCTCACTTGGCCCGAAGGTTTGGCACATCTTTCTGAAAACCTGCGCCGTCATGCCGATTTGCAGGAAGGCTGGCAATGGCCGTCTGAAAACAGTATCCGTTTGGAGAAACCTGCTTCGGTTAATGCTTCTGCCGTCAAAATCAAACCGCTTTCAGACGGCCGGATTGAAGTGTGGCTGCGTGATAATGCAAAAGGGGAAACCGTTGCCGTCACCGCGCAACACGTTATCTCCGCCATGCCGCTGATGGTTGCCGCCCACATTATTGAATCTCCCGAACAATTTGGTCTGAATATTCCCGAATACGCGCCATGGCTGGTTTCCAATTTTGAACTGCACAGTTTTCCGAAAGAAAAAAACAACAGCGAACTTGCGTGGGACAATGTGGTTTACGGCAGCCAAGGACTGGGCTATGTTGTTGCGACCAACCAGCTTATCCGGGTTGCCCGTCCTGAACGTACGATTTTTACCGCCTACGCCGCGCTCAATCACGATACGCCACAAGCCGTCCGCCGCCAGCTGCTTGAAGCAAGCGATGAAGAGCTGCTCCAGTTTGCCGCACAAGATCTGCTTACCGCTTACGGCGAAGGCTTTTGGCGGCATGTTTCCCATGTTGACATTACCGTTCGCGGGCATGGCATGAGCGTGCCGAAACCCGGCTATTTAAGCGATGAGGCTTTATTAAAAATCAGAAATCGAAATACTGGATTATTATTTGCACACAGTGACTTAAGCAGCTATTCGGTGTTTGAAGAGGCTTTGTATTGGGGTGTGGAAGCGGCGCGGAAAGTATTGGCTTAATTGATATAAAAAGGCCGTCTGAAATCATATTCAGACGGCCTTTTCTCTTTTAACTTAATAACCTGATTAGGCTTTTGGTTTCAAAGCGGCAGCTTCGCGAGCCAGACGGGTGATGGTATCCCAGTCTTTGTTTTTGATGGCTTCTTTTGGGGTCAGCCATGAGCCGCCGACGCACAAGACATTAGGCAGCGCCAAGTACTCGGGAGCGGTTGCCAGGCTGATGCCGCCGGTCGGGCAGAAGCGAACATCGGCGTAAGGGCCGTACAGGGCTTTGAGCATGGCTTTGCCGCCAACGACTTCGGCAGGGAAGAGTTTGAGGGTGTCGATGCCGTGTTCCAAAGCCAGTTGGACTTCGCCAGGAGTGGCAACGCCCGGAATCAGGGGGATGCCACTGTTGTGGCTGGCTTTGGCGAGGGATTCGTGCAAACCCGGGCTGATGGCGAAAACCGCGCCTGCGTCTTCGACGGCTTTGAGCTGTTCGGGATTGGTTACCGTACCCGCGCCGACGATGGCGTTAGGAACTTCTTTGGCAATCAGGCGGATGGCGTCGAGACCGACAGGGGTGCGCAGGGTGATTTCGAGGGTGGGAATGCCGCCTTCGACAAGGGCGTGGGACAAATCGACGGCAGTACTCAAGTCGTCAATCGCCATTACCGGCACAACTGCGCCGGCAGTCAGAATTTCACGAGGGGTCAGTTTAGACATTTTAGGTCTCCGTTGGGGACTGTATCGTAATAGGGTCGTTAACATGGTTTCAGACGACCTGATTGTTTTAAGAGGCCGTCTGAAAAGGGGTTAGGCAAATTCGCCGCCGAAGCTCATGGCACCGGTTTCTGCGCTGCTGGTCATGCTGCGGAAGTTGGCGAAGAGTTCGCGGCCGCAGCCTTGTTGATTCGCGCTCAAGTCGATACGTTCGACTTCGCGGGCGTTCCATTCGGCTTCGTTGATCAGGACGTTGAGTTCGCCGGTAACGGAGTCGAAGCGGATCAAGTCGCCGGTACGGATTTTGGCGATGTTGCCGCCCATCAGGGCTTCAGGCGTCATGTGGATAGAGGCCGGAACTTTACCGGACGCGCCGGACATACGGCCGTCGGTCAGCAGTGCCACTTTAAAGCCGCGGTCTTGCAGGATGCCCAAAGGAGGGGTCAGTTTGTGCAATTCGGGCATACCGTTGGCGCGCGGGCCTTGGTAGCGGACAACACAGACGAAATCGCGTTCCAACTCGCCGCGTTCAAATGCGGCCAATACTTCGCGTTGGTCGTTGAACACGATGGCGGGTGCTTCAATGATGCGGCAGCCTTCGCGCACGGCGGACACTTTAATTACGCCGCGACCGATGTTGCCTTTCATTAGGCGCAGACCGCCGTCTGGGGAGAACGGGTTGTCGGCTTTGCGCAGGATGTCTTCATTACCGCTGGTTTCAGGGGCTTCGCGCCATTCAAGTTTGCCGTCAATGAGGAAAGGCTCTTTGGTGTAGTGGCGCATACCGTGTCCGACAACGGTATCGACATCATCGTGCAACAGGCCTGCGTCCAGCAATTCGCGGATAACGAAAGGCAGGCCGCCGGCAGCGGTAAAGTGGTTTACGTCGGCTTTGCCGTTGGGGTACACACGGATCAGCAATGGGATGATGGAAGAAATTTCATCGAAGTCGTCCCAGTTCAAAATCACGCCTGCAGCACGCGCCATAGCAACGAGGTGCATGGTGTGGTTGGTCGAGCCGCCGGTTGCCATCAGGCCGATCAGGGCGTTAATGAAGGATTTTTCGGTCAACATTTCGCCCAATGGTTTGATGGTGCCGTTTTTGATGCCGCGTGCGAGGTGTCCGGCTGCGTAGCGGGTCAGTGCTTCGCGCAGGTCGGTATAAGGGTGGACGAAGGCAGCAGCAGGCAGGTGTACGCCCATCATTTCCATCATCATCTGGTTGGAGTTGGCGGTACCGTAGAAGGTACAAGTACCCGGGCTGTGGTAAGAGCCCATTTCGCTTTCAAGCAAGGCGTCGCGGCCGACTTTACCTTCGGCGAAAAGCTGGCGGGTACGGGCTTTTTCTTTATTGCCGATACCGCTAGACATCGGGCCTGCCGGAACGAAGATGCCAGGAATATGACCGAAAGACAACGCACCGATCATTAAGCCCGGAACGATTTTGTCGCATACGCCCATAAACAAGCTGCCGTCAAACATTTGATGCGACAGACCGATGGCGGTACTCATGGCAATCACGTCGCGGGAAAACAGCGACAATTCCATGCCGGCGTAGCCTTGCGTGATGCCGTCGCACATGGCGGGCGTGCCGCCGGCGACTTGGGCGGTCGCGCCGTTTTTTTGTGCTTCGTCTTTGATTTGGTCAGGGAAGTCTTTAAACGGCTGGTGTGCGGAAACCATGTCGTTGTAGGCAGTGATGATGCCTAAGTTGGGGACGGTTTCCTGAAGCATTTCGATTTTGATGCTCTTAGGCATGGAGGCATAGCCGTGTGCCAAGTTGCTGCAGCCGAGCTGGTTGCGCTCTAAGCGTCCCATCTGTTTGGCGCTGCGGATTTTCGCCAGATACTTTTCACGCGTCGGGCGGCTGCGCTCGATGATGCGCTCGGTAATTTCGGCGAGTTTCGGGTGAATAGGAGTGGGGTTCATGTGCGGTCTCCTGGCTAAACGATATGATAGGGATTTTGTTTGCGCGTTTCTGATTTTTGTATTGGGTGTTTTCTTCAGACGGCCTTGAGCTGTGGGAATGAATAATATGGGCCGTCTGAATATTTGAAGATTTTCTCTTCGAAGCGTCCGCATATTATAGTACAAAATCTGTAATTTTGTTACAAAATAATTTACTAAGTGGAAGAAATTTGATTTAAATCGAGGTATGGTCAATTCGTAAAATGGCAGGCTGCAAAAGTCATCAAACTTTTATGTTAAATCAAACAATTTGTAAAAATGAGAATAGACAAAATGTGTAGCCATGTGTAGTATTACTACTCATTAGCCCGCTTGTTTGAAATTTTGGTGCAGGCGATTGGTTCTTTACTGCTTATTGCTTAAAGGCTTTTGATTTTAATCGATTTTTATGGATGACGACAGTCCAAAAGTTTTGAAGCAAGCTTCCTCAACGAGAGATGAAACAATGAGTACACAGACAAATTTTGATTTGGTGTTGTTTGGCGCGACCGGCGATTTGGCAATGCGTAAACTTTTGCCTTGCCTGTATCAGGCGCATGTAGCCGGTTTGCTTCATCCCGAAGGTCGTATTTTGGGCGTAAGCCGCAGCGAATTGGATACCGCCGGCTTTTTGGCTAAAGTGGAAACGAATTCTAAAATCCATGTCAAACAAAACTTCTCAGATGAAGCGTGGGCATCGTTTATCCAACGTCTTGAGTATTTGAAAGTCGATGTGACAAAGAAAGACGACTTCATTGCTTTGGGCGACTTGGTAAAAGCGCGCAAGAATACTGAGAATGTCGTGATCTACCTCTCAACTGCGCCGAAATTCTTTGCACAAGCCTGTGAAAATCTTGCCGAAATCGGTTTGAATGCCGATAACGTGCGCGTGGTTTTGGAAAAACCGTTGGGTACGGACTTGGCTTCTTCCCAACAAATCAATACAGATGTAGCCCGTTATTTCAAAGAAGAACAAATCTACCGTATCGACCATTATTTGGGTAAAGAAAGCCTGCAAAACCTGCTGGCCTTGCGTTTTGCTAATGTGATGTTCGAGCCTTTGTGGAACAACAAATATATTGAAAGCGTACAGCTGACCATCGCCGAGCAGTTGGGCGTGGAAGAACGCGGTGAGTTTTACGACATTACCGGCGCATTGCGCGATATGGTGCAAAACCACTTGATGCAAATGCTTTGTATGACTGCGATGGAAGCGCCGGCAAGCTTGGATGCCGATGCCGTACGCGACGAGAAAGTGAAAGTCATCAAATCGCTGAAACCGCTGACCATCGAATCCGTCAACGAAAATGTTATTCGCGGCCAATATGTTGCAGCAAACGGTATGAACGGCTATCTGGAAGAAGTCGACGT
This sequence comes from Neisseria sp. P0008.S002, assembly GCF_051962805.1. NCBI lineage: Bacteria > Pseudomonadati > Pseudomonadota > Betaproteobacteria > Neisseriales > Neisseriaceae > Neisseria > Neisseria sp. P0008.S002. The sequence continues at coordinate 271,672 of NZ_JBQCUY010000001.1, read as the reverse complement.
ACCGAAAGACAGTTTCACTGAAACCTATGTTGCCATCAAAGCCGAAATCGAAAACGAGCGTTGGAAAGGCGTACCTTTCTACCTGCGTACCGGCAAACGCATGGCAGGCAAAGTGGCGGAAATCGTGTTGAACTTCCGTCCGCTGCAAAACCATATTTTTGACAACAGCCAACCTGCGCCGAATCGTTTGGTTATTGAACTACAACCGACCGAATCCGTCCGTCTTTACACACAAGTGAAAACCCCGGGTGCTGGCAACAAAGTCGAAGTGACACCGATTGGCGTGGACTTGGGCACAGCCGTCGAGGGTCGCCGTGCCGAGGCTTATGAACGCCTGCTGCTGGATGTGATTAACGGCAAACTCGCTTTGTTCAACCGTCGTGACGAACTCGAAGCTGCTTGGGAATATGTGATGCCTATCCTGGAAAACTGGGCGAACAATACAACGCCTCCACATGCTTACGAAGCCCATTCTTGGGGTCCTGAAGCTGCGCGCGCGCTGTTGGCCCGTGACGGTAACAAGTGGCACGAAGAGCAATAATATTTCTTTCAGACGGCCTTGTTTTCCAACAAAAGGCCGTCTGAAACCATGAAAGGACGAAACATGTTTGTTTGGCACGAACAAGAAAATGCTGCAACTGCTGCGCAAGCTCTCGCCGATGCCGTTGCCGCCGCATTGCAAGCCGCGTTGAATGAGAAAGGCCATGCGGTTTTGGCCGTTTCCGGCGGTCGTTCGCCGATTGCGTTTTTCGAGGCTTTGTCGCAAAAAGATTTAAATTGGCAAAACGTCGGCATTACTTTGGTGGACGAGCGTATCGTTCCGACCACGCATGCCGACAGCAATACAGGCTTGGTACGCGAATATCTGCTCAAAAATAACGCGGCCGTTGCCACATGGATTCCTGTTGTTGAAGACGGAAAGTCTGAAACTGAATTACAACCTGAAGTTGTCGTTGCTTACGCATTGAAACATTATAAGCAACCTGATGTGCTGGTGTTGGGCATGGGAGGGGACGGACATACGGCGTCGTTGTTCCCTCAAGCGCCTCAATTACAGGCAGCAATCAATGAAGCCAATGACCCGACATTGATTCATACTACGCCGGTTACCGCGCCGCATGAGCGTGTGAGTATGACTTTGGGTGCGATTGCCAAAACGCCGAATGTATTTTTGGCCATTCAAGGCGCAGAGAAAAAAGCGGTATTCGACAAGGCTGCAGCAAGGGTCGATACCGAATATCCGACCAGCCTGATTCTCAATCATCAAGGGATTAACTGCCATGTCTACTATGCACACTGAAGCTTATCCTCGTTTGGTCGCCGATATCGGCGGTACGAATGCCCGTTTTGCACTTGAAACTGCACCACAGGTCATTGAAAAGGCTGAAGTCTTGCCTTGCCAGGATTACGACACCATTGTTGATGCCGCCAAAACTTATTTGGAACGCGCAGGCAGTCCGAAAGTTTTGCACGCCGCCTTTGCGATTGCCAATCCGATTTTGGGCGACTGGGTGCAGATGACCAACCATCACTGGGCATTCTCCATCGAAACCACCCGCCAGGCTTTGGGTTTTGAAACGTTGATTCTGTTGAACGACTTTACCGCCCAGGCTTTGGCGGTAACAAAAACCGATAAGAAAGACTTGATACAAATCGGCGGTCAAAAACCAATCGAATTTGCGCCTAAAGCCGTTATCGGTCCGGGTACCGGTTTGGGTGTCAGCGGTTTGGTGCACAGCGCTGCCGGCTGGGTGGCGTTGGCAGGCGAGGGCGGCCATACCAGCTTCCCGCCGTTTGACGATATGGAAGTATTGATTTGGCAATACGCTAAAAACAAATACGGCCATGTTTCTGCCGAGCGTTTCTTGAGCGGCGCAGGTCTGAGCCTGATTTACGAAGCATTGGCCAAACGCGACAACATCAAACAATGCCGTCTGAAGCCTTCTGAAATCACCGATAAGACATTGAGCGGAACATCGCCGATTTGCCGTCAGACTTTGGATATTTTCTGCGCCATGCTGGGTACGGTTGCTTCCAATTTGGCTTTGTCATTGGGTGCGCGCGGCGGCGTGTATTTGTGCGGCGGGATTATCCCGCGCGTGTTGGATTACTTTAAAACGTCTCCATTCCGCAGCCGCTTTGAAAACAAAGGCCGCTTTGAGGCTTATCTTGCCGCTATTCCCGTGTATGTCGTATTGAGCGAATTTCCGGGCATCGTCGGCGCGGCGGTCGCATTAGACAATCATTTAAATAACGTTTAAACACACAAACGGCGGTGCAGGGCAGGGGGTGGAAAAAAACCTTGTCCTGAACGTCAAAGAATCAAAGGGTAGAGTATATGTTAAGCAAAATCAGCGAATCATTGTCCAACCTCTCCGGCGCAGAACGCAAAGTTGCCGAATCTGCGTTGGCCGAGCCGAAATGGTTCGTTCATGCTGCTGTGGCGGAAATCGCCGAGCGTGCTTCCGTCAGTCAGCCGACTGTAATCCGTTTCTGCCGCAGCTTGGGTTACAAAGGCTTGCCTGAGTTCAAACTCGCTTTGTCTGCCAGCATCGGCCACGAAGGCATGCCTTACGTTCATGAAGAATTAAACGCCGATGACAACATGGGCAGCGTGGTCGAAAAAGTATTGGGCAATGCCGCAGCCTCCCTCTTGGGTGAGCGCCGTTTCCTGAAAGAATCCGAGCTGGAAAACGCGATTGCCATTCTGATGCACGCGCGACGCGTTGAGTTTTATGGTGTCGGCAACTCCGGCATCGTTGCCCAAGATGCGCAACACAAATTCTTCCGCTTCGGTATGTCCACCGTTGCCTATGTCGATACACATACCCAGCTGATGGCGGCTTCCGTATTGACCGAGCAGGATGTGTTGGTGGCGATTTCCAATACCGGCTCATCTATCGAATTGTTGGATGCGGCCAGTATCGCCAAAGAAAACGGCGCAGCCGTTATCGCGCTGACCCGCAATGATTCACCGTTGGCTCAAATGGCCGACTGTGTATTGAGCATTGCTACTCAGGAAAATGCCGAGCTTTATACGCCTATGGTGTCCCGTCTTCTGCAGCTGGCCGTTATCGATATTCTTGCCATCGGCTTGGCCTTGCGTTTGGGCGATACTGCCAGTACGCAACTGCAAAAAAGTAAAAAAAGCATACATAACAAGCACATCGAATACGATAAAGATTGATTCTTCATTGATATCTTCAGACAGCCCCAACCCACATCAAGGCCGTCTGAAACCTCAAAAAACGGAAACCACCCCGTTCCCGTTTCAGACGACCTCACGGCCGTTTTCTCAACAAAACTGTCCACTATCCAGGAGAGCATCCGATGAAACACCTTCACGATTTACCAGCTTGGTCAAAATTATGGATACATTTTGACGAAACCAAAGAACAACACATGCGCGAAATGTTCGAGCAAGATCCCGAACGTGCCGAGCGCTACTGGCTGCAGGTTGGCGGCCTGACTTTGGATTATTCTAAAAACCGTATCAACGACGAAACCATGGCACTGTTGTTCGAGCTGGCGCGTGAAGCAGGCGTACCGGAGCGGATGCAGCAAATGTTCCACGGCGAAAAAATCAATACGACGGAAAACCGCGCCGTTCTCCACGTCGCCCTGCGCAACCGCACCAACGCCCCTATCGTCGTGGATGGCGAAGATGTCATGCCTAAGGTCAACCATGTCCTGCAACGCATGGGCGAGTTCGCGCATGAAGTCCGCAGCGGCAGCTGGTTGGGCTATACCAATCAAGTCATTACCGACGTCGTCAACATCGGTATCGGCGGCTCTGACCTCGGTCCTCTGATGATGTGTACCGCGCTCAAGCCTTTCGGCCATCCGCGTTTGAACATGCACTTCGTCTCCAATGTGGACGGCTCCCAACTGCGCGACGTATTGTCCAAAGTCCACCCTGAAACTACGCTGTTCATCATTGCGTCCAAAACCTTTACCACCCAAGAAACCCTGACCAACGCCCTGACCGCGCGTAAATGGTTCTTGGATCATGCAGGCGATGAAAGCGCCGTGGCCAAACACTTCGTTGCCGTATCGACCAACCAAAAAGCCGTTGCCGAATTCGGTATCGATACCGCCAATATGTTTGAATTTTGGGACTGGGTCGGCGGACGATACAGCCTGTGGTCGGCCATCGGCCTGCCGATTATGCTGTATCTCGGCGAAGAAAACTTCATCGAAATGCTCAACGGCGCGCACTTGATGGACCAACACTTCATCAACACGCCGCTAGAGCGCAACATGCCCGTCATCCTCGCCCTCATCGGCATCTGGTACATCAATTACTACGGCGGCGGCAGCCATGTTATCGCGCCTTACGACCAACATCTTCACCGCCTGCCCAAATTCATCCAGCAGCTCGACATGGAGAGCAACGGCAAACAAGTTACCCTTGACGGTAAACCGGTCGGTTACGAAACTTCGCCGATTATTTGGGGCGAAACCGGCATCAACGGCCAGCACGCCTTCTTCCAACTGCTGCACCAAGGTACGCACATCACGCCGATTGACCTCATCGCCTCCCTTGAAAAACGCAGCAACCTGCGCGGTCACCACGAAATCCTGCTGGCGAACGTCTTTGCCCAAGCCGAAGCCTTTATGCGCGGCAAAACGCCTGACGAAGTCCGCACCGAGCTTCAAGCCCAAGGCATGGAAGCAGAGCGTATCGAAGAGCTGGTTCCGCACAAAACCTTCTCAGGCAACCGCCCGACCAACCTCATCCTAATGGACAAAATCAACCCGCGCAATATGGGCAGCCTGATTGCCATGTACGAACACAAAACTTTCGTTCAAGGCATTATTTGGGGCATCAACAGCTTTGACCAATGGGGCGTAGAACTCGGTAAACAACTGGCCAAAACCATTCTTGCCGAATTGACCGGCGAGACCGAAGTGCAAAAACACGACAGTTCCACTACACGCCTAATTAATCTTTATTTGAACGCCAACAAATAAAGCATTTATTTAAAGCTAAGGCCGTTTGAAAGTTTCAGACGGCCTTTTGTTTTATTCCGGATCATCCGTAAACGCATTTTCCCGAAATATCGGTACAAACGTGAAAAGATACAGTACGAACACGGCGATGGTCAGAATCGTAGGAATGGTGATGAAGAATATCGGGTTCACGTTCATTAAAACAGCGCGCGAGACGGCGGCGGCGAAGAGGATGGGGACGGCAATGCGGCAGAGCTTGGGGTAGTCGAGTTTGGTAAAGCCGCTGTGCCACAGCCCGGCGGTCAGCCACACCATCATCACGCCCCCCATCATGCCGCCGAGGGTAATCAGGTGTAATGGGGCGGAGGAGGGCAGATTTTGCAGTTTCGCCGCGCCTGTCCACAGATAGCCTGCGGCGGCAAAGAGTTGGAGCAGGTAATAAGTGCGGACGTAGTGTTTGCGCAGGAGTTCGTGATGGTGAAGCTCACTCAGCTTGGCGAGCAGGATGAAGCCGACGGCAAGCGCGGTAAAACCGGCGGTTTGCGCGGGCAGCCAAAGTTCGGCGGCGGCGTGCAAGAGCAGGAAAGTAATGGCGATGTTTTTATAGACGACGTTGGGGATGAATACGGGGTCTTTCAGACGGCATTCTTTAAGGGCTTCCGCGCCCAAAAGAATGCTGACACGCACGGATACAAACATCACTGCCGCCATGTTCAGATGTACTTGCACGCGCAGTAAGTTCAAATCGCCGCTGACAGCATAGACCGTCTGAAAAATGGTAAACACGGCAAGCAGCATCAGCAGGGCAAAGTTGTCGGTGTTGCGGTCGAGCCAAATCAGCCAGGCGCAAAACAGCAGCAATACCAGCCAATAGGCGGCAACGAAAAACGAGGCAGTTTGTGGCGAAAAGGGCAGTATGGCAGATGCGGCGAGCAGTAATGCCGCCATCAAAGTAGCGACAGGTTTCAGACGGCCTTTATAACCCGTCCATTCGAGCATGGCTGCAGTCAGGAAGCCGCCGTATGCCGCAGGCAGCATGAGTTCTAAGAAGATTTGGCGGTGCAAAATGACGGCACCGGGGCTGATGAAAAACACCAACGCGCCGAATATGGCAAGTACCGCCGCACCGACAAAAAACGGCCGCATGGGGTGGGTGAAAAATTTATTCATGGCTTGGCTTGATTCTGCATGAAGATGCTTTCGGATATGGATTTATTGGGCGGACAGGGTTGTATTTTTCGCCAAAGAGGCAAGCCTGCGGCTTGCTTGCCCTCTCCCTAGCCCTCTCCCACGGGGAGAGGGGATTAGGCTGTCGAGCGCCCTCTGATTTTCAGAAACCTGATTCCCTCTCCCCGTGGGAGAGGGTTAGGGAGAGGGCAACGAACCGCAAGGTTTGTCAGATACTCAAATGCCCGTATCATTCATATTATTGATATTATTGTTCGAATTGTATTATTTTCAATAATAATAAATAACCCTAAACCAATATAAATAACAGCCATTATCCAACGACTAAACTTCTCTACAATTTCACCAACACCTGAAATATTAGCCAATCTTTGTGCTGTATATACTAAAACAAAAATCAATATTAAAAATACAAGAAGAGTAACTAATAAGTCGACAAGATCTAAAGTCACAAAGTAAGGAACAAAAAGTCCAATATTATCTGCACCACAACTAGCAACTGTAACCAAAGCAACAATACCGACTAATTTTGACAACCCTTTTTCATCCAATTCTTTTTTAGCTCTTTTTTCGCCCTCACAATCGTCGTAAATAGCAACTTTAATACCTAAGTAAATCGGTATTAAACCTAATAAACCCAACACCCATTTTTCCGGAACATAATGCAAAACAAAAGCTAGAAATAAACTAACTAATATTAAAATTACAGAACCTAAATATTGTCCGATATAAATATCTCGATATTCTTTTCTAGTATTTGCTCTAGCAAAAAATATTAATAGTATTACCAACAAATCTACTGCTGTAGCAATATATAAAACAGCAGCAGTAATCACAGTCGAAAACATAAAGCACCTCATAATGAATCCCCTGCCCCCTTGGCACCACGGCTTTTTCAAAAACCGAATCGCGTTCGGATAACAGATTCGTATCTTTCGCTAAAGAGGCAAGCCTGCGGCTTGCTTACCCTCTCCCTAGCCCTCTCCCACGGGAGAGGGAATTGGGCTGTCGAGCCTGAACATTTTCAGGTTTACCTGACATCTGATTCCCAATTCTACGGCTCTCTGATTTTGAGAAACCTGATCCCCTTTCCCCGTGGGAGAGGGTTAGGGAGAGGGCAACGAACCGCAAGGTTTGTCAGAAATTTAAATTCCTATCACTCATAATAATGAATCCCCTGAAACTCTCTTGCCACCACGGCTTCTTCAAAAGCCGAATCGCGTTCGGACAGCGGCGTAGGCAGGGTAATCACGTTTTGCACGTTCATGCCCTTAGTGGAAAGCAGCATGATTTCATGGCTCAGGCGCGCGGCTTCGAAGCGGTCGTGCGTTACCAGCATACACGCCATACCCTGCCGCTCGATTTTTTCCACCAGCATGGCGACCAAAATATCGCGCAAATCGCGGTCCAAACCGACGAACGGCTCGTCCAGCAAGGCAAGGTCGCAGCCGCACAGCAACAGGCGCAAAAATGCTACCCGTTTCGCCATACCGCCGGACAACTCGGTCGGATATTTGTTCAAATCGCCCGTAGTCAGCCCGACTTTCGCCGCCAGCGCGATGATTTCGCCTTCATCGGGTTTGTCCATAAAAATAGCGATATTCTGCATCGCGGTCAAGTTTTCCGGCAGGCGGTTTTCCTGAAACAGAAAACCCGTTTTGCGGAAAGTATTGCGTATCGAGCCCGATTTCGGCGTTTCCAAGCCCGCAATCAACCGCAAAACCGTCGTCTTGCCGCAGCCGCTCGGCCCGAACAAGGCTTTCACTTCGCCATGTTGCAGGTTCAAACTGAAATCGCGCACGATGGGGTCGCGGAGAATTTCAAAACGCACGTTTTCAAGACAGAGCATCATCTCCTCCACGGCATAAACAAAATTTCCAAAGGCTTGGTAATCAGGTATTCAAACAGCGACACAAACACGATAACCAACACCACATAAGCCATCACCGTCGAAGTCTCCAGCATCGCCCTCGCGTCCGCAATCCGCGCACCCACGCCTTCGCTCGCGCCCAAGAGTTCCGCCATAATCACCACCTTCACCCCCATCGCCACCGCCACGCCGATGCTGGAAATCACATAGCCCGTCAGATGCGGGATATACAGATAACGGATTTTTTTCAGACGGCCTAATTTATAAGCGTCAAACAACTCCTCATGCTGCTTGTTCACGCTCGCCATCCCGACCGCCGCACTCGCAAACGTCAGCGGCGCAACCAACACAATGATGGTAAACAACACGCTCGGATTGCCGAAACCGAACCAAAACAGAGCCATCACCACCCAAATAATCGGCGGCATCGCCAACAAAACCGTAATCACAGGCTTGAGCAACGCCATCGCCGTCTTAAAACTGCCCGCCACCAGCCCTGCCGCCAATCCCGCCACCAGCGCAACCGAAATGCCCACCACCGACCGCCACAGCGAAATCCCGATTTCGTTTTCCTGAAAATGTTTCAATAAATCCAAAGACTTTTGAAACACCTCCACCGGCGCAGGCAGCATAAACTCGCCGAACACGGCACTGCCCCACGCCCACAACGCCACCACCACCATCGCCACGCCCAGACCGGCAAAGCCACTCCAAAGGTAGTCGATGATGTAAAACACCGCAGGCTGCGGTTTGCGGATTTTGTCGGTTTTAATCATGGTTTGGGTGTAGGTTTATAGTGATAGTTTGGAGATGATAGGCCGTCTGAAAAATAGCGGTTGATTGGGTTAGACGGAACGTCGCAATCCAACGAAACGGTTTGGTTTTTCCAAATATTGTTTTTCAGACGACCTTGGTTTGGGATTTCGGGGTTTCGTCGGGTTACGACTGCTGCTAAACTAACCTACGATTACTAGTTAATTAAAGTAAGGAACAGGATTCCAACTATTAGCAACATGTTGAGTAAAATGTGTCGTTAAATTAAAGAACTGTATTAATGGAGGATTATGTACTCCATTATCAACCATAAACCTTTGAAAACATAAAGCTAAGCTGGCTACGTGCTGATTACCTACATTAATATTAAAGTGGTTTGAAATAATAGTATTTATACTACGTATATCTGAATTATCAGGCACCTGCGTAGGATTGCTAACTAAATTAAACAATACACTTTCTAATGCTCCGCTAACATTATCCAAATTCCACATAAGACAAATCATACCTATTGCATCATAGAGTTCTTTAGCTATTGGATTCCAGTTTGGTACTTGTTGAACACCTCTTCCAGCACCAGCACGACCTACATTATTTGCATTTCCAACTTGACCCAAACCTGCCAATGGATCAAATAAAGGTAATCGATTTACTGCTGGATTTTGCCGTTGTATCAAATTAATAAAGTCATTAGCAACAGTTATTCCACAAACAAAAGTACCAGCATCGGCTTGATCTGCATAACTTTGATAACTAAAAACATAATACTCTCTGTCTAAAGTTGGTCCTGCACAGCTTTCCTTAGTTTGTCCATTCAATAATCTGACATGAGCTAAAGGTACAATTTCAAAATCATGAACAAGCTGTACACGGGTCGTTTCACCACGGCAATCATGAATAGGCATTTTTCTTCTCCTGTTTGAATAAAAAGACATTGATACTGAAACATCACAGCAAGCGTAGGTTGGGTCATGACCGAACATTTCAGACAATTCAACGGTTTTGTTGGGTTTGACAACTCACGGTTACCCACCCACCGTTATTCCCGCGCAGGCGGAAATCCAGAGTTTTGACGTTGCTGCAATTTTAAAACATTCCTGCAATATCGAGGACTGGATTCCCGCCTGTTCGGGAATAACGGCTTTTTGTGTACTGTTCTGACTATTATCTGATAGGTCGTCTGAAAAGGGTATATTGGATTCCCCAATACAACCTACCCTTTTTCAGACGGTCTCTATCCTTTTTTAAGCCAAGAAGAACCCGTTATCCGGCAGCTTGCCGCCCAAGAGTTTCGGGTTGAACTGCATCAGGATTTCGTAAAACTTCAAAATCTCGTTCTTTACTTCGCTGCCTTTGGTTACCGTCAGCCGCGCGCCGTCCAAGCCCATGACTAGGGCGGGTTCGGGGGCGGGGAGGTAGTTTTTGCCGATTTTCGCGGCGCTCTGACGGTTGGCGAGTATCCAGTTGAGCGCGTTTTTCAAATCCTGATGGAAGATGTCGAACTGCGCTTTGTGTGCGTGGAAATATTCTTCGTTGGCGATGATGCCTGCCATCGGAATCAGCGGTTTGGTGTCAAACGCCTGTCCCCATGCTTTCACCAAGTCAAATCCACGCACGACGTTTACGCCCATGGTTTTGCCTTTAAGTAGGCTGGCGGTTGCCATCGGTTCGGGCAGGATGGCAGCGTGGTAGTCCTTGCTCAAAAACAGTCCGACTGCTTCCGGCGGCGTGGCGGTGTAAGTGATGCCGACTTTGTGCGCGTCGATTTTCAGTTTTTTCAGTAAGGCTTGCAGCACGATGTCGGGCATATCATTTTTAAACGGTACGAGGATTTTTTTGCCGACCAAATCCTGAGGCGAGGCAATCGCACTGCCTTTGCACATCAGCTGCGTGATGCCGTTGGTCAAAATATTGACCATGCCGACTTTCTGCCCTTGGTTGCGCAGGTTTACGCCGACATTGCTCGGGCTCATCATCACTTTAAATTGTCCGCTTGCTACGCCTGCGCGCAGTTGGTCGGGCGAACGCCAGATTTTCAGCGATACATCTGCCTGTTTCGCCAGCTTGCCTTGCAACGCCGCTACGGCAATGGTTACGCTGGGCATTGCCGGTGCGCCGTACACGGTAAATTGTTCTTTACCGGCTGCCAACAATGAAGGCGAAACGCCTGCGGCTGCCAGAGCGGCGGTCATTTTTAAGAAATCGCGTCTTTTCATGTCCATTTTTTATCTCCTAATTCTTAATAAGCCAGTGTAGGCATTCTTTCAGACGGCCTGATTTTAAAAAGCCGCATGCAAACTCAACCAATATGTCCTGCCCGGTGCATACACCACACTGGGCGACAGGGCGAGGACGTGGTCGCCGCTGATGTGTTCGGCGTATTTTTTGTTGAACACGTTGTTTACGCCCAAGCGCAAGCCGTATTTGTCTTTGATGTTTACGCCTGCGTAAAGGTCGGCAACGGTAAAGCCTTTGGCGGCTTCGCGTTTGTCTATGCCCAGACCTCTTGCCGCGTCAAAATCGCCGCGCGTTTGTTTGGCGACAAAGCGTGTTGCTGCGCCGATGTTGTAGCTGCCGTGGGCAAAGTAGTTTTTGTAGTCGGCTTGGACGGCGGCTTCAAACGGACGGATTTGATAGAGCGGCCTGCCGTCGGTTTCATTGTGTCCGTAGTTGTAGGTGGCTTTGATGCCTGCCGCCCAATGCGGATTGAAGTTGTAACGCGCGTAGGCTTGCGCGGTAAACAATCGTGCATCCACGTTGCGTGTGATGATGCCGCTGCCTTTGGAAGCCGTGCCGCTTTGTCCGTGTGCGCGGTCAAAAATAATCAGGTCTTTGACTTTGTCCGCCACAAGTGTGCCGCCCACGTTCCAGCCTGCGCCTGCCAACGAGTTCATATAGCCGTTGTAGTAGTCGTTGCGGCTGTCGGCGGTGAGCTTGATGCGGTTGTGTTTTTCGGTTTTCAGCAGGGGATTGCCTGCGATGGCGGCGGCTGGGTTTTGGTTCATCAGCATGCCGTTCATACGGTTTTGCACGATGGCGGCAAGCGAGTTGAAGCGTTCGGTGTTGTCGCCGATGCGTTCTAAGTGAGCAAGGGAAACGCCGTATTTTTGCGTTTCAGACGGCGTAAAATCGTATTTGAGTTCACCTGAAAAGGCATGACGGCGCACTTTGCCGTTGAAGTCGTAGCCGTAATGGGTTTTCCAGATTTGCTGCGATGAGGCGAAGGCAAGGTTGCGGTTCATCGGATGGGCGGGTTGCGCCGTATTTTTGCGTACGTCCGCTTTGTTGATTTCGTAGCTCAAACCCAAGCCCAGTTTGTGTCGGTCGTCAAACTTGTAAGACAAGGTATCGGCAATGCGCCAGCGGTCGAGGTGTACATCGGCGAAACGGTAGCCGTTGAGGAAATCGCGCATGGCGGTGTGGGCGTTGCGCTCGCCGTTTTGGCTGTCGTTGCGGTAGCTAACGGCGGCGGTGTTGTGGAATTTGCCGAAGTTCGCATCGTGTTTGAGCGAGAAGTCGTACACTTTGCGGTCAAGCTCTACGAATACTTGCTGCGGCGTATTGTTTTGGCGCAGGGAGTAATTGTCGGCATGGCGTTTGAGTTTGATGATGCCTGCTTCCGCGCTGACCGTATTGCTCAAATCGGCATTGCCCCAACGCGCGTTGAGTTTGGCGATGTGGCGTTCGGTATCCAATGCGTCGTTGACGAACTGCGGTTGGCGGTCGTTGTTGATGTCGTCGTGTAGGTAGGTGAGGCGGTATTCCTGATTTTCAGACGGCACGAAACCGAGTACCAAAGCTTGATTAAAACGGCTATATTTCCAATCGGTCTGATTGCTGTCGCCGTCTTTATAGCCGTTGGCCTTGGTGTGATTGAGGTTGACCACGCCGTACACTTTTGCTCCACGCGCTTGCGCGGTAACGGAATTGTAAAAACTTTTGCCGTAGAAGCCGCTGTTTGCTTTCAGCGGACGGAAGGCTTGGTCTATGTTTTCGGTAACAAAGTAATGATCGCTGCGGTCGGTGCGGTCGAATTGGTTTTCGGGGAAATAGCCTTGTGCGGCGGTTGGTGCAATCGGTTTGGGAGGGGAGAAGGTTTTGACAGGCTGGATTTCGTCTGGGTCTGCCAAGGTTTCGGCAAAGCCGTTTGCGGCGGCAAAACTGCTCATTAACAAGCAAATCAAATGGTTTTGTTTCATGATCTATATCCTGATAATCATTTTTATTTATTATGCTCTTAGAGAGAAGCAAAGTAAAGAAACGATAAGGTATTTATTGTCGATAAACACCTAGCGCAAAATACAAATCGGCAAGAAGGAGAATTTTTAGAAGAGGGGAGTGGCGGCGCAGGTTGTATTTGCTCCGAAATCGGGTTTTGTCTACTATTAATATTTCAGGGTAATAAAGCAAAAGGCCGTCTGAAAACCCCTCTCTTTTCAGACGGCCTTTTGCTGGGTATAATAAATTTAAGAATCATTATTATTTCTGTTTAAATATAGGAGAAACGCATGAGTACCCGTACCGAACACGACACCATGGGCAATGTCGAAGTCCCGTCCGAAGCCTATTGGGGCGCGCAGACCCAGCGCAGCCGCAACAATTTCAAAATCGGCGGCGAAACCCTGCCGCAGCCGTTGATTTATGCTTTGGCGCTGGTAAAAAAAGCCGCAGCCGCCACCAATGTTTCCCTCGGCAGGATTAAGCCCGAACAGGCAGATTTGATTACGCAGGCGGCAGATGATGTGTTGAACGGCAAGCTTGACGGGCAGTTCCCATTGGTAGTGTGGCAGACCGGCTCCGGCACGCAGTCCAATATGAACATGAACGAAGTGCTGGCGAACCGCGCCAACGAAATCGCTGGTACGGGTTTGGCAGCGTACCAGCCCGTCCATCCCAACGACCATGTGAACCACGCGCAATCGACCAACGATGCGTTCCCGACCGCCATCCACGTTGCCGCCGCGATTGAAATCAACCGCCACCTTATTCCGGCGGTAAAAGCCCTGCGCGATACATTGGACAAAAAAGCCAAAGAATTCGCCCCTATCGTCAAAATCGGCCGCACCCATTTGCAGGACGCGACGCCGCTGACTTTGGGACAAGAATTTTCCGGCTACGTTTCCCAGCTCGATCACGGTTTAGGCCGTCTGAACGATGCGCTTAAAGACTTGTATGAACTCGCTTTGGGCGGCACGGCGGTCGGCACGGGCTTAAACAGCCATCCCGAATACGCCGAAAAAGCCGCCGCCAAACTCGCCGAACTGTCCGGCCTGCCATTTGTCAGCGCGCCGAACAAATTTGAAGCCTTGGGCGGACGCGATGCCGCCGTTGCCGCTTCGGGCGCATTGAAAACGCTGGCGGCAAGCCTGAACAAAATCGCCAACGACATCCGTTGGCTGGCAAGCGGCCCGCGCTGCGGTTTGGGCGAAATCAAAATCCCCGAAAACGAGCCGGGTTCGTCCATCATGCCGGGCAAAGTCAACCCGACCCAATGCGAAGCAATGACCATGGTGTGCTGCCAAGTGTTCGGCAACGACGTCACCATCGGCATGGCAGGCGCATCGGGCAACTTCGAGCTGAACGTCTATATGCCCGTTATCGCTTACAACCTCTTGCAATCCATCCGCCTGTTGGGCGATGCGTGCAACAGCTTCAACGAAAACTGCGCCGTCGGCATCGAACCCGTACCGGAAAAAATCGATTATTTCTTGCACCATTCTCTGATGTTGGTTACTGCGTTAAACCGCAAAATCGGCTACGAAAACGCCGCCAAAGTCGCCAAAACCGCCTATAAAAACGACAAATCGTTGCGCGAAACCGCCATCGAATTGGGCTTGTTGACAGGCGAAGAGTTTGACGAATTGGTCGTTCCTGCCGATATGGTTCATCCGCGTTAAGCTTTAATAATGAAACATGCCGTCTGAAAATGTTTTCAGACGGCATGTTTTTATGCTGCGCTTGTCTTTTCTTCGAATAGGGCAAAAATCATTGGCGTCAGATTGACGACCATTAGAAATATTATTGAGCTCAAAAATGTACGCCAGGCGTAATGCCACGCATCCTTTCTATCTGCTTGGGGTAGGAGCGATGCAGAATAGCGGTTGTGTAGGGTTTTTGCGGTGTCACTGTTTTCTAAATAGTCCAACGAAAGTACCAATAATTTGCCCGTGTCCTTATGCTGTAAGAATTTGGCATGTTCAACCCAGATGCCCGGCTTGGCGTGTTCGCATAAAGATTCAATGCCGACGCAAGAGGCTAAGCTGTTTTGGTTGTTTTGCAAAATCGACAGCTCGTTTTTTTCAGCCTGCATGGTGGCGGCGGAGATTTGATGAAGGTATACGCTCATGCCGTTGCTCTCTATTGCTTGAAAATCATGGAGCTGGCTGAATCCGCCATTTTCCCAGGCAACGAATACGGCATAGCATCCGCAGCATAGGCAGATCATAACCAATTTTAAGACAATGTTTTTCATCCTTGCTCCTTTTGTTTGAAGATGGCGGCAAAGTCAGGAGGCGTGTTTTCTCGTTTGAAGGTAAGTTTAGGTTTATCTGTTTTTATTGTGCGGTTGAGTGTAACACGGGTAATCAAAAGGCCGTCTGAAAATTTTCAGACGGCCTTTTATTATGTATTTAGATGGGTTTAAGCCAACAATTCACGCCAGCGTTTAATTTGGAAACGGACTTGTTCAGGCGCGGTGCCGCCCAAGTGGTTGCGCGCGTTTAAGCTGCCTTCGGGTGTTAGCACGCTGTAAACGTCGTTGGTAATCAAACCGCTGAAACCTTGCAAGACTTCAAGCGGCAATTCGCTCAAATCAACGCCAGCTTCATCGGCATGGCGCACGGCTTGGGCAACAACTTCGTGGCTGTCGCGGAAAGGCATGCCTTTTTTCACCAAGTAATCCGCCAAATCGGTAGCAGTTGCAAAACCCTGCATTACGGCGGCGCGCATGTTGTCGGGTTTGACGGTTACGCCGCGCATCATGTCGGCGTAAATGCGCAGGGTGTCGATAAGCGTATCGGCAGTATCAAACAAAGGCTCTTTGTCTTCCTGATTATCTTTGTTATATGCCAAAGGTTGAGATTTCATCAGGGTAACCAGGCCGATCAGGTGGCCAATCACGCGACCGGATTTACCGCGCACGAGTTCGGGTACGTCGGGGTTTTTCTTTTGCGGCATGATGGACGAGCCGGTGCAGAAACGGTCGGCAATGTCGATAAAGCCGAAACGCGGGCTCATCCACAAAATCAATTCTTCGGAAAGGCGGCTCAGGTGGACCATAATCAGAGAAGCGGCGGCCGTGAACTCAATGGCAAAATCGCGGTCAGATACGGCATCGAGTGAGTTTTGGCAGATTTGCTCAAATCCCAGCAGCTCGGCGGTAATTTCGCGTTGAATCGGGTAGGTGGTACCGGCAAGGGCTGCGGCGCCGAGCGGCATACGGTTGACGCGTTTGCGGCAGTCGACCATGCGCTCGAAATCGCGGCCGAGCATTTCAACGTAGGCGAGCATGTGATGCCCGAAGCTGACCGGCTGGGCAACTTGCAGGTGGGTAAAGCCGGGCATGACGGTTTCGGCGTTTTGTTCCGCCAAATCAACCAAGGCCGTCTGAAGGTTTTGAATCAGGTCTTGAATGACGGTAATCTGGTCGCGCAGCCACAGGCGGATGTCGGTAGCGACTTGGTCGTTGCGGCTGCGGCCGGTGTGCAGGCGTTTGCCGGCATCGCCGATTTTGTCGGTGAGGCGGCGTTCGATGTTCATGTGGACATCTTCCAAATCCAGCGACCAGGAAATCGTTCCTTCCTTGATTTCTGCTATAATCTCGGCCATGCCCTGACGGATGGCAAAGAGGTCGTCTTCGCTCAAAACGCCCGACTGTGTCAGCATTTGCGCGTGTGCCAGCGAGCCTTGGATGTCCCATTCTGCCAGCCGTTTGTCAAAATCAATCGAGCCGGTATATTTTTTGACCAGCTCGGAAACAGGTTCGTTAAAACGGCCTGACCAGGTTTTGTCCTTGCTCATATCAGCATCCTTAAAATATAAATAAAAAACAGGGTCTACGTCTTCAATATAGCAGACCCGTCTATACATTATGAAAGAAAACGGTTGAAATCATGTCTATTATACGTCAAATAAACCAGAATTTCGCAGTGCCGGATTTGCGCAATTCCGCAACTTTGGTGCGCCTGCTTATTGTTTTATTAATCAGTTTGTTTATCTTTCCGTTGATGACGGTATCGGGTGTGCCTTATCCGGAACAGATTTTCCAACATTTTTCATGGGCTTGCCCCGTCATCCTCTTAATTTTACTCAAGGTCTATTTCTTACAGGCATTTGCGCCTTCCCTGCTTCGCTCGCAGTACAGCGTTGTGGTTTCCTACGTCTCCAACCTGCTGATTTTCTTGTTTGTCGATCTAGTGATTTTGAAGACGGAAATTTGGCTGCTGATTCAACACTTCTTCTTGCTGACCTTTTTTTGTTTCAGTTTCATGTACATCGAAGCAGCCCGTCGCAATAGCCTTGCGCCTTCCATTTCCGAAGCCAGACTGAGCGCGTTGACAGCGCGTATCCGTCCGCATTTCTTGTTTAACAGCTTGAATGCCGCCATCAGCTTAATCCGTCTGCGTCCGTATGACGCGGAGACTTTGCTGGAAAATTTGGCCAACTTGTTCCGCGCACAACTGCGCGACGGTAGTCAAAACAGTACCTTAGGACAGGAAATCGAGTGGGCGCAGGAATATATTGCCATCGAGCAAATCCGCATGGGACATATGCGCGTACAGGTCATGTGGCAGCACCATGCGCCTGATGATGCGGAAACACCGCATCTGTTGTTGCAACCGCTTTTGGAAAATGCCGTATTCCATGGTGTCGAATCTATCCACCGTCCAGGGATAATTACGGTATTAACAAAATTGGAAAAATCATCTATTTTCATCAGTATCGAAAATCCGTGCGGAACGGAACCCAACGAAAATACCAAGCCGCATAAAGGTAATTCTATGGCCTTGCGCAATCTGAAAGAGCGCCTGACTTTGATGTATGACACCGACGCGAAAATCAGATATATCCAATCAGACGGCCTGTTCCGCGTTGAAATCATATTGCCGTACCGTAAAAAATCAGCCGAAGTTTCCCGTCTGTTTGGCTAAAACGCCTAGAATAGGGCAGCTTTAGATAATTAGACTATTAACACATTAAATAAAATAGTTTAAATTTATTACACTTAGTAACATAACTGTTCCCATTTTTTGAAAACTGGTCTATGATACTTAAAAGGATTGTTTACAATCCTTAATTGCAAATCATTTGCAATTGTCCAGAAGAAAAAACAGAAAAAGGAACAAAGAGATGTTAGAAGCCTATCGTAAAGCCGCCGTCGAGCGCGCCGCCCTTGGTATTCCCGCCCTTCCTCTGACTGCTCAGCAGACTGCTGATTTGGTTGAGCTGCTGAAAAATCCACCTGCCGGTGAAGGTGAGTTCTTGGTTGAGCTGTTGGCTCACCGCGTACCACCCGGTGTGGACGATGCCGCCAAAGTTAAAGCCTCATTTTTGGCTGCCGTTGCCGAAGGCAGCGCATCCAGTCCGCTGATTTCCCCTGAGTATGCTACCGAGCTGTTGGGTACTATGCTTGGCGGTTACAACATTCATGCACTCATCGAACTCTTGGACAACGACAAACTTGCGCCTATCGCTGCAAATGGTCTGAAACACACTCTGTTGATGTTTGACTCTTTCCACGATGTTCAAGAAAAAGCCGAAAAAGGCAACAAATACGCGCAAGAAGTATTGCAATCTTGGGCAGATGCCGAATGGTTCACTTCTCGTGCCAAAGTTCCAGAAAAAATCACTGTTACCGTCTTCAAAGTCGACGGTGAAACCAATACAGACGACCTCTCTCCTGCACCTGATGCATGGAGCCGTCCTGATATCCCTCTGCACGCGCTGGCTATGTTGAAAAACCCGCGCGACGGCATCAATCCTGACAAACCGGGCGAAGTCGGTCCGATTAAATTGTTGGAAGAACTCAAAGCCAAAGGCCATCCGGTTGCTTACGTTGGCGACGTGGTCGGTACCGGTTCTTCACGTAAATCTGCTACCAACTCCGTGATTTGGCATACAGGCGAAGATATTCCGTTCGTACCGAATAAGCGTTTCGGCGGTGTGTGCTTGGGTGGCAAAATTGCTCCTATTTTCTTCAATACTCAAGAAGACTCCGGCGCATTGCCGATTGAAGTCGATGTATCTGCTCTGAAAATGGGCGATGTCGTCGATATCCTGCCTTATGAAGGCAAAATCGTGAAAAACGGCGAGATTGTTGCCGAGTTTGAATTGAAATCACAAGTATTGCTGGACGAAGTGCAAGCCGGTGGCCGTATTAACCTGATTATCGGTCGCGGTTTGACTGCCAAAGCGCGCGAAGCACTGAAATTGCCTGCTTCTACCGAGTTCCGTCTGCCTCAAGCGCCAGCTGAAAGCAAAGCCGGTTTCACATTGGCTCAAAAAATGGTTGGTCGCGCCTGCGGTTTGCCGGAAGGCAAAGGCGTGCGTCCGGGTACTTACTGCGAACCACGCATGACTACTGTCGGCTCGCAAGATACTACCGGCCCGATGACTCGCGACGAATTGAAAGACCTGGCTTGCTTGGGCTTCTCAGCAGATATGGTGATGCAGTCTTTCTGTCACACCGCGGCTTATCCAAAACCTGTCGATGTGAGAACTCATAAAGAATTGCCTGCTTTCATCTCTACCCGTGGCGGTGTATCCCTGCGTCCGGGTGATGGCGTGATTCACTCATGGCTCAACCGTCTGCTGTTGCCTGATACAGTCGGTACAGGCGGCGATAGCCACACCCGTTTCCCTATCGGTATTTCTTTCCCTGCAGGTTCGGGCTTGGTTGCTTTCGCAGCAGCCACGGGCGTAATGCCGCTTGATATGCCTGAGTCTGTATTGGTACGCTTCAGCGGCAAACTGCAACCGGGCGTCACCCTGCGTGACTTGGTAAATGCAATTCCGTTGTACGCGATTAAACAAGGTTTGCTGACTGTTGCCAAAGCCGGTAAGAAAAACATCTTCTCCGGCCGCATCCTCGAAATCGAAGGCCTGCCTGATTTGAAAGTGGAACAAGCCTTTGAATTGACTGACGCGTCTGCCGAACGCTCTGCTGCTGGCTGTACCGTGAAGCTCAACAAAGAGCCGATTATCGAGTACATGAAATCCAATATTGTGTTGATGAAAAACATGATTGCCGACGGCTATCAAGATTCACGCACTTTGGAACGCCGTATCAAAGCCATGGAAGCATGGTTGGCAAATCCTGAATTGCTCGAAGCGGATAAAGATGCCGAATACGCCGCCGTGATTGAAATCAACATGGACGACATTAAAGAGCCGATTATTGCTTGCCCGAACGACCCTGACGACGTGTGCTTCATGTCTGAACGCTCCGGCACCAAAATCGACGAAGTGTTCATCGGTTCTTGTATGACCAACATCGGCCACTTCCGCGCCGCCTCCAAACTCTTGGAAGGCAAGAGCGACATCCCGGTACGTCTGTGGATGGCACCGCCGACCAAAATGGATGCGAAAGAGTTGTCTGACGAAGGTCACTACGGTGTACTCGGCCGTGCAGGCGCGCGTATGGAAATGCCGGGTTGCTCATTGTGTATGGGTAACCAAGCGCAAGTACACGAAGGTGCGACTGTAATGTCCACTTCTACCCGTAACTTCCCGAACCGCTTGGGTAAAAACACCTTTGTTTACCTCGGCTCGGCTGAGTTGGCGGCAATCTGCTCCAAACTGGGTAAAATCCCGACTGTTGAAGAATACCAAGCCAATATCGGCATCATTAACGAGCAGGGCGACCAAATCTACCGCTACATGAACTTCAATGAAATCGACAGCTACAACGAAGTAGCCGAGAAAGTGAATGTTTAATATAGCAAGGTAAACCGATTTTCAGACGGCCTTAAATAATAAAGGCCGTCTGAAACGGAAAAATAAAGGGCGTGTTCATCACGTCCTTTTTATTTTTAGTTTAATAAAAGGCCGTCTGAAAGATAAGTTTCAGACGGCCTTTGCTTAGGATAAATAATCAGAAAACCGATTAATCAGCGTTGTTTACTTTACGCCAAAACCAGGTTGGAGCAGGGCGCAAGGCTGACGCTCGTGACGGCTGCGGCGTGTTCTGCCGGCAATTTTGCCGCAGACAATACCCGGATCGTTTTTCTCTTCTGCTTTTTTTGAGCTTTTATCTGATTTATTCGCGTATTCGTTGCGTTTGTTTCTATCTTCGCGGCGAGAGCGGCTGTCGTTGTGCTGAACCGGTTGTGCTTCAGCTTCATCTTGATTGTCGTTGCCCCACCAATACGGCTCAAAGCCTTCGATGCGTTCCACATTCAAATCGCTGCCGGTCAGCTCTTTAATGGATTCAAACATTTTCTGTTCGGTTTTATCCATCAAGGAAATGGCAACGCCGTCGGCACCGGCCCGGCCGGTGCGTCCGATGCGGTGGACGTAGTCTTCAGGTTGGGTTGGCAGCTCGTAGTTGATGACAAAAGGCAACTCGGCAATATCCAAACCGCGTGCGGCAACGTCGGTGGCAACCAAAACGCGTAATGTACCTTCTTTAAAGGCGTTGAGGGTTTCCAGTCGGCTTTGTTGGGATTTGTCGCCGTGGATGGATTGAGCGGCAATGTTGCGGCGGACGAGGTCGCGGGTAACTTGATCGACGCTTTGTTTGGTTTTGCAGAATACAATGACTTGATTCATATGCAAATCAACAATCAGACGTTCGAGCAGGTTGCGCTTTTTGAGTGCATCAACGGCAATGATGTGTTGCTCGACATTGGCGTTGGTGGTATTTTGCGCAGCCACTTCAACCATTTCGGGCGTGTGCATAAAATCTTGCGCAAGCTTGCGGATAGGCGGTGAGAAAGTGGCGGAGAAAAGCAGGGTTTGTCGCTGTTTGGGCAACATCTGCATGATTTTACGGATATCGTCGATGAAACCCATATCAAGCATACGGTCGGCTTCGTCGAGTACGACGATTTCAACTTTGTTTAAATTGATGTTTTTTTGTTTAACGTGGTCGAGCAGTCGGCCAACCGTAGCGACAACGATTTCGCAACCGGCGCGCAAGTCGGCAGTTTGTTTGTCCATATTGACGCCGCCAAAGAGGACGGTATGGCGTAAAGGAAGATTCTTAATGTATGCCTGCACGTTTTGATCGATTTGATCGGCCAGTTCGCGGGTCGGGGTCAATACCAACATGCGGACAGGGTGCATGGCAGGGGAGGTGCTGGATGTGGCGTAGCGTTTCAGGCGTTCGAGGCTGGGCAGCATAAAGGCGGCGGTTTTACCTGTGCCGGTTTGTGCTGCGGCCAAAAGATCGTGTCCTGCCAAGGCTTTAGGAATCGCTGCGGCTTGGATAGGCGTCGGGTTTTCATACCCTTGATCGGTCAGGGCAGAGACTAATTCGCTGCCTAAACCGAGTGAAGAGAAAGGATTCATGATGGTGGCTTTCTGTTCAGACGGCCTTTTGAATGGTGAGGCCGTCTGAAAAATCTGATTCTGAAATGGATAAACCGCAGTATGATTTTGATTCTGCGGTTTGAAAAAAATGGGGAGCGGAATAATCCGTCAAGTAGCCCATTATGCCATAAAAAGAGGGACTCCCCAAATGATGGTTGCGGCTAGGATTGACCAAGTTTTGATATTTTTACAGTTCAAAAACAGAAAAATTTACTGGCTTGCAAGGTTTTGAGTTTATTGAAGATTAAGCATTTGTCTTAACTTTAATAGAATTAATTTATCAAAAACTTACCGGCTAAAATGAAACTAAATTGTACTCACGTACTCAATATTGAGGTGCAGAGCTTGTTTTGTAGCCTGTTTCTCCCGTTTAACGGTAAACCATAAAATCAAAATTTAGGAATATACAATTATGAAAACTTTATTGATCGCTCTTGCAACCGGTAGCCTGATGTTGGCAGCTTGTTCTTCTTCCAAACCTGAAGAAGCGGCAGCGCCACGCATCACTGTTGAAGAAGCAATGACTCAATGTCAACAAGCATCTGGTGAAAATGCTGACCGAGCTGTGTTTGATGCCTGCATGAAAGACAAAGGCTATCAACGTACCGCTGAATCAGCTGCCTCCGAACCTGCTGCATCTGAGCCAGTAGCTGCTCCTGAAACTGCTGCTCCTGAAGCTGCGGCTTCTGAGCCTGCTGCCAAAGCTGCTCCTGCTAAAAAAGCTGTTAAGAAAGCAAAAAAATAAGCTTCATAAAATTCAAGGAAGTCACTCTCATCAATACTCCGGATGAAGACAGACTTAGAGCAACTTGAAAACAAAGGTCGTCTGAATATGTTTCAGACGGCCTTTGTTTTTTTATGTATAAGGGCATTATTAGGAAATATGGTTTTGGTTTTATTAAGAAAATAAAAAAGACGTGTAACGGGTACACGTCTTTTTCGGAGAATAAACCTTATTGCTTATATTCGCTGCCGTCTTCACGGAAAAGTTTTGGCTGTTCGCCTTTTTCCACGACCTCTTTATTGATGACGACTTTTGCTACGTCTTTCAAATCTGGTAGAGTGTACATGGTGTCTAAGAGGCAACGTTCGACGATAGAGCGCAGGCCGCGCGCACCTGTTTTGCGTTCCATTGCTAGTTTGGCGATGCTGCGCAAAGCATCTTCTTCAAACTCAAGGCCGACATCTTCCATTTCAAACAAGGTTTGATATTGTTTGACCAAGGCATTTTTCGGCTCGGTCAAAATGTTGACTAAAGCATCTTCGTCCAATTCTGCCAATGTAGCAATCACGGGCAGACGGCCGATAAGCTCGGGAATTAAACCGAATTTAATCAAATCTTCAGGCTCGACTGTCTCAAACAGAGCTGAAATATCGGCGTTTTCATCTTTACTGTGCACCGCCGCACCAAAGCCGATACCGCCTTTTTCAGTACGTTGACGGATGACTTTTTCCAAGCCGGCAAATGCGCCACCACAAATAAAGAGGATGTTGGTGGTATCAACGTTGATGAATTCTTGGTTCGGATGTTTGCGGCCGCCTTGAGGGGGAACGCTGGCTACCGTGCCTTCAATCAGTTTCAGCAAGGCTTGTTGCACGCCTTCGCCAGATACGTCGCGCGTAATGGACGGATTGTCGCTTTTGCGTGAAATTTTATCGATTTCATCGATATAAACGATGCCGCGCTGGGCTTTTTCAACGTCAAAATCACATTTACCCAAAAGTTTGGTGATGATTTGTTCGACGTCTTCACCGACATAACCGGCTTCGGTTAAAGTTGTGGCATCCGCCATGACAAAAGGTACATCCAGTTTGCGCGCCAAAGATTGCGCCAACAAGGTTTTACCTGAGCCGGTAGGGCCGATGAGCAGGATGTTGGATTTGGACAATTCAACCTTGCCCTCTGCTTTTGGATGGCGCAGGCGTTTGTAGTGGTTGTAAACCGATACTGCCAACGCTTTTTTTGCGTGTTCCTGACCGATAACGTGGTCGTTGAGGTTGGCAACGATTTCGGCCGGGGTAGGCAGTTTTTTCTCGGTGTTTTCTTCTTTTGCTTTGGCAAGCTCGTTTTCAATTTCGCCGGATTCGTTGTCTTGCAGCATCATGCCGCAAGTTTCTACACATTCGTTGCAGATGAAGGCGTGTTCGCCTTCGATCAGATTTTTAACGTCGTTTTCGGACTTCCCGCAAAATGAACAGGTGCGTTTTTCTTCAGACATAATAATTTCTTCGTATGGTTGTATGGAGGCTGTGTTGTAAAGGGGGAACAGATATTTCGGGCGTATTGCCGGATTGAGGGAATGCCTCTGACAAGGGAGCCTAAGTATAATGACTATCTTGTGTTTTTTCAAATCAGAGCAGGCATTGCGCCGTATCGTCTAAGAAACAGATGAGGGCGCTGGATTTGAATATCTCGCAAACAAACGCAAAGTTTTCTCAACTCGCTTTACAATTAGCGAAAAATTTAACAGAATGTTGAATTAAATGTATTTTTTTGAATTGGCAGATATGAAATTCTATAAAACTTTAGGAATGGTATGGACAGGTGTGGCATTGGCTTTTGCTTCCGCGCCTGCCGTTGCCGATGATATGGATGTATTGGGACAATTTTTGGAGCAAAATTTCCCAGTGCAAAATGACCCGATGGAAGCTTTTGCGTTGAGTCATGCCGACCAAGTCGAAGCTCAAGCCGCTTTGGCCGGTCCTCTGCTTTCTTCGCAATCTGCTTTGATTTTCAATAATAAAACCGGTGAAGTGCTGTATCAGAAAAACCCTGATCGTGTCATGCCGATTGCTTCTATTTCCAAATTGATGAGTGCAATGGTGGTTTTGGATGCGCATCTGGATATGAACGAGCCGATCACGATTACCGAGGCTGAAATCGACCGTCTGAAAGGTACGGGCAGCCGCTTGAGCATCGGCACGACGCTGACACGCGGCGAATTGTTGCATTTGAGCCTGATGAGCAGTGAGAACCGTGCCACTCATGCATTGGGCCGTACTTATCCGGGCGGTATGAGCGCGTTTGTTGCGGCAATGAATGCCAAAGCGCAAAGCCTGGGTATGACCAGCAGCCGTTTCTATGAGCCTACCGGTTTGAATTTCCAAAACGTTTCAACTGCGCGTGATTTGAACCGCATGGTTGCGGCAGCCAGCAAATATCCGCTGATCCGTAAAAATTCGACTTCAAATTACGGCTCGGTTTGGACGGCAAACGGTCGTCAAAACTACAAAAACTCCAATGCCTTGGTGCGTGAGGGCAGCTGGAATATTGAATTGCAGAAAACAGGCTATATTCGTGAAGCAGGACGTTCTATGGTGGTTAAGGCCAATGTGCAGAATCAGCCGATTACCATTGTGTTGCTCAACTCTCCGTCTTCCACAACCCGCGTGAACGATGCGCGTAAGATTGAGTCTTGGATGCTGCAGCGCCGTTCTTAAATATTACGCTTAAAGGCCGTCTGAAACCGTTCAGACGGCCTTTTGTGTAAAGTGTATTAAATTTGGGTACAATGTCGTTACATTAACTTAAAAACACAGAGAGAAAACATGTTGAAAAAATGGAATAAAAAATATTGGGCCGGCATGGGCGTGATTTTGGCGTTGACCGGCTGTACTTCTGTAGCGGATATGGTTGGCTACGATACTGCGACTTTAAATGAAGACGCGGCTAAAAGTTATTCACAAGTCATTCAAAAAGCGCGTGGTCAAAAAGCTTTGGATGTTTCCTCTCCAACTGCTCAACGTGTTCAACGTGTGTTTGCACGTCTGCGTCCTCATGCTGAGCGCGCTAACAAAACCGGTGTGCCTTTCAATTGGCAGATGAACGTTATCCGCAGTGATGAAATGAATGCATGGGCAATGCCGGGAGGTAAAATGGCCGTGTACACCGGCATAGTAGAAAAATTGAAGCTGACGGATGCTGAAATTGCCGCCGTTGTCGGCCATGAAATGACCCATGCTCTGTTGGAGCACAGTAAAAAAGCTTTGGGCGGGCAAGTATTGACCGGCTTGGGTGGTTCGATTTTGGCCAGCTCAACCGGTGTAGATGGTGATTTGGTTGGCTTGGGAGCAGATTTGTTGGCAACCAAACCGTTCTCACGCCATCAGGAAAGCGAAGCGGATGCCGGCGGTGTGCGTTTGATGGCTGAAGCAGGCTACAACCCTGAGGCTGCGGTAAGCGTGTGGGAAAAAATGAACAAAGTACATGGCGGCAGCTCATTGTCTATTTTGTCGACCCACCCGACCAATCAGGCGCGTATCAATGCAATCCGCAAAATGTTGCCTGAAGTAATGCCGATTTATCAGAAAAACAAACGTTAATTCGATGTATTGATGATTTTGCCGGTTTGAACAGATGATTCAAACCGGCAAAGTTTTATGGTTTCAGCCTGACAGTTTGGCAAATTTATCCCAATTTGCCTGAACGTAGGCTGCCGCGGTTTCCAAGTCTTCGTCGGCAACGTCATAATAATCGCTGTCAAGCTCTTCAAAATCGGGAAAAGCTTTGCGGATTTCGTCGAAATCCCTTTGCTCATCTGCCATTTTTTCAATGGCTTCGCCGTGTTTTTCGTACAAGGCTTTGGCTTTGTCTAAGATTTTCGGTATCGGTTTGATGCGCCAGCGGCGCAGGCTGTCGGCAACCGGATTGCCAAAGATGTATTCTCCGTATCCTGAAGCGATAAGCTGTACGAAGCCGCCTTCTTGAATTTGGCTGTCGAGGTAGCAAAGGGCGGTCAATGTATGCTGTTCGTCGTTGAGGCCGGACATTTCCTCATCGCCTGCCTGTTCGGTGTGATCCAAATAGGCTGCGCTGAGTGTATAAAGAAATGAAGCGGAATCGGAAGTATCGAAATCTTGAAGGCAGAGCGGGGTAGTCATCATCATCAAAGGCCGTCTGAAAAAAGTGATTATATAATGTTTTCAGTCTGAACCTAGTGGCCGTTTTGCTTTACAATATCGGAAGATAAGAAAACATAGTAAGGAACCAAACCATGAGTACACAGTCTGAAAAAAACGTTGTAGTCATCAAGCCGCAGGATTTGCCGCTGCATTGCTCCGGCCCTAATCATGAAACATGGAACGGCCATCCGCGTGTGTTCCTGCCGATTCAGTCCAACAGTGAGATTGAATGCCCGTATTGCGGCACTTATTACCGTCTTGATGGCGAGATTCCGCATCACCATTACTGATCTATGCCTATGTTGAACAAAGTCATCTGCGCTTTGTGCCTGAGTTTGTGTGCTGCGTGCGGTTCGTATAAGGCCGTGCGCCCTGACGCGCCTTTACCGGTCATTGCACAGGCGCAGACGTATTCTGTCCGTTATCAATCCGTACAAGGTCGGACGATTACTGCAATTTATATCAACAGCCACAGCCCGATGATGGTTGAGCTGCGTGAAGGCAATACGGTTGAGAAACTGGCGCAAGTCCGCTTGCGGAGTCAGGGTGTCGAGTACGCCAATCCAAGCTCGCGTTGGCAAATTGGCGATGGTTTCGCCGTATTGATTCGCGGTGGGAAAGAAGTTGTATTTAAAGAGATTGTGGAATAGGGCGGTTTAGCCTTTTGCCAAATACTTGATTAAAGGTTTGGGCAAACCATAATCCGCCAAATGTTCCAATGATACCCAAAGGCCGTCTGAAAGATGTTCAGACGGCCTTTGTTGCGTCTGAAAAGGGGTAATCATCAATAAGCGGTGGGTCAGGCGGTGGGTAAACGTGGTTTGTTCTTCAAGGCCGTCTGAAACAATGCCGAAGCGTTTGGCGTAAGCATACAAATCGTCTAATTTTTCAAAACAGGGTACGCAATACAGACCGCCCCAAATGCCTTTGGCAGGGCGTTTTTCAAGCAATAATGCGCCGTCAGTGTTATGAATAATCAGCCAGTAAAGCGGTAGGGTTTGCACTTCGGGAGCAGTTTTTTTGCGAGGCAGTTCGTCAATGCGGTTTTGTTTTTTTGCTTCGCAGATGTCTGCCATAGGACATTGATGACACAAAGGTTTTGTCCGTTTGCAGACGGTTGCGCCCAAATCCATCAAGCCTTGCGTGTAGGCAGGCATATCAGTGTTTTCAGACGGCAGCAGGCTTTCGGCAAGCGTCCAAAGCGAGTTTTCAAATTTCTTATCTTGCGGATTGCCGTCTTGGGCAAAGACACGGCAGAGAACGCGTTTGACGTTGCCGTCCAAGATGGTTTCTCGTCGGTTGAAAGCAAAGGCAGAAATGGCGGCAGCGGTACTTCTGCCTACGCCGCAGAGTGTTTCCAAGTCCTTGCGCTCGGAAGGAAAGATGCCGCCGAATTGTCCGACGACTTGTTGCGCGGCTTTGTGCAGGTTGCGTGCGCGGCTGTAATAGCCCAAGCCTGCCCACAAGGATAAAACCTCGTCTTGCGGCGCAGCGGCAAGCGATTGCACGGTTGGGAATTTGGTTAAGAAACGCGGATAGTAGTCCAATACGGTAGCAACCTGCGTTTGTTGGAGCATGATTTCTGAAAGCCAGACGGAATAGGGGTCTTTGACCTGCCAAGGCAAGTCGTGACGGCCGTGTTGCCGTTGCCAATCAATGAGTCGTCGCGCGAAGGATGTGGGTGTGTTCATTAATATTTTCTTTTTAATTATTTATTTTTAAAACAGCATGTTACACTATAATATACAAAATAATAATCAGGATTGACTTATCTGGCGGAGGGGTATATAAATATAGTTAACGTGGATTTACGCTGTATTGTTAAAGTTTATTAACCGCTCAAGGAGATTCACATGAAAGCAATGGTTTATCACGGCGCAAACGACATCCGTTTTGAAGAAAAGCCCCGCCCTCAAATTATCGATCCGACCGATGCAGTCGTCAAAATCGTTAAAACCACGATTTGCGGTACTGACTTGGGTATTTGGAAGGGGAAAAACCCTGAAGTTGCCGACGGTCGTATTCTCGGTCATGAGGGCATCGGTATTGTAGAAGAAGTCGGCGATGCTGTAAAAAACATCAAAGTCGGTGATAAAGTCATTATTTCATGTGTCAGCAAATGCTGTACTTGCGACAACTGTAAAATCCAACTTTATTCACACTGCCGCAACGGCGGTTGGATCTTGGGCTATATGATTGACGGTACCCAGGCTGAATACGTCCGTACGCCTTATGCCGACAACAGCTTGGTTCCGCTGCCTGACAACGTCAACGAAGAAGTTGCCTTGCTGTTGAGCGATGCTTTGCCGACCGCCCACGAAATCGGCGTGCAATACGGTGATGTGAAACCCGGCGATACCGTATTCATCGCTGGTGCCGGCCCTGTCGGTATGTCTGCATTGCTGACTGCGCAACTGTATAGCCCTGCCGCCATCATTGTTTGCGATATGGACGAAAACCGCTTGAAACTGGCGAAAGAATTGGGCGCAACCCATACCATCAACCCTGCTTCCGGCGATGTGAGCAAACAAGTTGCCGCTATCGTCGGCGAAGACGGTGTAGATTGTGCCATCGAAGCAGTCGGTATCCCTGCGACTTGGAATATGTGTCAAGACATCGTGAAACCTGGTGGCCATATTGCTGTGGTTGGTGTACATGGTCAATCCGTTGATTTCAAACTGGAAAAACTGTGGATTAAAAACCTTGCCATTACTACCGGCCTGGTTAACGCCAATACTACCGAAATGCTGATGAAAGCCATTTCCAGCAGCTCAGTGGATTACACCAAGATGATGACCCACCATTTCAAATTCAGCGAATTGGAAAAAGCTTACGATGTATTCAAACACGCTGCTGAAAACCAAGCCATGAAAGTGGTTTTGGAAGCGGATTGATTTGAAAATCACTTAATATGCCGTTAATTAAAGGCCGTCTGAACATTCAGACGGCCTTTTTGTATGGTTTTATTTTTTCTTCTTCAACCAAACGCCGCTTTCGATATGGTGGGTAAATGGGAATTGGTCGAACAGGGCGGCGCGTTCGATGGTATGGGTTTGACAGAGCGTGTCGAGGTTGGTGCGCAGGGTCTCAGGATTGCAGGAAATATAGAGGACGTTGTCGAATTGGGCAACTAATTTGAGCGTCTCATCATCAACACCAGCGCGTGGAGGATCAACGAAAATGGTTGAAAAATCATAGTTTTTCAAGTCGACGCCTTGTTCTTGCAGGCGGCGGAATTCACGGTTTTGCGTGTAGGCCTCGGTAAATTCTTCCGCAGACAGACGAGCGATTTTGAGATTGGTAATTTGGTTGGCTTCAATATTCCATTGGGCGGCGTTGACGGAAGTTTTGGAAACTTCGGTTGCCAGCACCTGATTGAAATGTTGCGAAAGCGGCAGGGTGAAATTGCCGTTACCGCAGTACAGCTCAAGCAGGTCTTTGCCTAAGTTTTGCGCGGCATCACACGCCCAAGTCAGCATTTTTTGGCACACTTGGGCATTGGGTTGGGTAAAGCTGCCCTCGATTTGACGATAGCGGAAGGTCTTGCCGTTGACTTCCAATGCTTCGGTCACAAAATCTTGGCTCAATACGATTTTTTGTCCGCGGCTGCGGCCGATGATATGAATGCCCAAATTGTGCGCCAGCTCTTGCGCGGCTTGTTGCCATGCGTCGTTCAGCTTCTTGTGGTAAATCATGGTCACCAGCATTTCGCCGCTTAAAGTGGATAAAAATTCGACGGCGTACCAGCGGTTTTTCAGTTCGGGATGATTGGACGCGGCTTCAATCAGTTTCGGCATCAAGGCATTGATGGATTTGGACGCGGCAGGAAATTGGTCGCAACGGATCAGGCTTGCCCCACTTGCCTTTTGCCCGCGCTCAAACATGGCATAAAACATTTCGCCGCCTTCATGCCAGATGCGGAACTCGGCACGCATTCTGTAATGCTGTTCCGGAGATTCAAAGACTTCGATTTCAGGAAAATCCAGTCCTTGGAAAAGTTGCTGAAGATATTGCTTTTTGTCGGCTAGTTGTTGCTGGTAGGCAGTCATTGGGGCAGTCTTTCAGAAAATAATGGCGAATTATAATATAGTTGGCGCAAATATACGAAAGGCCGTCTGAAACATCGGTTTCAGACGGCCTTTGATTTCAAAGCATCAGCTTGTCAATCAGCCTTGCATTTGTTTGGCTTGAACGGCAGTCAGGGCGATGGTGAAGACGATGTCTTCAATCAATGCGCCGCGGGACAAGTCGTTAACCGGTTTACGCAAACCTTGCAACAACGGGCCTACGCTCAGGACGTTGGCGCTGCGTTGTACGGCTTTGTAAGTACAGTTGCCGGTATTGAGGTCTGGGAAAACTAAAACGGTTGCTTGACCGGCAACAGCGCTGCCCGGAGCTTTGGATTGGCCGATAGATGGAACGGTAGCCGCATCGTATTGCAACGGGCCTTCGATGGCCAAATCAGGGCGTTTTTCATTAGCCAGTTTGGTTGCTTCTATCACTGCATCGACATCAGGGCCGCTGCCTGAGTTGATGGTAGAGTAGGAAATCATGGCCACTTTGGGATCGATACCGAAGGCTTTGGCGCTGTCGGCAGATTGGATGGCGATGTCGGCCAGTTGTTCCGGAGTTGGGTTCGGGTTAACCGCGCAGTCGCCGAATGCCAAAACTTGGTTAGGCAGCAACATGAAGAATACGCTGGATACAAGGCTTGCACCCGGAGCGGTTTTAATCAGTTGCAGGGCAGGGCGGATGGTGTTGGCAGTAGTGTGGACTGCGCCGGAAACCAAACCGTCTACGTCGTTTTGAGCCATCATCATGGTACCCAGTACGACGGTGTCTTGCAGCTGTTTGCGTGCATCTTCAGGAGTCAGGCCTTTGGATTTGCGCAATTCGCACATTGGTTCAACGTATTGTTCAACCAAAGTAGCTGGATCAATGATTTCCAAAGAATCGGGCAGGGAGATGCCGCGTTCTTTCGCTACGGCTTCAACTTCTTCGCGGGTCGCCAACAGTACGCAACGGGCGATGCCTTTTTCGTGACAGATAGCGGCAGCGGCGACGGTGCGTGGTTCTGCGCCTTCAGGCAGGACGATGCGCATATCGGCTTTGCGTGCGAAATCGATCAGGTTGTAACGGAATTGGGCTGGAGACAGGCGTTTGGCTTCGCGTTTGGCCAAAGCGGATACGTCTTGCAGTTTGTCGCTGGAGCCGAAGAAAGTCAGGCCGGTTTGCTCGGCAACTTGTGCGCCTAAAGCAGCGGCTGCGCCGTCAATGATAAAGCCTTCCAATAAGCCCGGGGAGTTGGTGTAGAGCTGTTTGGTGAGGTTTAATTGTTGGGCAACGGCGGCTGCGTCGGAGTTGTCGGATTTCAGCGCCAATACAACGCCTGCGTCCAAAGACAACGCCAATTCGACGTTTTTGCCTGCCAAGAACAATTTGTCCGCATCAGGAGTGATGCCTTCGATAACGAGGTTATCTGCGTTCAATGCTGCAACTTTACCGACAAGCGCGTCGAACCAGTCGTCGCTTTTGCCTTGAGCCAACAGGGTTTCTGTAGTGGAGTCAACGGCTTGGAAAACTTGCGCATTCAATGCCGCTGCAAATGCTTTTGCCGCTGCATCGGCGCTCAGGCCGGTAGATACCGGTGCGATCAGGATTTTTGCCATTTTGTGTCCTCTCTTTCGGTGATTGTAGAAGAGTGTTGCTGTTGTGCAGCTGGTGCTGCATTTTATCACTTTGGGATAACATATACACGGTTATATTGACATATGTCATCAGGCCGTCTGAAAAGTATAAACGCAATGGACCAAATCCATCAATCCCCCATTGCCGCCAAAAGCTCGGCTTGATGCTCGGCAATCAGGGCATTGGTGATTTCTTCCAAATCGCCGTCCATCACAAAATCCAGTTTGTGCAGGGTAAGGTTGATGCGGTGGTCGGTCACGCGGCCTTGCGGGTAGTTGTAGGTGCGGATGCGTTCGCTGCGGTCGCCGCTGCCGATCAGGGATTTGCGTTCGGCGGCTTCTTTGGCTTGGGCTTCGCGTTTTTGCGCGTCGTTTAAGCGGGCGGCGAGGACTTTCATCGCCTGCGCTTTGTTGGCGTGTTGGCTGCGGCCGTCTTGGCATTCGACTACCATGCCTGTCGGTAAGTGGGTAATGCGGACGGCGGAGTCGGTTTTGTTGATGTGCTGACCGCCCGCGCCGGATGCGCGGAAGGTGTCGATGCGCAGGTCGGCGGGGTTCAGTTCAATGTCTTCCAGTTCGTCCGCTTCGGGCATGACGGCAACGGTACAGGCGGAGGTGTGGATGCGGCCTTGGCTTTCGGTAGCAGGGACGCGTTGCACGCGGTGGCCGCCCGATTCAAATTTCAGACGGCTGTACGCGCCTAAGCCGATAATGCGGGCGATGACTTCTTTATAGCCGCCCAATTCGCTTTCGTTGGCGGAAACGATTTCAACCTGCCAGCGATTGCGCTCGGCGTAGCGGCTGTACATACGCAGCAAATCGCCTGCAAACAGAGCAGCTTCGTCGCCGCCGGTACCGGCACGTACCTCGATAAAGATGTTTTTATCGTCGTCGGCATCTTTTGGCAGTAGTAGTTTTTGCAATTCGGTATCGAGTTTGTCGATTTTGGCTTTGGCCGTTTCAATTTCTTCGGCAGCAAAGTCTTTCATTTCAGGGTCGGACAGCATTTCTTCGGCATCTGCCAAGTCGCTTTGCGCCAGCTGATAGTTTTGGAAGACTTCGACGACGGGCGTCAATTCGGCGTGTTCGCGCGTGAGTTTGCGGTAGTTGTCCATATCGGACGTGGCTTCAGGCTGTCCGAGCAAATGTGTGACTTCTTCTAGTCGGTCGCTGAGTTGTTGTAGTTTTTCTAAGATAGACGGCTTCATAAATTTTCCAAAATACGGATGCCGTCGGGTGGTCTGCAACGGCGAAATAAGGCGTTATTATAATGGGTTTGAATGAAAATTCAAAAAGATATGATGGATTGGAAAGGCCGTCTGAAACCTGTTTTTAAGTTTCAGACGGCCTTTTTTATATGGGCTTATTTAGGCGCAGCCAAGATGCCTGTTTGGTTCAGTAGGAATAAAACGGTAAAGCCGGTCAAATAAATCAAACCAATAATGGCGAGGAAGTTCATCCCCATGGTCAGTTTGTGGCGTTTGTCGCCTTTAACGAGGCGGTAGTTCAGCCAAGCGAATACAGGGGCGGCAACGAAGGCGGTAATCATGGCAAATTTGAGCAGTTCCGCCATTGCGCTGTTGAACCAGAAAATCACGGCCAAGCCTGAGCCTGCAACCCAGACGTTCCAAGCAAACAATTCGGCATTGCCGGTTTTGTCTTTGCCGCGCAGCAGGCGTACCGGTTCGGCAATCGCACGTGCGTAGCCGTCCACTACGGTAATGGTGGTGCCGTACATACAGGCGAAGGCGATAAATGCCACCAGCGGACGAGACCAGTCGCCGATGGTCACGGCGTACATATTAATCAGTTGGCCAACATATTTGCCGCCCGCCATTTGCACTTCCTCTCCGTTGCCGTATTGTACATATGCACCCAAGGCGAGGAAAACGACCGCCAAAATCGCGCTGGTGATATAGCCGACGTTGAAGTCGAAAATGCCGTCGCGGTAGCTGGAAGGGTTGATGCGTTGTTTTTCGGTAACCCACAAAGAGTTGATGGCGGAAATTTCAATCGGTGCAGGCATCCAGCCCATCAGTGCGATGAGGAAGCCCAAGCCTGCCAGTGTCCACGGGGTAGGCTCGATAAAGTCGGGTTTCATCTGCATGCCGCGAGACATGGCCACGGCGGCTGCGGCGACGGTGGCAATGGTCAGGCTGACGATGATGATTTTGGAAACGTTGTCCAATGCTTTATAGCGGCCGCTTGCCAAAATCAGCAGGCAGGAAACCATAATCATGACGGACACCATGCCGGCATCGAAAGTCAGCGATGGGATCGCCATTTTGACGATGGCGGCGGTAACGATGGCGACTGCACCGGCATTAATCGTTGCCGATGCAATACACAAAATCAAAAATACCCACAAATAAACGCGGCTTTTTTCGGCATAGCCCTCAATCAGGCTTTTGCCCGTGTCCAGCGTGTAATGTGCGCTGAAGCGGAAAAAAGGGTATTTGAACAGGTTGGTCAGAATGATAATCAGCGCAAGCTGCCAGCCGTAAAGTGCGCCTGCCTGCGTGGAGGCAATCAGGTGCGAGCCGCCGACTGCCGCCGAAGCCATCATGATACCCGGGCCGAGAGCATTGATTTTGCTCTTCCAGGTGGAAGCGTGTGTATGTTGTTCAGCCATAATTAGTTTCCGCCTTTTTCAGACGGCCTTATTATCAAAAAAAGGCATATTTTAACGTAAATAAAAAGTTTGCCCAATAATATGCGTAATACTTTTTATCAATCAAAGGGAAAATACGGTGTTAAAAAGCCGAGATGACGGAGTGAACGATATTTTGTGCCAAAAACATTTTTTCAGACGGCCTTGTATCGCTTTTTATTCATGAATATGGGGTAGGGAGGGCAGAGTGTGTCGGTTTGGAAACGAAATGGCCGGGCAAGGCTTTTTGATGCCTTGAGGTCGGCATATCAAGGGGAAGTATGGAGCAGGGAATCCACGTTTTGCTCGGTTATTTCAGCCAGTTGCGCCAGCGGTATGCCGCGCAGTTCGGCTGCAATTTCGGCGATACGGCGGATGTTGGCTGGTGTATTGGTTTCATGGCCGAGCATAAAAGGGCTGTCGGTTTCAAGAACAAAATCCGTGTCATCTAAGGCTTGTAAGGCGGCACGGACTTTTTTTGCATTGGGATTGAGCAGCAGTGAGCCTATGCCGATTTTGAAGCCGAGTTTCACCAAAATCCGCGCTTCTTCTACGCTGCCGGAGAAAGCGTGAACGATACCGCCTTGTGTGAAACCGGCGGTTTTGACGGCGGCGGCAATGGCGGCGGTGGCTTTCAGATTATGGATGATGACGCGGCGGTTGAGGTTTTGGGCGAGGATGAGTTGGCGGATAAAGACGTCGGTTTGCGTGTCGCGTTGCGCTTGGGTTTGCTCTTTGCCATAAAAATCCAAGCCGATTTCGCCAACCCATGCCTGAGGATGCTGGATTAATTCTTTCTCTAACTCTTGGAATGCCGCTTCGTTGAGGCCGTCTGCAAACCACGGATGAATGCCCAAAGCGATATGGATGTTTTCAGACGGCCTTTCCAACTGCGCAACGGGATGCCAATCTTTGGGGGATGTGGCCGGTACGATAAAACGCGCCACGCCAACGGCTTGCGCTTCGGTAAGCACGGCAGGCAGCATGTCGGCAAGTTTGGGGTCGGCAAGATGGCAGTGGGTGTCGGTGAAAGTCATATTAAATGGCGGTTTACAGCAGATTTAATTGTTGCAATTCTTGTTGCACCTTATCTGCATTCCAGTCATGGGAAATGGCAAGGGTCATCAGCGCAGTGGCAGTTTCGAGATTGCATTTGCCGCCGTTGATGATACCTGTCTGACGCAAAGCATCGCCTTGGGCATAGACGGCGGCGGCGCAACCTTGCGGCACTTGGCTGATGTTGAGCAGCAATTTGCCTTGTTGCGTAAAGGCTTGGACGGCTCGGACAAACGCATCGTTACTCGGCGCATTGCCGTGGCCGTAGCTTTGCAGAATCAGGGCTTGGGCGGAAAGGTGGGGCAGGCCGTCTGAAAGTTCTTGCGCGGCATAACCGGGAATCAGCGTGCGGATGGAAACTTTGGCTTCAGGATTTGGAAGACGCGGTTTGAGGCCGTCTGAATGTTGGGTCGGGGCGGTACGGATATTGTGCCAACCTTTGTTTTCCTCCCATTCGGCGAGTGCGCCAAAATGCAGGTTGTCAAAACCTGCGGCGGTCTCGGTGCTGACCTTGCTGCTGCCGACGGCGGGGAAGAGTTTGCCGTCAAAGGCAATCGCCACTTGTTTGAGTTTGAGCGAGAAGGCGGAAACAGCGGTGGCAAGGTTGCGCGGCGCATCGCTGTTGGCGGCATCGTAAGGCCATTGTGAGCCGGTCAGGATAACGGGTTTGTCCAAGCCTTGCAGCGAAAGGGCGAAGAGGTTGGCGGTGTATGCCATGGTATCCGTACCGTGCAGCACCAAAATGCCGTCATAGTCAGGCAGTTTGGCGATAATAAGATCCAGCCAGTCGCGTTGGTTTTGTAGCATTACCGCGGAAGAATCGATGAGCGGCTGACAAACGTGCCATTCGAAATCAAGGCCGTCTGAAAAGGGGGCAAGGGCTTTATCGACGAGGGCGGTGTCGGGACGCAGGCCTGCGCTGCTTTGGGTCATGCCGATGGTGCCGCCGGTGTAGAGGACGAAGATTTTTTGTTTCATGGTGTTTCTGATGAATGATTGAGGCCGTCTGAAAGCGGGGAAGTGTTTCAGACGGCCTGGAATGGTTTATTGATTGGCTTGTTTTTTGGCTTTTGCAGCACGTTTTTCGTGTAATTTTTCACGGAAGAAGGTGTGGCGGCGGTGTTTTCTCCACCAAATCCAGCCGACGATGACTGCGCCGATGCCCAGTACGGTAAAGATACCGGATTGCAGGCTATGCATTTTTTTCATCAGCCAGTCGGTATTGCGTGCGCCGTATTCGCCCAGATAAATCCAAACCGGAACGGAAATCAGCGCGGCCAAGCCGTCCATCAGGATAAAACGTAGGTAGGAAACCTTGCGGCTGATACCAGCGGTCACGAAAACGGCAGTACGCAGGCCGGGCAGGAAACGGGCGACGAATAAAACCCAGTTGCCGTATTTGTCGAATTTTTCCTGTACTTGGGCGTAGCGTTTGGGTGTCATCACGCGGGCAATCGGTTTGAATTTAAGGATTTTTTGTCCCCAAATCCGGCCGGCCGCAAACATAAAGCCGTCGCCTACCAATACGCCGAGCATGCCGACGGCAAACATAATATGCGAGTTGGTATAACCCAGGCCGGAAATCACACCGCCGGTTACCAGTGTCAAATCTTCAGGAATCGGCACGCCGAAGCCGCAAATAACCAAAACGAAAAACACGGCCGCATAGCCGTATTCAACGAAAAAAGATTCTAAAATTGCAAACATGGCCGCCGTCCCACGATAAATATTGATTGATGATTGGATTAAGTTGGAATTTTACCAAAGATAAGGCCGTCTGAAAGCAATCACAAGCAGATATTGTTTAAATTTGACGGTAGTTTGCAAAAAATCTAGAAATTCGGACGTGGAAAGTTGGGATTTGAACAGATTTGGCAGGTACAATAGCCGCTGGTTTATCTTTCAAACCCGAAATGGCGGTCTGCTTTCAGACGGCCTGTTCAGGAAAATGAAATCATGAAATACAGAGATTTGCGAGAATTTATCGCCGGATTGGAAGCTGATGGCAAACTAAAGCGCATCCAGCATCCGGTGTCGCCGTATTTGGAAATGACCGAAATTGCCGACCGCGTGCTGCGCGCCGAAGGGCCGGCGTTGTTGTTTGAAAACCCGATTAAGCCTGATGGTACGCGTTATGATTATCCCGTCTTGGCGAATCTGTTCGGCACGCCCGAACGCGTGGCACTGGGCATGGGTGCGGACAGTGTGTCCAAGCTGCGTGAAATCGGGCAGACGTTGGCGTATCTGAAAGAACCCGAACCGCCTAAAGGCATCAAAGACGCATTTTCTAAACTGCCGTTGCTGAAAGACATTTGGAGCATGGCGCCGAACGTGGTGAAAAATGCGCCGTGTCAGGAAATCGTGCGGGAAGGTGAGGACGTTGATTTGT
The DNA here is from genome assembly GCF_051962805.1 of Neisseria sp. P0008.S002. Classification (NCBI taxonomy): domain Bacteria; kingdom Pseudomonadati; phylum Pseudomonadota; class Betaproteobacteria; order Neisseriales; family Neisseriaceae; genus Neisseria; species Neisseria sp. P0008.S002. The sequence goes on along the minus strand of NZ_JBQCUY010000001.1, from coordinate 232,673 downwards.
ATAAACTTCCGATTCAGCATTGCTGGCCGGAAGACGTTGCGCCACTGGTAACGTGGGGCTTGACCGTTACGCGCGGACCAAACAAAAAACGCCAAAATCTCGGTATTTACCGTCAGCAACTAATCGGCAAAAATAAGCTGATTATGCGTTGGCTGTCGCATCGCGGCGGCGCGTTGGATTATCAGGAATTCCGCAAACTCAATCCCGATACGCCGTATCCCGTCGCCGTCGTGCTTGGCTGCGACCCTGCCACCATTTTGGGCGCGGTAACGCCCGTTCCCGATACCTTGAGCGAATACCAATTTGCCGGACTGTTGCGCGGTTCGCGGACGGAGCTGGTGAAATGTATCGGCAATGATTTGCAAGTGCCCGCACGCGCTGAAATCGTGCTGGAAGGCGTCATCCATCCGAACGAAACCGCGTTGGAAGGCCCATACGGCGACCACACGGGCTATTACAACGAGCAGGACCATTTCCCCGTGTTCACGGTCGAGCGCATCACCATGCGCGAAAACCCGATTTACCACTCCACCTACACAGGTAAACCGCCCGATGAACCCGCCGTTTTGGGCGTGGCATTGAACGAAGTGTTCGTACCGCTTTTGCAAAAGCAGTTCCCTGAAATCACTGATTTTTACCTGCCGCCCGAAGGCTGCTCCTACCGCATGGCGGTGGTGAGTATGAAAAAACAGTACGCCGGACACGCCAAGCGCGTGATGATGGGCTGCTGGTCGTTCCTGCGCCAATTTATGTACACCAAATTCATCATCGTGGTTGATGACGATGTGAACGTGCGCGACTGGAAAGAAGTCATCTGGGCGGTCACCACGCGCATGGACCCTGTACGCGACACTGTTTTGGTAGAAAATACGCCCATCGATTATCTCGACTTCGCCAGCCCTGTCAGCGGACTCGGCGGCAAAATGGGTTTGGATGCGACCAACAAATGGCCGGGTGAAACCGACCGCGAATGGGGGCGTGTGATCAAAAAAGACCCTGCCGTTACGGCCAAAATCGATCAGATTTGGGAGCGTTTGGGTTTGTAGATGTCGGATTTATTGGAATTTCTACTTCAAATATTGATGGAAATAATTGGGTCTATGTTTGAGGGTACGGTAGAAATATTGAAGCTCGATTGGAGAAAAAGAAAACTCTCCAAAAAAGGCTTGATAATGTTGGCCATATGGTTTGCCATCATTGTTGCACTGATTGTGTATATGGTCATTCCCCAATAAACATCTTATTCTGACAATGTATCTGTTAAAAGGCCGTCTGAAACTTTTTGGGTTTCAGACGGCCTTTAATTTGAAAATTTAGCGTGGTTTGAGCCACTTCCATTGTTCTTGTATGGTTTCTTGCAGGGCTTTTTGTTTTTCTGCAGGTGTGTTCATGCCATTGGTTAAGCGGCTGTAATCGAGGGTAATGGAAGGGTTTTGTACGGTACCGCCGATTTTGAGGGGAATCGGTTTGTTTTTAGGTTGCAGTACGTTGCTTATAAGCAGGTTTTCCGATAGCTTTTGGGTATTTAAATCGGTATAGCCGCTGCTGACAACGTGCAGGCTGTCAGAAAACAGTTCGGTGTTGATATGATGGCTGATGCCTTTCTCGATTTCGCTATTGAGGATGAAATGATGGAAAGGGGTTTTGAGGTTGCTGTTGTCGATTTTTTCCGAAGAGATGCCGTTTTTCAGAATGCTGTCCATATCGATGCCGTGCCATGCACCGTTGGTAATATCGAGAAGCAGGCTGCCGTTTAAGGCTTGTATCATTTGGGCACGGTCATTGCCGGTAGTTTTAATGTCGATAACGGCGTCGCCGCTGCCGCTGAAGCTGTGGAAACCGAACAGGTCTTGCAGCAGCGGCTGAATTTGTATGCCTTTTGCGTTTTGCTGAAGGTGGTAGGAAGCAGGTTGGGTTGCCGCAATACTCAGGCCTCCCTCGGTTTTGCCGCCATAAAGCCCGGCTTTGAAACGGTGTAGGGCTATATGTTCTTTATCGGCGGTGAGCAGGGATTCGATGTTTTCTAATTGCAGACCGGCAGTTTGAATGCTGCCGATTTGGAGGTTGGCCTCAATGTCGGGCAACCAGGATTTGGCCAGCAGGGAAGGAAGATTCAGTGATGGCTGGGTTTTCAGATCTTCCAAGTAAGGGGTCAGATTGAGTTTTTGTAAGGCGATACCGGCGTCAAGGTGCGGGCGCGGCTGGGCATCGCGTTGGTATTTAAAGGCCAAGGCGAGGGCTTGTCTGTCAAATGCGCCTTTCAGACGGCCTTCCCATGTATTGAGGCTGAAATTGGCCTGTCCTTCGAGTGTACTGATGAATCGGGGGCGGGGAAGGCGGTTGATGGTGTCTTGCAGGGTGCTGAGGTGCAGTTTGGGCGCATCAATGCCTTTGCCTTTTTGCCAAACCAATGGGCTGGAAAAGGTAAAGTTGGTTTGGAGTCGGTCGTTTTTATGGCTGCCTTTGAGTTCAAAATTGGCGGCGGTCAAAACGGTTGCGTAGAGGTTGGCTTTGTCCAGTTTGAATGAACCGTCCCATTGGTTGTTTTCACTGCCGGCGGTCAATGCGCCGTTGAGTGTGTTGAGGTGCAAATAGCCGTTTTTAAACTGCAAGAGGGGCGAGCGTGCGTTGATATGCAAGTTTTGATAGCCGCTTTCAGCTTGCAGATTGAAGTCGCGGAAAAGGGCGGTTTGGTTTTGCCAATTAAGGCTGCCTGCGATTTGGGCATCCAGCTTGTTTTTGAGTAATACGGTTTGCAGGTTTAATTTGAGGGCGGGAACGCTCCAGCCGGCATCATCTTGTACAAGATGGCCGGCCCCTTGCCAACTGATGGGGTTGCCTATGTTTTGCAGTGTGCCGCTGATATCGAATGGACGGCCGTCTGAATCGGCTCTGCGCAGGGAAAATTGCAGATCGTTTAAGGCAATATCTTGTTCTTTATTGTGGTAACGGATGCTGCCGTTATTGATGATGATGCGGTTGAGCTGAAAACTTTCTTTTGACGATGGGTCTTGTTGCAGGCAGGCGGGCAGATGGTGTTTTGAGTCCAGTGTCAGTGTCGGGTTTAAAAGAATCCATTTCTCAAGTATGGGCGCATCCGACCATAGGCTGCTCCAACCAAAGCCCATTTCGGACTCAGCGATGTTCAGCGTCGGCGTGTCAGGTTCGGAAGAGGAAAGGCTGAGGTCTTTTAAAATCAGCGTAGGGCGCGGTAGCCATTTTCTGCTGATATTGGCGTTGTATTTGACTTGGCAGCCATGGGCAGAAAAGTTTTTCTGTATGAATGCGTCGATGTTTTCTGTATTGAATATGCGGAACATTAAGGCACTCAATACCGCCGCGAGGCATAAAAGCACGGCAATGCTGAAAACCAGGGATTTCAGCCAAAATTTTCCTGAGTGCAACATGGAATGAACAGACAATTCAGATTCTCGCTTTGATGGGAGCTTTAAGGAGTGATTGGAAGTTTAAGCCTTGCTGCTTAAGCGTGTGGAAGTATAACACAGAGCGTGGGCCTGTGTTTCAGACGGCATCGGTATGTTAATAAAAAACACCGCCCGAAGGCGGTGTTGATTTAAGCATAAATTATTTACGCAGACCCAGGCGGGTAATCAGTGTACGGTAAGTATCAGGCTGAGTACGACGCAGGTAAGACAATAGGCGACGACGTTGGCTAACCATTTTCAACAGGCCGCGACGGCTGTGGTGGTCTTTAGGGTTGGCTTTGAAGTGAGGAGTCAGGTCGTTGATGCGGAAAGTCAACAGAGCGACTTGTACTTCAGAAGAGCCGGTATCGCCTTCTTTGCGTTGGAAATCTTTAACAATTTGTGCTTTTTGTTCTACGGTCAATGCCATGATGGATAACTCCGAAAATAAAAGAACCTTTTCAGGTTCGGACAAGTTTGCCAAGCCAAACGACCTAAGCAAACTCCTAAGTGCCTTTTTAGAAAGACGGGCGGATTATGCCACAATTTGTCTTTGTGCGCCATATCTTTTCAGACGGCCAAAAAAAGCGGCGATACCTTTCAGTACCGCCAAAGCTGCTTTGGTGATAAAAAACTAAACTTTATTTGCTCGCACAGCGGAAGCCCAAGTTATTTAAAACATATTTGGACTGTAGGCTGGTGCGGATGCCGTAGCGTAAGAATGCCGCATAGTTGGACGGGTCGCTTGAGCCTACGGATGCGCCGCTACAGAACATTTGTGTGTTGGACGAGCCGGCAGAGAGTTGGCTGCTGTTGAAGTCTTCAGTCCATTCCCAAATCAGGCCGTGCATATCGTATACGCCCCAGTAGTTGGGTTTGTTTTTACCGATGTCGTGCAGGCCGTTTCGGCCGCCGTCTGCATACCAATCCAAGATGGTGCGGTTGTAGCCGGGTTCGGCAGAGCCATCTTTTTGAGTGGTAGAAGCCAAGCCTGCAAATTCCCACTCGTCAATAGTCGGCAGGCGTTTGCCTTTGGAAACGCAGTAGGCATTGGCGGCAAACCATGAAACATTAGTTACCGGATGTTTGAGTTCGCTGGCTTTAGGCGCATAACTGTTGCTGCCGTTTTTTACCCAATGTTTCAGGTAAGCTTTTTCAGCTTGTTTAGAGCTGATTTTGTCTTTTTGCCATTGTGGATGTGTTTTCAAAAATTCGGCGAATTCGGCATTGGTTACAGGATATTTATCAAGTTGGAAGGGCTTGACTTTAATAAGGGAAGTCTCTTTTTTAAGATAGAGAGGGCGATAGCTGCCTCCTTCGATTTTTACCATTTCGGCTGCAAATGTATTGCCGCAGATTAAGGCACTGCCTAAGAGGAGGAGTCGTATGAGTTTCATGGTACGCCCTTATTATCGTTTGAAAACAGAAAATTTATTTTTAAGATAGCCTAATCATAACAAGGCCGTCTGAAAAATTAATCTGTCTGATTGAATAGGAAGATTAATTGTGATGGAAGCCACTGCGACTCTAAGAGAAGAGTAGCAGTGGCTTGGCGTATTAAACCGAGGGATTATTTAGCGGCTTCAGAAGCAGCAGGTGCGGCAGACGCAGCGGCTGGGGCAGAAGCGGCAGCACCGGCAGGTTGGTAAACGGTGTCGCTCAGTTTTTTGGTCATGATTTCAGGGTTTTCGTTACCCTCAACTTTCAATTGACCCAAAGCACCTTTGTTGAACGCACGGAAGATAGAGTGGTCAACTATAGTGTAGCTGCCTGGAATATCGACTTTGAATTCGATCATGGCGGCGCCACCGGCAGGAATCACAGTGCTTTGTACGTTTTCGTTAATCAGTTTACCACCTTCAACATATACTTTGTCGAAGATTTCGCCGATAACGTGGAAAGAAGATACCAAGTTAGGACCACCGTTACCAACGTACATACGAACAGTTTCACCAGCTTTGGCTTTCAGGGCGTTGTCACCGGCGATAGAGCCTACGTGACCGTTGAATACAACGTATTCAGGTTGTTCGGCAATTGCTTTGTCCATATCGAAAGGTTGCAGGCCTTGAGCGCCTTTTTTACCTTTAGTATAGAAGTCGCCTTGTACGATGTAGAACTCTTTATCTACTTTAGGCAGGCCTTCTTTAGGTTCAACCAAGATCAAACCGTACATACCGTTGGCGATGTGCATACCTACAGGAGCAACGGCACAGTGGTAAATGTACAAACCGGCTTGCAGAGCTTTAAAGCTGAAAGTAGAAGTGTGGCCTGGGGCAGTGAAAGAAGCTTCTGCACCACCGCCTTGACCGGTAGCAGCGTGGAAGTCAACGTTGTGAGGAACAGTAGAAGAAGGATTGTTAGAGAATTCTACTTCTACGGTATCGCCTTCGCGTACACGAATCATTTGGCCCGGAACGTCGCCGTTGAATGTCCAGTAGTGGTATTCAACACCGTCTTCCATAGTCATGGTTTTTTCGACGGTTTCCATTTTAACGCGTACTTTAGCCGGATGATCGCGATCGATTGCAGGTGGAACTTCCGGAGCGTGAGTCATGATGGCATCGACTACAGGCAATTCTGAAGAAGGAGTCTCGGCAGCAGCTTGTGAGTCAGAAGCAGCAGCAGGAGCTTCGGCAGAAGCGGTGGCAGCCGGAGTTTCAGCTGGTTTAGCAGCTTGTTCGCCGCATGCGGCCAGTGCAAATACAGAAGCGATAAGTGCAGCTAAGGTTTGGCGTTTCATGTTTAAAGTTTCCTTATTGTAAGAAAAGTTAAGTATCCTGATAGGATGGTTTGAAATTTTGTATGATTATGTAGGCGCTTGTTTGGGTGTATTTTGACATAAATCAAATTGTTCAATGAATATGAATCTTTTAATCCTTAAATACTCCTTTAGTAGTATAAAAAACTAAACCGAAAAGTTTATTTTTGTGTGAAAATGTTAGTGTGGGCTTAACACAAAATATAACAAAGGAGGAGTTATATAGGATAATAGGAATCAATATCATGTAAGTTAATGGTTTTAAAGGAATATTATTGACAAAATATTTCTTTACTTTTAAAACCGTGATACAATCTTTAACATTCATATTTAATGAATTAATACCCAACCACTTTTTACCAAAATCAAGGAGTACTCAAAATGGGACAGTACAAGAAGCTTTGGTACTTGCTGTTTGCCGTACTGGCAGTATGCTTTACCATTCTTGGTTATATGGGTAGCGAGGTCTATAAAAAGGCTCCGCCATACCCTGAACAAGTCGTTTCTGCATCCGGCAAAGTCCTGATGACCAAAGACGATATTTTGGCAGGTCAATCTGCATGGCAAACTACCGGCGGTATGGAAGTTGGCTCTGTATTGGGTCACGGTGCATACCAAGCTCCGGACTGGACTGCCGACTGGCTGCACCGCGAGCTGGTTGCATGGTTGGATCTGACTGCGCAAGAAACTTACGGCAAAAAATTTGACGAAGTTTCTCCTGAGGAACAAGCTGTTCTGAAAACCCGTTTGGCTGACGAATACCGCAACCAAAGCCGTATTAAGGAAGACGGTTCTGTCGTTATCAGCGATACCCGCGTGAAAGCGATCGAAAGTATTCTGCCTTACTATCACGGTGTGTACAGCGACGATCCTAAGTTCCAAACCACTCGCGAACACTTTGCAATGAAAAACAACACATTGCCAAGCCAAGAAGCGCGTGAAAAACTGTTCAACTTCTTCTTCTGGACTTCTTGGTCTGCTTCGGCTAACCGTCCTGATGAGAACTTCACTTACACCAACAACTGGCCGCACGAGCCTTTGATCAAGAACGTACCGACTACTGAAAACTACATGTGGTCCTTCACCAGCGTGGTATTGTTGCTGATGGGTATCGGCTTGCTGATGTGGGGTTACTCTTTCTTGACCAAACATGAAGAGGTTGAAGTACCTACTGAAGATCCTATCTCTAAAGTACAACTGACTCCTTCTCAAAAAGCGTTGGGCAAATATGTATTCCTGACTGTTGCGCTGTTTGTCGTACAAGTACTGTTGGGTGGTTTGACCGCTCACTATACTGTCGAAGGTCAAGGCTTCTACGGTATCGATACCGCCTTGGGCTTTGAAATGGCCGACTGGTTCCCATATGCGCTGACCCGTACTTGGCACATCCAATCCGCTATTTTCTGGATTGCAACCGGCTTCCTGACAGCAGGTCTGTTCTTGGCTCCGATTGTGAACGGCGGTAAAGATCCTAAATTCCAACGTGCCGGTGTGAACTTCCTGTACATCGCCCTGTTCATCGTAGTCGGCGGTTCTTATGCAGGTAACTTCTTTGCTTTGACCCACATCATTCCGCCTGAGCTGAACTTCTGGTTCGGTCACCAAGGTTACGAATACTTGGATTTGGGTCGCTTCTGGCAACTTCTGCTGATGGTCGGCTTGCTGTTGTGGCTGTTCCTGATGCTGCGTTGCACCATTTCTGCCTTTAAAGAAAAAGGTACAGACAAAAACCTGTTGGCTATCTTCGTAGCTTCTATGGTTGGTGTGGGTGTGTTCTATGCTCCTGGTCTGTTCTACGGTGAAAAATCTCCAATCGCTGTGATGGAATACTGGCGTTGGTGGGTGGTTCACTTGTGGGTAGAAGGTTTCTTCGAAGTGTTCGCTACTGCCGCTTTCGCATTCATCTTCTATAACATGGGCTTTGTCCGCCGTAGTACTGCCACTGCTTCTACTTTGGCTGCTGCTGCCATCTTCATGTTGGGCGGTATTCCAGGTACATTACACCACTTGTACTTCTCTGGTTCTACCTCTGCCTCTATGGCAATCGGTGCATGTTTCTCCGCTTTGGAAGTTGTGCCTTTAATTCTGCTGGGTCGTGAAGCTTATGAACACTGGTCTTACCAACACCTGTCCGACTGGGCGAAACGTCTGCGTTGGCCTCTGATGTGCTTCGTAGCAGTTGCCTTCTGGAACATGATTGGTGCCGGCGTATTCGGCTTCTTGATTAACCCGCCGATTTCTCTGTTCTACATCCAAGGTCTGAACACTACTGCAGTTCATGCTCACGCGGCTCTGTTCGGTGTGTACGGTTTCTTGGCTCTGGGCTTCGTATTGCTGGTTGCACGTTACCTGAAACCTAATGCTCAATTTGACGACAAACTGATGACTTGGGCATTCTGGCTGTTGAACGGCGGCCTGGTGGGTATGATTGCTATCAGCCTGTTGCCGGTCGGCGTGATTCAAGCTTACGCTTCTATCACTCATGGTCTGTGGTATGCACGTAGTGAAGAATTCCTGCAAATGGAAATTCTGGATACCCTGCGTTGGGTTCGTACTGCTGCTGACTTGATCTTTATCGGTGGTGCTGTCTGCGTTGCTATCCAAGCTACCAAAATCGTATTCAGCCGCGATAAATAATCTTAAGCTGAATTAAATCGAAGGCCGTCTGAAAAGTTTTCAGACGGCCTTTCTGTTATAATTTCAACATTCTTAAATTGACAAGACAAAACATTATGTTCAATCAAGCTGCTCAAGAGCTGACCACTGTTCGCGATTTGCTGCGTTTCGCCGTCAGCCGTTTTAACGATGCCGGACTGTTTTTCGGACACGGAAGCGATAATGCCCATGACGAGGCAGCCTATCTGATTTTGCACACTTTGAATCTGCCTTTGGATACGTTGGAACCTTATTTGGATGCTAAATTGTTGCAAAGTGAGAAGGAAGAGGTGTTGTCCATTCTCGAACGCCGCGCAGTGGAGCATATTCCTGCCGCGTATCTGACGCATCAGGCATGGCAGGGCGAGTTTGATTTTTATGTTGATGAGCGCGTTATCGTGCCTCGTTCTTTCATTTACGAATTGCTGGGCGACGATATCCGTCCTTGGATTGAACATGATGAGTTGGTGCATCGAGCTTTGGATTTGTGTACCGGTAGCGGCTGTTTGGCCATTCAAATGGCGCACCACTATCCTGATGCACAAATCGATGCCGTTGATTTAAGCTTGGATGCGCTGGAAGTAGCCGCCATCAATATTGAAGATTATGGTTTGGAAGACCGCATCAGCTTGGTGCATACCGATTTATTCGAAGGTTTGGATGAAACATACGACTTAATTGTTTCCAATCCGCCTTATGTCGACGCGGAATCAGTGGAAGCGTTGCCTGATGAATACCTGCACGAGCCGGAATTGGCTTTGGGTAGTGGCGAAGATGGTTTGGACGCTACACGTCAAATCATTCTGCAAGCGGCGAAATATTTGAATCCAAAAGGTGTATTGCTGGTTGAAATCGGTCACAATCGTGAAGTATTGGAAGCGGCTTATCCCGAATTACCGTTTACTTGGTTGGAAACCAGCGGTGGCGATGGGTTTGTATTCTTGTTGACCCGCGAGCAATTATTGGGTGAAGAATAGATTATTTTGATATAAATAAAATAAAGGCCGTCTGAAAAAGTTTTAGACGGCCTTTGTTTTATAAAATTTTTAATATTTTAAGAAAATACAAATTCCTATGGTATGCCGAATATGAAATCCAAGCAGGCTTTGAAACTATGGCTTATAATATTTGTCATAGATTTAAATGCCGGTAGATTTTTATTACTGACTTTTTGTAGAACATATACTGCCAAACTCCATATTATGAATAATTATTTAAAATCAGGCCTGTTGGCTGCTGCTTTGTTCAGTATGCCCGTTGCCGCCTTTGCCCAGCAACATACCGTTTATTTCAATCAAAACGGTAAACTGACGGCGACCATGCCTTCGGTTGCTTATGTCCGCCAATACAAGATTGAGGCAGGTAAGGCACAGGTGCAGGATTTTTACTATCCATCGATGAAAAAATATTCTGATCCTTATGAAGTACCTGCCGGTCAGATTAAGGTTTTTGTGCCGGCGTTGGATAATGGCACATTAACCCTGTGGCATTTCAACGGTCAGAAAAAGATGGTTGGCAGCTATCGCAACGGCAAACCGCATGGCGAGTGGGTCAACTGGTATCCAAACGGCAAAAAATCCGCAGTAATGCCTTATCAAAATGGCTTGAGTGAGGGCGTGGGTTCGCGCTATTACCGAAATGGCGTGAAAGAAAGCGAAATTCAGTTTAAGCATGATAAAGCCAATGGCCATTGGAAACAATGGTATTCAGACGGCAGTCCGAAAACTGAAATGATGATGAGCAATGACAAACCGACGGAGATCATTAGTTGGGATGAAAATGGCCGCATCGTGTCTGAATTGAGTATTCGCAACGGTAAACGCAGTGGCATTATTTTGGATTGGTATGATGATGGTGCGAAGAAATCTGAGCTAGTTTATAAAGACGACCAGTTGGTGAAAAAAACTTTCTGGGATACGGACGGATACGTTCTCGAATAATTTTGATTATAAAAAACCGCAGGCTGATTAGCTTGCGGTTTTTTATTACATACAGCCTTTGTTTTGGCACAGGGTAAATAACGGCACGCCGCTTTCACGGATTTTTTTGCCGCCGTCCAAGTCGGTAAATTCCAGAATGGCAGCCGTTTCGATTACTTCGCCACCTAATTTGCGGATCAGCTCGACACCTGCCAGCATTGTGCCGCCAGTTGCCACCAAATCATCTACCAACAAAACGCGTGCGCCCGGCTTGATGGCGTCGGTATGGATTTCTACCGTTGCTTCGCCATATTCCAAAGCGTAACTTTGAGAAACCGTATCAAACGGCAGTTTGCCTTTTTTGCGGATGGGGACAAAGCCGACGTTCAGCTGATAGGCCAAAGCTGCGCCAATGATGAAGCCGCGCGCATCCAAGCCCGCAACGACATCAACTTTTTGCCCCATATAGCGGTAAACCAGTAAATCGACCAGCAGGCGGAAATATTCTGCGCTTTGCAAAACGGGAGTAATGTCATGAAACAAAATCCCTTTTTGCGGCCAGTTTTCAATTTTACGGATTTTGTCCGCCAAAGCCTCTACGCCCATTACTTCAGGATGAATCAACATCTTGACATTCCGAAATCAAAAAGTTTTTAACACGATATTGTAGCGGTCATATGCGGACTTGCCAAATTAATCGATACAATAGCCAAATTTTGCAACATGCCGTCTGAAATTCCGAGAAACATTGTGTTGTGTTATAATTTACAGGTACATACCATCGGCTGAACCACCATGCAAAATCATAAAAAAGGCAATATTTACATCATTTCTGCCGCTTCCGGCACAGGTAAAACGACCTTGGTGTCGCGCCTGTTGAAAAATCATGACGACATCCGTGTTTCCATTTCTCATACCACGCGCCAGCCACGTGAGGGTGAGACACATGGCGTGCATTACCACTTTGTTCCCAAAGAAGAATTTGAATCACTGATTGATCAAAGAGCCTTTTTGGAACACGCCAATGTGTTCGGCAACTATTACGGCACCAGCATTGCCGGCGTGAATTCGTTGAGCGAAGAGGGCTATGATGTAATTTTGGAAATTGATGTGCAAGGTGCGGCGCAAGTGCGTAAATCATTGCCTGAAGCCAGCAGTATTTTTATCCTGCCGCCTTCCTTTGAAGTATTGGCACAACGTTTGATCGGCCGTGGTACAGACAGCGAAGAAGTTATTCAAACACGTCTTTCAAAAGCCCGACATGAGATTGAGCAATCCGTTTTGTTCGATTACGTCGTCGTGAATGACGATTTGGATCGTGCCGAAGCCGATTTGTTCCACATTATTAAAGCAGGCCGTCTGAAAAAATCCTCTCAACAGGGATTTATTTCAAACCTGTTGGAAAATTCGTAAAAAACAGCGAAAATAACCGTTTATTTGAAACATAGAAAGAAAGCAAGCAAACATGGCCCGTATTACTACTGAAGACTGCACAGGTAAAATCCCTAACCACTTCGACCTTACCCTCGTTGCCGCCCGTCGCGCACGCCAGCTCGAAAACGGCAATACGCCTTTGGTTGACGACATCCGCAACAACAAACCAACCGTAACCGCCCTGCGCGAAATCGCTGCTGGACAAATCGGAACCGAGCTGCTGACCCGCAATAAGTAAACCAACCGGCAAACCGATAAAACCGCCGCGCGGACTGTATCGGTGCGATATAACAACCGATACAGTCTGACGGCTTAAAAAAATAGCCATAAAAGGCCGTCTGAAAATGCCAGCCCCACTGCCTACCGCCCCCTATGACCCGCTGACAGCAGAAGCGCGCGAGCTTCTGTTTCGCACCGCATCCTATCTCAATACCAATGAGCAGGCCGAGCTTGAAAGAGCCGTTGCCTACGCTTTCCACGCCCATGACGGACAAACCCGTAAAAGCGGCGAACCCTACATCACCCATCCTCTCGCCGTTGCCACGCAGCTTGCGATTTGGCATATGGATGTTCAAGGTCTTTGCGCGGGCGTTATGCACGATGTATTGGAAGATACGGGTGTAACCAAAGTCGAAATGGCGGCAGAATTCGGCGATACCATTGCCGAAATGGTAGACGGCCTCTCCAAACTGGAAAAACTCAAATTTGAAGATCATGCCGAGCATCAGGCGGAAAGTTTCCGTAAGCTTATCCTCGCCATGACTAAAGACGTGCGTGTTATCGTCGTCAAACTGGCCGACCGATTGCATAATATGCGCACCCTTGGCTCTATGCGTCCGGAAAAACGCCGCCGCATCGCCAAAGAAACCCTCGAAATCTATGCTCAAATCGCCAATCGCATTGGCCTGAACAATGCGTATCAAGAGCTTCAAGACTTATCGTTCCAAAACCTCCACCCAAGACGCTACGAAACCCTGAAAAAAGCCATGGACAACAGCCGCAAAAATCGCCGCGATGTTGTCGGCAAAGTGTTGCGTGCATTCGGTCAGCGTTTGGTCGGTGTCAATATTGAAGCCAAAATCAAAGGCCGCGAGAAAAACTTATACAGCATTCATCAAAAAATGCTGGCTAAAAAACTGCGTTTTGCCGAAGTAATGGATATCTACGGCTTTCGGGTCATTGTAAACAATATTCCTGCCTGTTATGCCGCGTTGGGTGCATTGCATAATTTATACCACCCCAAGCCCGGCCGTTTTAAAGACTATATCGCTATTCCGAAAAGCAACGGCTACCAAAGCCTGCACACGACTTTGGTCGGTCCTTACGGTTTACCGATCGAAGTGCAAATCCGTACGCGTGAAATGGACGCTGTGGCTGAGGGCGGTATTGCCGGCCATTGGATTTACAAATCCGGTGAAAATACTCCGGACCAAGCCGTCCTCCATATGAACCGATGGATGAAAAATATTCTTGACCTGCAGGCCAGCAGCTCAAATGCCATCGAGTTTCTGGAGCATGTCAAAGTCGATTTGTTCCCCAACGAAGTCTATATCGTTACCCCGAAAGGCGATATCCTTACCTTGCCTAAAGGTGCGACGCCGATTGACTTTGCCTATGCCGTTCACACCAATATCGGTCATAAAACCGTTGCCGCGCGTATCAATAACGTCATGATGCCGTTGCGCACCAAGCTGAAAACCGGTGATACGGTAGAAATCATTACTTCCGAACACGCCAAGCCTAATGTGGCATGGCTGAATTTTACCGTTTCCAGCCGTGCGCGCAGTGCCATCCGCCAATACATTAAAAATCTGAATCGTCACGATGCCGTTGTTTTGGGTGAGAACCTGCTGCAAAAAGCTTTATCCAGCCTGTTGCCTAAAGACATCCTGCTTTCAGACGACCTCAAAGAAAAATACCTTGCCGATTTGAACACCAAACAAACCTCGTTTGAAGAGGTTCTTTACAATGTCGGTATGGGGCATACTTTGCCGGTACACGTTGCCATGCACATTGCTGAGTTGGCGGGCCAACATTTTGGCAGCGCGGTCAAACTCAGCCCGATCAAAGTCAACGATCAGGAAACCGGCCGGATTCATTTTGCCGAATGTTGCCATCCGATTCCCGGCGATGCGATCCGCGCCCTATTGGTCAAAGACAAGGGTATGATTATCCACCGTGATACCTGTCAAACTTTGGTCAAAGCCGATCCGGAAGAGCAACTCGATGCGGGCTGGGACAGTTTGCGCAATCAAACGTACCGCACCATCCTCAACGTTAAATCCGAAGATGCTCATGGTTTGTTGGCCTCAATGGCGCAAGCGATTTCCAATTCCGGTGCGGATATCGAATCTGTCGATACGCCGACCAAAGCGCAAGCAGGAACGGAAGGTTTTGTAGAATTTAAATTCACAATTAAAGTCAAAGACTTGGATCAGGTTAATCAGATTATTCATGCAATGCATGCCAATCCGAATATCCGCAAAGTGATTCGAGGATAATCTGTGATCAGCATGATAAGAAAAGGCCGTCTGAAAGTGTGTTCAGACGACCTTTTGAGTATGTACAAACAAACTTTGTCAGTTTGTTTTGAAGAAAAATAATGCTTCAGGCTGGATTTAACTCAACCAAAAACGGAAAACCAAGAAGAAAACTAAGGCCAAAACGCCGGCCCAAACCAGCAACATGAATCCGGCTACTGCCTGACCCAAGCGGTAAACAGGGTTTTTGCGTTCATCTTCGAGTAGGGGATTAGGTGTATCGTGCGGTTTGTCGGACATGATGAAGCTCTGATTGAATTATTGAATAAAAGCGTAAGGGTACGCCGATAGAAGCAAAGTTTCAAGTGGGAATGATTATTGATAGAAGTCTTCGTCTTTATTCCACGCGGTTTTTAAGGCCGTCTGAATGGTGTCAGCACCAAAGCCGCGATAGGCAAGGAAACGCGCCTGTTTTTGTTTTTCTTTCAAATCTTGAGCTTCTTGCTTGAATTTTTTACGCAAGACGGAAATGGCGGTTTGCAGCTCGTCCTCCCTATCGGGTAGGAACTCCCGACAGTCATCTGCATCGATACCTTGTTGCGCCAAAGCTTGCTTGAGGCGGAGTGTGCCGTAACGGTTGCTTTTGCTGTGAATATAGGCTTCTGCGTAACGTTGGTCGGATTGCCAATTCCGTTCGGCAAATTCGTCCAAAACCTTTTCCAATTCTTCTTCGCTTTCTGAGTGAGGAGCCAGTTTGCGTTTCAAGCCAACACGGCTGACTTCCTGACGGGAAAGAATATCCAAGGCGCGGGAACGTAAGGTTTTGGGAGGTTTCATGGGATATGGAAGGGGAGGGATTTTAACTACATTGAATTACATTTCAGACGGCCTGATTAGGTGAAAGCACCGAAAAGGCCGTCTGAAAATAAAGCCGAATTATTCTTTGTCTTTGTTTTTTTGCGGTTGCAGATTTTCGTAGATTTCAGGCAGGGCGCGAATCAACAAATCAGGTTTGGTCGCTTTGTCTTGAGAGAGCAAGGTCATGTCGCCGTAGCCGAATGTTATGCCGACGCTGAAGCAACCGGCCGCTTTGGCGGCAATAATGTCATTTTTGGAGTCGCCCACCATCAGCATATTCGCAACATCGATGCCCAAAACTTCAGCCGCATGTTGAAGCGGCAATGGGCTGGGTTTTTTCTCAGTCAGGCTGTCTCCGCCAAGAACCAAGCTGAAATAGCCGTCGAGATTGAGCTGTTTCAGCAGCTCGGCTGCCAGCACTTCGTTTTTGTTGGTAATGACAACCAATGGAATACCCAAGGACTTGAGCAGGCCGAGACCGGCTTCGGTTTCAGGGTAGGGGCGGGTAAAGTCGCTCAAGTGCTCGCGATAATATTTCATAAAGAACACAAAACCTTTTTCCCAGATTTCAGGATCGGCTTCTTTTTCACGATCATTGCTAATGACGCGATGAACCAACTTGCTGATGCCGTCGCCGACATAACTTTCAACCGTTTGGGTAGGCAAAACAGGTAAACCCAAGTGCGCACACATGGCTTGGGCTGCTGCGGCTAAATCGGGAACGGAATCACATAAGGTACCGTCCAAATCAAAGGCAACGGCTTGAACGTGTTCTAAGGCAGCAGTGGTCATTGAGTAGCTTTCTGTCATATTATTTAAGCGCTTATTTTAACATTGTTTGCCTGATTTGCCGATGTTTTGCTGATTCTTTAATGGGATATTTGTTTAAATTGTTAACAATTTTTGCTGGTGTAAGTCTGTCCGTCTGTTGGTAATGTGGAAGGGATTTTGTCAACAAAAAGGGCGGTTTGGTAGGCATTAAAAAACAAAGGGTTTGAGTGTTTTTTTGAATGGTTTGATGAGCATTTATACTAGGCCGTCTGAAAATTTTTTGGTCGGCGTACCGATATTTTCAGACGGCCTCAAACTAAATTTATATATAAATGAATGGATTTGCTTTTTATCGACTACATGCTATTACATTTTTTCCTGTTTTTGTATATAGTAACAAGTATGGCTCTCGTCTAATCATGTGTATGAAAAGGAAAAATACATGTCCGCATCTGCTGTTAAAGAAACACTGAATCCGTTTGAAATTGCACAAAAACAAGTAAAAATTGCCTGCGATCGCCTGAATGCCGACCCGGCAGTATTTGAAATCTTGAAAAAGCCGCAACGTGTTTTGGAAGTGAACTTCCCTGTCAAACTCGACAACGGTACAGTAGAAAATTTCACCGGTTACCGTTCCCAACACAATAACGCCGTCGGCCCTTACAAAGGCGGCGTGCGTTTCCATCCCAATGTAAATCTGGACGAAGTCAAAGCACTGTCTATTTGGATGACCATCAAATGCTGTGTAGCCGGTATTCCTTACGGCGGCGGTAAAGGCGGTATTACTTTGGATCCGCGTAACTATTCCGAAGCAGAATTGGAACGCATCGCCCGCGCTTATTCCGAAGCCATTTCTCCGCTGATCGGCGAGAAAATCGACATTCCCGCCCCTGATGTGAACACCAACGGCAAAATCATGTCTTGGATGGTTGATGCCTATGAAAACGTCGTGAAACATTCTGCACCGGGCGTGTTTACCGGCAAACCGGTTGAGTTTGGCGGTTCCTTGGCGCGCACCGAAGCCACCGGTTACGGCGTAAACTTCGCCGCCGTCCAAGCTTTGGAAAAACTGGGCAAAGACGTGAAAGGTGCCACTTACGCCATTCAAGGTTTCGGTAATGTGGGCTACCACACCGGTTACTATGCACACAAAGCCGGTGCGAAAATCGTTGCCGTATCTACTGTTGACGTTGCCATCTACAACGAAAACGGCTTGGATATGGAAGCAATCATTAAAGAATTCCAAACCAAAGGTTTCATCACCAATGAAGCCGGCTACGGTAAAGAAATCAGCAATGCCGAACTTTTGGCTTTGGATGTGGACGTACTCGCCCCTTGTGCATTGGAAAATCAATTGACTTCCGAAAATGCAGGCAAAGTCCGCGCGAAAATCGTGGTTGAAGGCGCAAACGGCCCGACTACTCCTGAAGCCGACGTTATTCTGCGTCAAAACGGCGTATTGGTTGTTCCTGACATTTTGGCAAACTGCGGCGGCGTGGTTGTGTCCTATTTTGAATGGGTACAAAACCTGCAAGGCTACTACTGGGAGTTTGACGAAGTTCAAGAGAAAGAAACCGTGGTTCTGCGCCGTGCGTTCCGCGATATTTGGAACTTGGCTCAAGAATACGATGTCGACCTGCGTACCGCTTCTTACATGATGAGTATCCGTCGTGTTGAAAAGGCAATGAAACTGCGCGGCTGGTATTAATCGTTTGACCAATAGCTAAGAGTAGGCCGTCTGAAACCTGTTTTCAGACGGCCTTAATGTTTTTGATAAGAGCCTTTACAAATTTTAATCCACCTTGATTCCATTTCAATCAAACTCAGCTATAATCCCCTTTTTTGACCTTTCCGGAAAAGACATAATCATGAACAAAACTTTCAAATTCAGCGCATTGGCTTTGTCTGCTTTGTTGGCACTGACTGCTTGCAACCAAAAAGACACTGCCGCTAAAGATGCCCCTGCTGCTTCCGCAGCTTCAAATGCGACTGCAGATGCTTCTGCCATCGGTTCTACTGCCCAACAAGCCAGCTACGCAATGGGTGTGGACATCGGCCGTTCATTGAAACAAATGAAAGACCAAGGCACAGAAATCGATTTGAAAGTCTTCACCGAAGCCATGGAAGCCATGTTTGAAGGTAAAGAAGTCAAAATGACTGAAGCCCAAGCTCAGGAAGTGATGATGAAATTCCTGCAAGAGCAACAAGAAAAAGCTACTGCCAAACGTGCTGAAGATGCCAAAGTGAACTTGGAAAAAGGCGAAGCGTTCTTGAAAGAAAACGCGACTAAAGAAGGCGTGAAAACCAGCGCTTCCGGTCTGCAATACAAAATCACCAAAGAAGGCGAAGGTAAAAAACCAACTAAAGACGATATGGTTACCGTTGAATACGAAGGCCGTCTGATTGATGGTACCGTATTTGACAGCAGCAAAGCTAACGGCGGCCCAGTAAGCTTCCCTGTAAGCCAAGTAATCCCAGGTTGGACTGAAGGTATCCAGCTCTTGAAAGAAGGCGGCGAAGCAACATTCTATATCCCTGCCAAATTGGCTTACCGCGAAGTGGGTGCCGGCGATAAAATCGGCCCGAACGCTACTTTGGTATTTGACGTGAAACTGGTTAAAGTCGGCGCGCCTGATGCTGCTGCGCAACAACCTGTACAAGTTGACGTACAAAAAGTTCAATAATCCGAATCAAGGCTTACGCCCTTAAACAACGGATAAAAGGCCGTCTGAAAAATTCCGTTTCAGACGGCCTTTGTTCCAAACCAACAAGGAATTATGATGAAAAATATCGTCATCCTTATTTCCGGACGCGGCAGCAATATGCAGGCGATTGTGAATGCCGATATTCCCGATGCCAACATTGCAGCCGTATTGAGCAACAGCGAGACCGCAGCCGGATTGGCATGGGCGGCAGAACGCGGTATAGCCACTGACAGTTTGAACCATAAAAATTTCGACTCGCGTCTGGCATTTGATCAGGCAATGATGGAGAAAATCGATGCCTATCAGCCGGATTTGGTTGTATTGGCGGGCTTTATGCGCATTTTGACTCCGGAGTTCTGCGCACATTATGAAAACCGCCTGATCAACATCCATCCGTCCATCCTGCCTTCTTTCACCGGTCTGCACACCCACGAACGCGCATTGGAAGCAGGTTGCCGAGTGGCAGGCTGCACCATCCATTTCGTGACGCCCGAGCTGGATTGCGGCCCGATTATTTCACAAGGCATTGTTCCTATTTTGGACGGCGATACTGCCGACGACGTTGCCGCACGCGTGCTGACGGTTGAACACCAGCTGTTTCCGCAAGCCGTTGCCGATTTTGTTGCAGGCCGTCTGAAAATCGAAGGCAACCGCGTTTTGAATGCACAACGCAATGCCGCCGGTCAAAGCCTGCTGGCTTGATTGAAACACCATACACACAAGGAAAACATCATGAATCCGATTAAAACAACCCTGCTGACACTTTCCCTATTTACAGCCTCCATCGGCGCGCAAGCCGCTGAATTGCCGCAATCTGCCGTTTTGCAATACTCAGGCAGCTACGGTATTCCTGCGACCATGACCTTCACACGCAGCGGCAACCAATACAAAATCGTCTCTACCATCAAAGTACCGCTTTACAATATCCGCTTTGAATCCGGCGGCAGCATCAACGGCACGACCTTGAATCCGTCTTACTACAAAGATGTGCGCGGCGGCAAAGTGTATGCCGAGGCCAAATTCTCCGGCGGCAACATCACTTACGGCAAAGCAGGTGATTTGAAAACCGAAAAATCCGGCCCGGCCATGGACTTGTTCACTTTGGCATGGCAACTGGCCGCCAATGACGTGCGCCTGCCGTCAGGTTTGAAAATTACCAACGGTAAAAAACTGTACACCGTCGGCAGCATGAACAAAATCGGCAGCGAAAGCTATAAGCTGAACGGCGGTACAACGCCTGTGAGCAAATATCGCGTCCGTCGCGGCGACGATACCGTGACTTACTCTTTTGCTTCCGATATCGACAATATCCCTGCGCAAATCAGCTATACCGATGACGGTAAAACCTACAACCTGAAACTGACTTCCGTCAAAATCAACGGTAAAGTAGTGAAACCGTAATCTTTATTTGCTCAAACAAGAAGGCCGTCTGAAAAGTTTTCAGACGGCCTTATCTTTACAGCAACACAATATCGTATTGTTCCTGCGTGTAGGCGGTTTCGACAGCCAGCGAAATCGGTTTGCCGATAAAGTCTATCAACATGGCCAGCGATTGCGATTCCTCATCTAGGAACAAGTCGATGACATTTGGAGCGGCCAAGATGCGGAAGGCTTGGACATCGTAGCGGCGCGCTTCGCGGACGATTTCGCGTTGGATTTCGTAGCACACGGTTTGCGGCGTTTTCAGACGGCCCCGGCCTTGGCAGGAAGGGCAGGGTTCGCAGAGGATTTGGCTTAAGTTTTCACGTGAACGTTTGCGCGTCAGCTCGACCAAACCCAAACTGGTGAAACCGTTGAGTGTAACGCGGGTACGGTCGAAGGCGAGGGCTTTGGCAAGCTCTTGCAGGACGGCTTCGCGGTGGACTTCCTGCGCCATATCGATGAAGTCGATGATGATGATGCCGCCGAGATTGCGCAGGCGAAGTTCGCGGGCGATGGTGTGGCAGGCTTCGAGGTTGGTGCGGAAGATGGTTTCATCAAAATTGCGCGCGCCGACAAAGCCGCCGGTGTTGACATCGATGGTGGTCATGGCTTCGGTGGACTCGATGATGAGGTAGCTGCCGAAGTTGAGGTTGACGCGCGGTTGTAGGGCGCGGGCGATTTCCTGCTCGATGTTGTGGGTTTCAAATAGGGGGCGTTCGCCTTTGAACAGTTCGATTCTGCCCAATGCACCTTGAACGTATTGTTCGGCAAACTGGGTCATGCGGCGGTGGTTTTCAGTGGAGTCGACCAGGATTTTGTGCGTATCGAGGCTGAACATATCGCGCAAAACGCGCAGGCTCAAAGGCAAATCTTGATAGAGCAGGGTTTCGGGCGGCTGGATTTTTGCTTGTTTTTGAATGTGTTCCCACACTTTGGTCAGATAGTTGATGTCTGATTGCAGTTGCTCATCGGAGGCGTTTTCAGCGTTGGTGCGGATGATGTAGCCGTGGCAGGCGTTTTCGGGCAGCAGATTGTTGAGGCGCTCCCTCAAACTGCTGCGTTCGGCATCGTCTTCAATGCGTTGGGAAATGCCGATGTGGTCTTCTTGCGGAAGATGGACGAGGAAACGGCCGGCCAGTGAGATTTGGGTGGATAGGCGCGCGCCTTTGGTATTGATGGGGTCTTTGATGACCTGAACCAAGACAGACTGGCCTTCAAAGAGCATGTGTTCGATGCGTTGGGTTTCGTCCGGATTGCGGCGTTGTTCGAGGACGTCGACGATATGCAGAAATGCGGCGCGTTCCAATCCGATATCGATGAACGCGCTTTGCATGCCGGGGAGGACACGTTTGACGACGCCCAAATAAATATTGCCGACCAAGCTGTGGCCGCTGTTGCGCTCGATGTGCAGCTCGCAGATATTGTTCTCTTCCAAAACGGCCACACGCGTTTCTTGCGGCGTGATGTTGACGAGGACGGTTTCGGACGGACGCACGGCGTCCTTGGGGATGGGAATTCCTGAAAGCATGGGGATACCTGATTTTGAATAGAAAAACTTTTGCGATGTGTCCTTCTCCAAAAAACAAATGGCAAAAGTCATTCTGCGAAAGCGCTTATCATACTTTAATTATGGTTTTTCCGCATCTGCACAAATGTTTATGGCCAAGAGGCCGTCTGAATGTTTTTTACAACCGTACGGCGGGAACACTTGTAAAATAACGCTTATGCCCATATAGTCATGAACATTGGTATTTTGGAAGAAATCATGCAAACCGTTACTGTTTATACCGGTCCATATTGCCCGTACTGCACCATGGCGAAAAGGCTGTTGCAGGCGGTGGGTGTGAAAGAAATCAACGAAATCCGCATCGACGGCAATCCGGAAGTTTTTGCCGAAATGCAGCAGCTTTCCGGCCAGCGCAGCGTGCCGCAGATTTTTATCGGCGATACCCATGTCGGTGGCTTTACCGATTTGTACCGCTTGCAGCAGGAAGGCAAGTTGGACGAATTACTGAATCCTTAACCCTTAACTTAGGAAAATAAAATGAGCGAAGAATTGCAACCCGTATTCAGCGTTGAGCGTCTGTATGTAAAAGACTTGTCTTTGGAAGTGCCTCATGCACCACAAATCTTCTTGGAACAAGGCGAGCCTGAAGTCGATATGCGCGTTTCTACCGGCAACACCAAACTGGAAGACGGCTTCTACAGCGTTGACGTTACCGTTACCGTGACTGCCAAACTGAACGAAGAGCGCACCATGTTCTTGAACGAAGTTACCCAAAGCGGCATCTTCCGTCTGGAAAACATTCCTGAAGAAGACGTACAACTGCTGCTGGGCGTTGCTTGTCCAAACATCCTGTTCCCTTACGCACGCGAAGCCATTTCCAACAGCGTAACCCGCGCCGGCTTCCCACCTGTATTACTCGCTCCGATCAACTTCGAAGCAATCTACCAACAACAACAGGAAGCTAACGCTTAATCGCGTTATACCTAAATTGAGGCCGTCTGAAACATTGCGTTCAGACGGCCTTTTTTTATCTAAAAATCAGGACATAAGAAAAAATCTATAACAAAAAGTTCATATATTAATGCAATAAGTATATAATGATATCGTTTATCATTACGATCTAATTTTAAATTTTATAGGTTATATACCATTTAAAATCAATAAATTGTAATTTTTATCTAGCAGATAAATAGATTCTATTAATTAAGGAAATAGTTGTGAAACCTGATTTTCAAATGAAAACAATTTGTTTGTTATTAGTGCTGCCTTGCCAAACTGTTTTTGCAGATACGGGACATCAAGAAGTGGAACATGTAGACATGGATACGGTCAAGGTCAGTGGCAAACGGCAGGCACAAAGGAATACCGAGCGCAGTCAGTCTTATACAATCGGAACGATGGCAACGGCGACTGGCTTGCGTATTTCAGGTAAGGATACGCCGCAGTCGGTGAGCGTAATGACGCGTCGGCAGCTAGATGATAAAGCAATATATTCTTTAGAAGAGGCAATGAAAAACACTACGGGAATCAACGTGGTTCGGGATTCGGGTCTACAAACTCGTTTTTTGTCTCGTGGTTTCTATGTTGATCAGATTGGTGAAGACGGTATTACCACGAATGTGTCTGGACGTTCGGGCTATACGGCAAAAATCGATGTCTCACCGAGCACAGACCTTGCTGTTTATGATCACATTGAGGTTGTTAGAGGTGCAACCGGTCTTACTCAATCCAATTCCGAACCGGGTGGAACCATTAATTTAATCCGTAAGCGGCCAACAGCTCTGTTTAAGCATACAGGTGAAATCAGCACTGACCATAGGGGCAGCAAGCGTTTGGCTTTGGATGTATCTGGAAGCTTGAATAATGAACATACGGTACGCGGTAGGCTGGTTGGTGTTCATGAGGACCACCGTTCTTTTAAAGAGGGTGTATGGAACAAGAAAGACATGGTTTATGGCGTGATCGATACGGATTTGAGTGATAACAGTATGCTGACATTGGGCGGCACTTATCAGAAAAATAAAGACATTCCCGATTTTGCCGGCGTGATTTTACCTTGTGAGGATCAAAAAACTGCGGCCTTCAGCTCCAGTCCTGCCTGTAACAATCCTTTGAAATTGCCACGTAAAACTTATTTGGGTGAAACCTCATGGTCACGCCTGAATGCTGATAAATACAATATTTTTTCCGGTTTCAAACATGTCTTTGACAATGGATGGCAACTCAATGCAGAAATTTCTTATACGCATAATGATTCAGATGCCAAAGTCGGACAATTTTTTCTGAAAAACGAACACGCGGCAGGTATTTCAGCATCTGAGGCAACGGGTTTCTTAACCGAGAAGGGGGAGGTTATTCCTTTTGAGCCTAAAGACAAGGCGTTGGCAAAATTAAAAGAATATCGTGATGGTGTCACTAAAACATATGAAGAGAAAAAAGCAGATTATGTTGCCCATCGTTTCGATGCATCTGCTTTTGAACAATATCGCTCCCAAAGAGCGGCAGCACGTCGGGCAGGTTTTGATCAATGTATGCAGGACATTGGTTTGGATTTCCTGTGCAACGACTGGCAGGATCCGGGTGTAGAAGTAGATAAAAAAGAGTTTGTTGATAAGGAGCTTGCAAAGCAAGGCATTATTAACAATGCAGAAGGCCTGTTTCCCAACCGTCTATACGACTCAGCATACAATCTTCGCCACACATACAACCGCCGTTACAACTTCATGCCGTTGCACTATACCAAACATGATGTGCAATGGGGCTTTAAGCTGGATCTGACAGGTAACTACCGCCTGCTTGGGCGAGAACATGATTTCTTTGTCGGCTATGCGTATAACAATGAAAAAATCCGTTCTGCCTATACGGAAATATATCAAAACCGTTATTTTGTCCGTCCTCAAGGTTATGCAGGTGCAGGCAGTTGCGGCATTCATCCCGATGGTCCGGAGCGTAATCCTTTAGAAAAAGGCATTGTCGAACCAGATTGGCATATTTATAACGAAAAAGGTAATAACAAAATCTATGTGCCGGAATGCAGTGGCGCGCATGTTACCAAATATACTCCCCGTTTGGATGCGGAGGGCAAGCCTGTCTGGACAGTCAACGACAATGGTGAGCGCGTAATGGTGCAAGATCCTGTTTATGAATTGGATGCAAATGGAAACAAAATACAGGAGCGGGATGAAGAGGGAAATTTGAAATGGGCAAACCAATATCTGAAAATACCGCTGTGGAAAACTGTTCAGGTTGCAGATGATCATGTTCCGGCGTTATACAATTATTCGAAATACCTTAACACGAATAAAACACATTCTTTGACTGTCAGCACGCGCTTTAATGCGACCAACCGTCTGCATCTCTTGGGTGGTATGCACTATACGCGCTATGAAACCACACAAGCCAAAGAAATGCCTGTACGCTACGGCCAGCCTGCTACGGCATTCCAAACTGAGAGCAGTAACAAAATCGACAAAGAGCATTACACCTCAAAAATGCAAAGCCATAGGTTTACGCCATATGCTGGCATTACCTACGACCTGACACCGCAACAAAGCTTGTATGCCAGCTATACTAAGATTTTTAAACAACAGGATAACGTTGATGTAACCAGCAAATCCGTTCTTCCACCACTCATCGGGACTAACTATGAAATAGGTTGGAAAGGGTCGTTCTTGCAAGGCCGTCTGAATGCTTCGCTTGCCTTGTTTGTTTTACAGCAGAAAAACCGTACCGTTGTCGATTTCGGATTTGTTCCTGATACTAGTAGTAACGGAGGCTCATTCCAAACCATCGCTAAACCTGTGGGTAAGGTTAAGAGCAGCGGTGCAGAACTTGAATTGGCTGGCGAATTGTCGGAAAACTGGCGTATTTTTGTTGGCTACACATATAACAAAAGTAAGTATAAAAATGCGGCAGAAGTCAATGCGGAGCGGTTGGAGAAAAATACGACTGCCGACCCGTATAACTTCAGTAACTTCACGCCGGTACATATGTTCCGCCTCGGTACAAGCTACCGCTTGCCTCAAACTAAGTTAACCTTGGGTGGCGGAATATCTGCACAAAGTCGTACAAGTAGCCTTTACAATATTCGCCAAGGAGGCTACGGACTTATAGATGGCTTTGTTCAATATGACTTTCACAAACACGGCAGAATCAGCCTGATAGGAACTAACCTGGCTGACAGGACGTATTTTGAAAATAACTACAACCGTACGCGAGGTCAAAACAATTTCTATGGCGAACCGCGGACAGTTAAACTGAAATTGGATTGGCATTTCTAGAGAGAATGGATAATGATTGGGTATGTAAACATTATTGGCTAAATTCATAAAAGTATGGGTTGAATATCCTTCTTTTTTGAAAGCTGTTTCCTAACAATGGCTGAAGTTGATTCGATAGCCGGCGTATTTTCAAATATTAATTCGTTTCAAGTATTCAGCTTTGAAGGCCGTCTGAAACATTGCGTTCAGACGGCCTTTTTGTTTTCGGATAAAATACAGCAAACTTTCAATCAGCTGCCTTTTAAGATGACGCCCGAAACCCAAAAACAGCTCAAAATTACCGATGTCTCTGCTAAGAAGCTCGAAAAACTCAACCTCCATACCGCATGGGATTTGGTGTTGCACCTGCCGCTGCGTTACGAGGACGAGACGCACATCATGCCGATTAAGGATGCGCCGATCGGCGTGCCGTGTCAGGTTGAGGGCGAGGTCATCCATCAGGAAGTCACGTTCAAACCGCGCAAGCAGCTGATTGTCCAAATCGCCGACGGTTCCGGCAGCGTCCTTTTTTTGCGTTTCATCCACTTTTACGCCAGCAACCAGAAACAGATGGCGGTCGGCAAACGCATCCGAGCCGTGGGCGAAATCAAACACGGGTTTCACGGCGACGAGATGATTCATCCCAAAATCCGCGATGCCGAGAGCAGCGGTTTGGCGGAAAGCCTCACGCCGATTTATCCGACCGTAAATGGTTTGAACCAGCCCACTTTGCGTCGCATCATTCAGACGGCGTTGGACGTTACGCCGCTACACGACACGCTGCCCGATGCCTTATTGAGTCGTCTGAAACTACCGCACCTTGCCGAAAGCCTGCGCCTTTTGCATTCGCCGCCGCCGAGTTTCACCATCCACCAGCTTTCCGACGGCGCGCTACCCGCATGGCAGCGGCTTAAATTCGACGAACTTTTGGCGCAACAGCTTTCCATGCGCTTGGCGCGGCAGAAGCGTGTCAGCGGCTCAGCCACGGCATTGGGCGGCGACGGCATATTGACTCAAGCCTTGCGCCACGCCTTACCGTTTGCCCTGACCGATGCCCAAGAAAGAGTCGTGTCCGAAATCTGCCGCGATATGGCGCAAACCCACCCCATGCACCGCCTGCTGCAAGGCGATGTCGGCAGTGGCAAAACCATCGTTGCCGCCTTGTCTGCTTTGACCGCCATTGAATCTGGCGCGCAGGTGGCTGTAATGGCACCAACTGAAATCCTTGCAGAACAGCATTTTATCAAGTTCAAACAATGGCTTGAGCCGTTAGGCCTTGAAGTCGTTTGGCTTTCCGGCAGCCAGCGCAAAAAAGCCAAAGATGAAGCCAAAGCCAAACTCGCCGATGGCACCGTCAAAATCGCCGTCGGCACGCACGCCCTGTTTTCAGACGACGTCGAGTTCCAAAATCTGGGCTTGGTGATTGTGGACGAACAACACCGGTTCGGCGTTGCCCAACGTCTCGCCCTCAAAAGCAAAGGGCGCGACGTCCACCAGCTGATGATGTCCGCCACGCCCATCCCGCGCACGCTCGCCATGAGTTTCTTCGCCGACTTGGACGTGTCCGTCATCGACGAATTGCCGCCCGGGCGCACCCCGATTAAAACCCGCCTAGTCAACAACATCCGCCGCGCCGAAGTCGAAGGCTTCGTCCTCAACATCTGCCGCAAAGGACAGCAGGCATACTGGGTCTGCCCGCTGATTGAAGAAAGCGAAACCCTGCAACTGCAAACCGCCACCGAAACCCTAGCCCAGCTTCAGGCAGCCTTGCCCGAACTCAACATCGGCTTGGTACACGGGCGCATGAAGGCCGCCGAAAAAGCCGAAGTCATGGCTCAGTTTGCCGCAGGCCATCTGAACGTCTTGGTCGCCACCACCGTCATCGAAGTCGGCGTAGATGTACCCAACGCCGCCCTGATGGTGATCGAACACGCCGAACGCATGGGCTTGGCGCAGCTGCACCAATTACGCGGGCGGGTAGGGCGCGGCGCGGCAGAAAGCGTGTGCGTCCTCCTGTTTGCCGAACCCTTGAGCGAACTCGCTAAAGCGCGGCTGAAAGTCATCTACGAACACACCGACGGCTTCGAAATCGCCCACCAAGACCTCAACATTCGCGGCCCCGGCGAATTTCTCGGCGCGCGCCAAAGTGGCGTCCCCATGCTGCGTTTTGCCAATCTTGAAGAAGACCTGCACCTCTTGGAACAAGCGCGCGAAATCGCGCCCATGTTAATCGAACAAAACCCTGAAATCGTCGAAGCGCATTTGGCAAGATGGCTTTCCAGCAGGGAAGGTTATTTGGGCGTATAAAATTTGCATGAAAAGAAAAAGGCCGTCTGAAAACAGACGGCCTTTGGTTTGGCTGGATAGAGGTTTAGAAACCTTGTGCCAACATAGCATCGGCTACTTTGACAAAACCGGCAATGTTCGCACCGTTGACATAGTTTACTTTATCGCCGACTTTGCCGTATTTCAGGCAGGATTCGTGGATGTTGTGCATGATGTCGAACAGGCGTTGGTCGACTTCTTCACGGGTCCAAGACAGGCGGATGGCGTTTTGGCTCATTTCCAAACCTGAAGTTGCTACGCCGCCGGCGTTGGAGGCTTTGCCCGGAGCGTAGAGGATGCCGGCTTTGATAAATTGTTCGACTGCGCCTAAAGTTGACGGCATGTTCGCACCTTCGGCAACCACATAGCAACCGTTTGCCAGCAGGATTTTGGCAGCGTCTGCGTCCAATTCGTTTTGGGTGGCGCAAGGCAGGGCAACTTCGGCCGCAATGTTCCACGGTTTTTGGTTTTCAAAGTATTGCAGGCCTTGTTCTTTGGCGTAAGTGGCCACGCGTTCGCGGCGTACTTCTTTCAGCTCGATCAAAGCGGCCAGTTGCGCTTCGGTCATACCGCTATCAGGGAAGAGGACAAAGCCGTTGGAGTCGGAAACGGTCAATACTTTTGCACCCAGTTGGATGGCTTTTTCGGCAGCGTATTGCGCCACGTTACCGGAGCCGGAAATCAACACGCGTTTGCCTTCAATGCTGTCGTTGCGGGTTTCCAACATGGCTTGGGCAAAATACACGCAGCCGTAGCCGGTGGCTTCAGGGCGAATCAGGCTGCCGCCCCATTCGAGGCCTTTGCCGGTCAGGACGGAAGCAAATTCGTTGCGGATTTTTTTGTATTGGCCGAACAGATAGCCGATTTCGCGGCCGCCTACGCCGATGTCGCCGGCAGGAACGTCGGTATCGGCGCCGATGTGGCGGTAGAGTTCGGTCATAAAGGCTTGGCAGAAGCGCATTACTTCGGCATCGGATTTGCCTTTAGGATCAAAGTCGGAACCGCCTTTGCCGCCGCCCATAGGCAGGGTGGTCAGCGCGTTTTTGAAGACTTGTTCAAAAGCGAGGAATTTCAACACGCCCAAATCGACGGTCGGGTGGAAGCGTAAGCCGCCTTTGTAAGGGCCGATGGCGGAGCTCATTTGAATGCGGTAGCCGCGGTTGACTTGGACTTGGCCTTTGTCGTCCATCCAAGTGACGCGGAACATAATCACGCGCTCCGGTTCAACAATACGCTCAAGTAGGCTTTGTTGGGTGTATTTCGGGTTTTTCGCCAAAAACGGATCCAAACTCATGAACACTTCTTCAACAGCTTGGTGGAAGGGTTCTTGGTTGGGGTTGCGTTGTTTAAGATTGGTAAACAGGGTGTTCAGGTCAGTCATTTTTCTACTCCTATTGAGTGAGATATTTCAATATTTATGTTTTGAAATATAGCTGTAAAAATTTTACTTGCCAAGAAAAATTTTACCTAGATTGTTGACATTATTTTTTTACCAATTTGTAAAAATGGAATTATATTTTAAATTCAATTAAAAATATATAAAAATATTTTATTAAATAGATTTAAATAAAAATAAAATACCGAGTAATTAAACTAGAAAATGTTGAAAATTTTTTTGTAAAAATTTAATTCAGCTCATAAATTTGTGTAAATTAGCGCTGAATTGTCAACATTGTTAATGAGTGTACTACGCGAATATGGGGAAGGTTGCCCCATTGAAGACAGAGAGGCAGGCCGTCTGAAAATTCGGTACAATACACAAGAAATTCCCACAACACATACATTAAGGAAACACATGAAAGCCTATCACGACCTTATGCGCCATGTTCTCGACAATGGTATCGACAAATCCGACCGTACCGGCACCGGCACGCGTTCCGTGTTCGGTTACCAAATGCGTTTTGATTTGAGTGAAGGCTTTCCGCTATTGACCACCAAAAAACTGCATCTGCGCTCGATTATTCATGAGCTGCTTTGGTTTCTTAAAGGCGATACCAACATCAAATACCTGAAAGACAACAATGTGTCTATTTGGGACGAATGGGCGGATGAAAACGGCGATTTAGGCCCGGTTTACGGCTACCAATGGCGCAGTTGGCCTGCACCCGACGGCCGCCATATCGACCAAATTGCCAACGTGGTGGAACAAATCAAGAAAAATCCCGACTCGCGCCGTCTGATTGTATCGGCATGGAATCCGGCTTTGGTCGACGAAATGGCCTTACCACCTTGCCACGCGCTGTTTCAGTTTTACGTTGCCAACGGCAAACTGTCCTGCCAACTTTACCAACGCAGCGCCGATATTTTCCTTGGTGTACCGTTCAACATCGCCAGCTACGCATTGTTGACCATGATGATGGCGCAAGTGTGCGGCCTGGAAGCCGGTGAGTTTATCCATACGTTTGGCGATGCGCATTTGTACAGCAACCATATCGAGCAGGCCCAGCTGCAATTAAGCCGTGATTTCCGAAAACTGCCGACCATGAAAATCAACCCTGAAGTCAAAGACTTGTTTGCCTTCAAATTTGAAGACTTCGAATTGGAAGGCTACGATCCGCATCCGCACATCAAAGCAGCCGTATCGGTGTAATCCAAGTTAAAAAACAAAAGACCGTCTGAAACTTCAGACGGCCTTTTTATTTAGGTAGATTTATTGACGTTTCGCGCCATAGCCACCGATTAAGTGTTCGGTTGCATCTTTGTTTTTCAAGCCGTAAGTGCCGCCAATTTCTGCAGCATTGGGGCCGTAAAATTTGCCGTTCAGGTTGCCACTTAACTTGTCATCGGCCGTGCTGACTTTGCCGGAGAAGAGGTTGCCGTCTTTCCAGCTTGCCGTACCTTTGAAATCGTAGTTTTTATCTGCTTTGGATACGCGCTTACCATTTTCCAAAGTATGGAAGTGTGAGTTTGATGTTTCAAAACGGATACCTTTGAGGCCGAAATCAACGATAGCCATGACATTGGAAGTCAACTGACGATTGTTATTATCGGTAACCACATAGGCAGTAGAAATACCTTTGTAGGTGGCTGTACCTTTAGCAGGCAGGGTCGTGAAGACAGTTTCATCGCCCAGGCTTTGGTAGCCTTGGTATACATGTCCTTTAGGGTCGGTGTAATGCGCGAAGGTTTGATATGTCCAGCCGGCCGCAGAAGGATCATGCAACACAATTTCTGTGCCATCGCCAAAATTGATGACATAGACACCGTCGAATTGTTTGTCGAATACCAAGCCATCTTGGTCTGGACGGAAATAGGCTAGATTATTGCTAACATTCTCATTAATTTCTGCTAGTTTAGTTCGATTTTCAAGATTTTTAGCGTGTGAAGTCTTTAATTCTTCAATCTTTGCTTTGATCTCCGTTACTTTTTTATTGTTAACTGGACCTGCTTCTGGATTTTCTTCTTTTTCAAGCTTTTCTTCTTCAGCCTTTAATTTTTTATAATCTTCAGCAATTTTGTCATCCAAAGTTGATTTGCCGTATGCGAATTCGGTATTTTTCTCCTTGCCCGTTTGTTCGCTGACATCAGTTTGAGTATTGCCTTTTGAATATACTTTGGCAATAACAGAAGCGTAACTTGTCCATGTAGGTTGGGTTGCGTTGCCATTAGAGGTCTTATTAAATAATACAACGCCGTCCATTTTGACTTCATCATTGCTGTTAAAGTCAATAGAACTGATCAGACCATTTTGGTTGCGGTCTTGATTGTCCGTTTGGAACATTTTGCCTGCGGCATCTTTGCGGATTTGTACGTTAGGGTTGGATTGCTGTGCACCTTTGGAAGAGATGAAATGTGTGTGCAAAGGCTGGGTAACGTTGGCCGGATCGATTGGAGCTTCATCGGTCAGTTCGGCAAGGTTGTCGGCACTGTTAGTAAGCGTAGTAGACGGAGCTTTCGGAGTGTTGGCATTGCTGTTGTTGGCAGGATTGCCATTGTTGCCAGCAGAGTTGCCGGTATTATTGGTAGGAGTTGCGCCGGTGCTTAAAGCAGATGAACCGCCGCCTCCGCCACCACCGCATGCGGACAAGATGGCTGCGCTGATGGCTGTAAAAACGATGGTTTTAAGTTTGGTTTGGATGTTTGACATGAGATTCCCTGTATGGTTATTCGCTTGATTAAAAGGTCGGAGAGATCGTTTATCTGATTTTTAAACCTTTAATATCTGATAATAACCATAAATCATAAAAAAATAAACAGTTTGTTTGCATTTCTGTACAAAAATTAATCAAAGGGAAGATGGTTGGGTGGATATTTTCTTAGTTAATTGTTTTATATGAATTTATTTTGAATATTTTAGTGAGTTCTATAGCTAGTCTGTTTCTTTTTAACAAACTTTTCAGACGGCCTTTTGAAGATAAAAAAGCAGTCGGACTTTATGGATGCTTTTCTCTCAACGGATAAGCGTATTTCCGTTAAAATACGCCTTCTTTTCCGATTCGAAACATTGCCATGCGCCTTACCCACATCAAACTCTCCGGCTTCAAATCTTTTACCGACCCGACTACGATTCATGTGCCGGGGCAGCTTGTTGCGGTCATCGGGCCGAACGGCTGCGGCAAGTCGAATGTGATTGACGCGGTGCGCTGGGTGTTGGGCGAGGCTTCGGCGAAGCAGCTTCGCGGCGAGAGTATGCAGGACGTGATTTTTAACGGTGCGGCGACGCGCCGTCCTGCGCCGAGGGCTTCGGTGGAGCTGGTGTTTGACAACAGCGACCACAGTTTGCAGGGGGCGTGGGGGCAGTATGCCGAGGTGAGCATCAAGCGACAGCTAACGCGTCAGGGAGAATCGACTTATTTCATCAACAATCAGACCGTGCGCCGCCGCGACATTACTGATTTGTTTCTGGGTACGGGCGTGGGCGCGCGCGGTTATGCCGTCATCGAGCAGGGGATGATTTCACGCATCATCGAAGCGCGGCCGGAGGAGTTGCGCGCCTATATCGAGGAGGCGGCGGGCGTGTCCAAATATAAGGAACGCCGTAAGGAGACGGAAGGCCGTCTGAAAGGCACACGCGAGCATTTACAGCGTTTGGGCGATTTGCAGAACGAGTTGGCGCGTCAGGTGGAAAAGCTCGAGAAACAGGCGGAAACCGCCGAACGCTACAAATCCCTGACCGCGCAGTTGAACCAGCAACAGGATTTGCTCGATTACGCCCAATGGCAGCAATCGCTTGCCGCTGCCGACAAAGCGACCGCGCAGCATCAGTCTTTGCAGGCGCAGCAGGACGAAACCGCCGCGCAGGTTCAGGCATTAAACGACGAAGTACACACCTTGCAGACCGCCGAACAGTCGCAACAGCAGGCGGTACATGAATTGAGCAACAAACGCGGTGTGTTGCGCGAGCAGATTGCCCGTTTGGAAGAACAAATCCGCCATCAGCAAAACCTGCACCAACGCATCGAACGCGACAAGCAGGCAGCGCAGGCGCAGTTGCAGCGCATCCATCAAGAACAGCAGCAAATCCGCGTCAAGCTGGAAGAAAACGAGTTGCAGGTCGAAGAAAAGCAAACCGAGTTGGCGGAATGGGCGATGCAGGTTGCCGAACACGAAGAGCGTCTGCCCGAATTGGAAGAAGCACAAGCCACGCTCAACGCCGCCTTCCAAACCCAGCAGGACGAGGCAAACCGCATCCGCCGCGAACTGGCGTTGAAACAGCAGCAGCTTACCCATGCCGAACAAACCGTTGCCAAACACGAAGAGCGCAAAGGTCGTCTGAAACAGGAAAACCAAGCCCTGAACCTGCCCGACGAAGCCGAGACCGCCGCCGCGCAGGAAGCCTCCGCCTTGTTGCAAAGCCAGCAAGAGCATTACGAAGAACAAATCATTGCCGCCGAAGAAGCCCTACACGCCGCCCGCGAAGCGTTTCAGACGGCCTCAAACCGCTTCCAAAGCCTGAAGCAGCAACACATCACCTTGCAGGCGCAGCAGCAGGCGTTGTCGCAAATCCTGTCGCAACAGCAGGAAGCCGCCGACTTCTGGCAGGCAACCGACCACGCCACCGCGCCGCAACTGTGGCAACACATCATCGCACCCGCCGAGTGGCAGCACGCCTTGTCCGTCATCCTTGCCGAACGCCTGCACGCCCGCTCCGTACCGCACAGCTTCGTTCCCCCCACGCCTTTGCCGCAGGGGCAGGCTGCATGGCTTTCAGACGACCTCTCCGGCGGTATCAAGAAATCCCTGCCCGTACAGGCATTGCTGAACCAAATCCAAGCGCAGCCGCCGTTTCAGACGGCATTGCACCACTGGCTTGACGGCATATTGTGCGCGCCCGATTTGAGCTACGCCCTCGCGCATCAAAGCGATTTGAGCGCACATCAAATCTGGCTTACGCCCGAAGGCCATCAGGTCGATAAAGTCAGCGTCCTGCTTTATGCCAAACCTGCGCAGGAAAGCCTGATTACCCAAAAAGCGCGTCTCGACGGCATCGCGTCCGAACTGGAAAGCCTCGCCCCCGAACTTTCTGCCGCCGAAGCCGCGTTCAAACAGGCGGAGGTTGCCGTGCGCTCGTCCGAAACGCAGCACAAAAACCTGATGCAGCAGCAACAGCAGCACACGCGCCAATACAGTCAAGCGCAGCAACGCGCCGCCGAACTCTTGGCGCGCACCAACCAAGGGCAAATCCGCCGCGAACACATCGAGCGCGAACTGGCGCAGTTGGCGAAAGAACAGACCGTATTGCAACACACGTCCGACGGGCTTTCAGACGACATCGTTACTTTGCAGGAAGCCGCCGCCGAACTCGAACACCAACAGCAAACCACCGCACATAGCCGCCAAGAGCAGCAAGGCCGTCTGAAACAGGCGCAGCTTGCCCTGTTGGAAGCCAACCGCCAATACGGGCTTGCCGAAGTCGCCGTCCACAAGCTCAACCAGCAAAAACAAAACTACCAGCAGCAAATCGCCCAGCTTGAACAGCAAACCTTCGACTGGCAGGAACGCCAACAAGAACTTGCCCTCGCCTATGAAACCGAGTTCCAAAACGACGAGCAGCACATCAAGCTTGAAGAATTGAGCGAAGCCGTACAGACCTTGGATGAAGAATATATTGTCGTACAAGAAAAACTTGCGCAGATTCAGGAGCAAGGCAGGGAGCAATACGCTAAAGTGCAAACCCTGCAAACCCAGTTGCCACAGCTTCAGGCCGCGACCCAAACCGCTCTGTTGCAACAGCAGGAAGCCCTGATTAATGCCAAACGCTACCATCAAAACTTGACCGAACGCGCCGCCGATTTGGACGCGCTTGAAGCGTTGGCGAAAGAATCGCCGAAAGTATTGAACAGCAGCATCGGCAGCCTCACCCAGCAAATCGAAGCCCTCGGTGCCGTCAACCTTGCCGCCCTGCAAGAACTTGAAGAAGCGCGCGAACGCGACGGCTACTACCGCAGCCAGAGCGAAGACGTACAGGCCGCCATCTCCCTTTTGGAAGAAGCCATCGCCCAAATCGACGACAAAACCAAAGAGCGTTTCAAAGAAACCTTCGATGCCGTCAACGGCAAAGTCCAAACCTTCTTCCCGACCCTGTTTGGCGGCGGCGAAGCTACCCTCAAAATGATAGGCGACGACCTCCTGACCGCCGGCGTGTCCATCATGGCGCGCCCGCCCGGCAAGAAAAACAGCACTATCCACCTCCTCTCCGGCGGCGAAAAAGCCCTCACCGCCATGAGCCTCGTGTTCGCCCTGTTCAGCCTCAACCCCGCCCCCTTCTGCCTTCTGGACGAAGTCGACGCCCCGCTGGACGACGCCAACACCTCGCGTTTCTGCAACCTGGTCAAAGAAATGTCGGCGCAAACCCAGTTCCTCTACATCTCCCACAACCGCCTGACCATGGAAATGGCAGAACAACTCGTCGGCGTAACCATGCAGGAAAAAGGCGTATCGCGTGTTGTGGCTGTGGACATCAAACAAGCGTTGGAAATGGCTGAGCCGAATTGAGGTAGGAACAAAGGCCGTCTGAAAGAATGAGGAAGAAATCTATAATTTCATCTTCCCATTTTTTCAGACGGCCTTTTTATATTGGATACAGCGTTATTGTTTTGAAGTATTATCTTTGGTGCGTTGAGGCTGCCCCGAGCGTTGGTTGCTGCCGTTGACGGCATCGCGCCATGCTTTGCGTTCGGCTTCGATTTTGGCGGCTACTTCGTGAACCATGGTTTCTTGTTTTTTAACGGCCGGCTCTTCCGGTGTGTTGTCGGAAAAGTGGAGGCCGTACCACAAGGCGGCGAAAATGCTGCAGACGAAGATAACGGCAATCAGGCCGATGATGGCCTGTTTGCCTGCGAGGGGTTTTTCGGGGGGAGGGACGAGGACATCGAAGCAGTCGGCGCAATCGAGGGCGAAGCAGACGTTTTCGGCTTCTTTGCGGCCGCGTCGGCCTTCTGTGATGTTGAAGGAGATGTGTTGCCCTTCGGCCGGAAGGCGGGTAAGGGTGGTGAAAGCGGCAAGGGCAAGAAAGATTTCTTGGCCTGTATCTTCTATGGTAGCGGCTCCGAAGCCGCGCTTGCTGTTCCAGCGAGTAATCGTTCCGTAATAGCGCATAATGTATGTGGGGATATTATTATAGGTAACAGTTTTTCCTTGGATTGATTTTAAATCAAAAAGTTTAGTTATTGTCTTAATTTTACACTAGATTTGTTTTGTTGGAAGAAGACGGGCCGTCTGAAGGATTTCAGACGGCCTGTATGGTTTATGCCTACTTATTAAGCACTTTTTGGAAGGTGTCGATCAGGTGTTGCGCAACGGCACGGCTGCCGAATTGTTGCAGGCAATCTTGGCGCAAGCGGACGGGATCGTATTGTGCATGGTTTTCGTAGAGGGTGAGCAATGCTTTGGTCAGTTCCGGTATGTTTTCGATTGGAACCAGCAGGCCGTTGTCGGAAGTAACAATGGATTGGGGGCCGCCGCAACGTGTGGCGATAACGGGCAAACCTTGTGACAGTGCTTCGATATAGACGACGCCGAAGGTCTCGGTACGGCTGGCGAGGACGAATGCGTTGCTGTGGCGCATGAGGTCTAGGGTTTGGTCGGTGGTTAATGCGCCGGTAAAGGTAACGGCGTGATTGATGCCCAAGTCGCTTGCCAGCTGTTTCAGACGGCCTTCTTCTACGCCGCCGCCGCCGATTTTGAGTTTGAGCTGCGGATAAGTTTTGAGTGCTTCGGCAAAAGCAGGCAGGAGCAGGTCGTGGCCTTTGAGGTGGCGCAGATGGGAGACGCTGCAGAAGGTAAAGTCTTGATTGTTTTTTTCGGGGAACTCGAAATCCTGTTCAAAATTGCCGCCCAGCATATTGGGCAGGTATTGCCAGTCTGTACCGGCGTAGGTTTTTTCGAGAATGCGGCAGAAATCACGGCTGACGGCGAACCGGGCCGCGCTGTGGCGCACGGCTTCGTGCATGGACGGCCATTGGTTTTTGCGGACAAGGCCGCGTGAAATGGCGCTGCTGTGTTCGGTAATCACATAGGGAATGCCGTATTTTTTGAAGATGGCACAGGCCAAAATGGCGGCGTAGTTGACACAATGGGCGTGAATTACGTCGGGTTTGCCGTTGTCTGCGATATAGGCTTCAAAAGCTTTCATGCCTGCATTGACCCAGCGGATACGGTCGATATCGACAACCGGACAGCGCGGGAAGAAATACATGCTGTCGTAGGCGTAAGTGTTGAGTCCGCCTTGCTGATGGCGGCGTAGGCCGTAGAAGCGCGAGAAGATGGTTTTCGGCTGGCTTCTCAAGTAGCGGAACATGGGTACGACCATGCCGATTTTCATGCCTTCGCGTTGCAGGGCTTGGGCTTGGAGGCGGAAAAAGATTCCGTCCACGTCAGTTTCGGAAGAAGGATACCAAGAGGGGATAACGACAATATGCATGATGTATTTTTTATGGAAGTAGATAACGGCGAGGCCGTCTGAAAAGAAAAGATATCTTTCAGACGGCCTTTTGTCTATTTAGTTCAATCAGTTGCCGGCAACCGTCATTTTAGAGACCAAGATGGAGCCGATTTGGTTGGACGAACGGCGTAATGCGTCGTCTGCTACGCCGGTGATGTCGCGGTACATGTCCTGCAAACGTCCGGCAATGGTGATTTCCTGAACCGGATAGGCAATGACGCCGTTTTCCACCCAAAAACCGGCCGCGCCGCGCGAGTAGTCGCCGGTAATCCCGTTGACGCCTTGTCCCATCAATTCGGTAACCAGCAAACCCGTCCCCATTTCTTTCAACAGGTCGGCCTGCGTGGCGTGGGTGTGGTTCAGATACAGATTGTGCGCGCCGCCGGCGTTACCCGTTGTCTGCATGCCGAGCTTTTTCGCGCTGTAACTGCTGAGGAAATAGCCTTCGACGACGCCGTCTTTCACCACAAAACGAGGCTGCGTGGCCACGCCTTCGGCATCGAAATAAGTGCTGCGGAACGAGCGCAGGATATGCGGTTCTTCACGAAGGCTGAGAAACTCGGGCAGCACCTGTTTGCCGATGCTGTCAATCAGGAAGCTGCTTTGGCGGTAGAGCGCGCCGCCGCTGAGTGCGCCGATAAGGTGGCCGATTAAGCCGACGGCGACAGTGGTGTCGAACAGTACGGGATAGCTGCCGGTCGGAACGCTGCGGCTGTTCAGACGGCGTAAAGTCCGTTCGGCTGCAGTTTGGCCGATGAGTTCGGGCGCGTCCATGTCTTCGTGACGGCAGGAAGAATCATACCAATAGTCGCGCTGCATGCCGTGTTCATCGCTGGCGACCACGCTGCAAGAAATGCTGTGGTGCGTGCTTTGCTGGTGTGCGGCAAAGCCGTGGGTGTTGCCGTAGACGTATTGGTAATGGCCGGTATGAACCGATGCGCCTTCGGAATTTTCAATGCGTTTGTCCGTTGACAGCGCGGCCTGTTCGCATTGTTTGGCCAAATCGATGGCGGATTCGGTACTCAAATCCCATTCGTGGTAGCGGTCGAGGTCGCCGATATGGGTTGCCATTAAGGCAGCATCAGCAAGGCCGGCGCAATCGTCTTCGGCGGTATAGCGTGCAATATCGATGGCGGCTTTGACCGTATCTTGCAGG
The DNA here is from genome assembly GCF_051962805.1 of Neisseria sp. P0008.S002. NCBI lineage: Bacteria > Pseudomonadati > Pseudomonadota > Betaproteobacteria > Neisseriales > Neisseriaceae > Neisseria > Neisseria sp. P0008.S002. The sequence goes on along the minus strand of NZ_JBQCUY010000001.1, from coordinate 193,116 downwards.
GCGCGTTCGGAGAAGTCGGCAGTGCTGGCTCGGCCTTTGCGTTGGCCGACATAGACCGTAATGTCTAAAGATTTGTCTTGTTGGAACTCGATTTGTTCGATTTCGTCCAAGCGCACGCTGACGCTTTGGCCGAGCGACTCGCTGAAATCGGCTTCGGCCGAGGTGGCGCCGGATTGTTTGGCCAAATCCAGCGTGTGTCCGCACAAGCGCAACAGCTCGTCCGGTGTGTGGTTAAACAGCATAAAAAGGTTTCCTGACAGGGTTTTGCGGCATTTTAACCGTTTCAGACGGCCTCTGCAAAAATCGCACGGAAAGGCCGTCTGAAAACTGATAAAATAGGCAGATTCAGAAAATCAGGTAAACACAATGTTTGAACAAGAAGACGAATGGGTCAGCAAAACCCAAATGAAAAAGCAGATGAACGATTTGCAGGCTTTGGGTATGGAATTGACCAAGCTCTCCAGCGATACGCTGAAAAAAATCGGCTTGGACGAAGAGCTGTTCGAAGCCATTGCCACCTATAAAAAAATCACGTCCAACAGCGCGCTCAAACGCCAAGCCCAATTTATCGGCCGCCTGATGCGCGATACCGACCCTGCGCCCATCGAAGCTTATTTGGCCAAACTGCGCGGTGACAATACGGCACACAATGCCTTTTTGCAACGCGTCGAGCAGGCGCGTACCCGACTGTTGGCAGACGATGGCGCGATTACCCAATTTATGGCCGATTTTCCGCAAGCCGACGCCGGCAAATTACGCACCTTGATCCGCAACACTAAAAAAGAGCAGGAACAAAACAAACCGCCGAAAAACTTCCGCGCGCTGTTCCAAGAAATTAAAGCAGTGATGGAGGCCGGTCAATTCGATGCTTCAGAAGAAGGGCAGGATTGGGAGGAATAAACCTCAAGGCCGTCTGAAAACGGATTGCGGTTTTCAGACGGCCTGTATCGTAATGCCGAAGGAGGATGACCATGAAATTTCGCCGCTTTGTACCTGCCTTGTTAATTAGTGCACTAACCCTGAATGGTTGTACTGTCTTTCTTTGGGGAGAGAACAACCCGTTCCATAAAACCACAACCGAAAAAACCGTTGCCAAAGACAATATTCAAGCATTTGGCGTGGTTGCCAAAGACAATACGCAATTGGAAACAGGCAGCTTGGTCATGATGGGCAAAAAATATTGGTTTGTTGTTAATTCTAAAGATTCGGCCAAGTTGAAGGCGGTATTGGATGTTAAATTGGACAAACAGTTTCAAATGGTTCAGCAAAACCCAAGATATACGTATAAGGCTTTGCCGGTCGAATTGAAATCCCCTGAAGCGCAAACTTTCCGCTCAAAATTCTGCCTGCGTTACGATACTCAAAAAGCCGCCGAGATTGCCAAGTTGAAACAGTTGGCATTCAAGCCGGTCGAACTCGATGACAAAACAGTCTACACGCGGTGTATTTCTACCGAAGGTCATTATTACGCAACGCCCAAAAATGTTGCTGAAGACCGCCGTTTTGATACTGCCGTCCCGGTCAGAATTTATTATACGGAAACCAAAAAAAGCACCGACGTTCAGAAGTTGACGGAGAATATCCTGCAAACGCCATTCACATTGGCTTTGGATGCAGTCGGCGCAGTGATAGCAGTCCCCTATGTCGTAGTCAGTGAAATTATCGATGCTTCACGCAAATAATATCCAAGGCCGTCTGAAAACGGGATTGCAGGTTTCAGACGGCCTTCCCCACCTTAAAATAAACGCTTCAAAAATATATTAATTTTCTCTCTATTTAATCCCACATACCATGTCCGTCAAAATCCAAACACGTTCCATTAATCCGACTGTTTTCAACGACTTGCTCACTGCCGGTGCCGATCCTTTGATTGCGCGGCTGTGTGCTGCACGTGATGTGCAAAGTCCGGCTGAGTTGGACGATAAGCTTGCTGCGCTTTTGCCGTATCAAACGCTGACAAACTGCGAAGCCGCCGCCGGCCGTTTGGCGGATGCGGTTGAGCGTCAGGAAAAAATCCTGATTGTCGCCGACTACGATGCCGACGGTGCGACGGCGTGTTCCGTCGGTATGAGCGGTTTGGCGGCGATGGGGGCGAAAGTGGATTTTCTCGTGCCCAACCGCTTTGAACACGGCTACGGCTTAACGCCCGAGCTGGCTGAAATCGCGGCAGAGCAAGGTGTGGATTTATTGGTGACGGTGGATAACGGTATCGCCAGCATTGCAGGCGTGGCGCGCGCGCAGGAATTGGGTTTGGATGTGATTGTAACCGACCACCATCTGCCTGCCGAGACCGTGCCCGACTGCATCATCGTCAATCCAAACCAAAAAGGCTGCGGTTTCCAAAGCAAAAGCTTGGCGGGCGTGGGCGTGATTTTTTATGTATTAATGGCTTTGCGTGCCGAACTGCGCCGCCGCAATTATTTTTCAGACGGCCTGAAAGAGCCGAATCTGGGCGACCTCTTGGATTTGGTTGCACTCGGTACCGTCGCTGACGTCGTCACTCTAGACCACAACAACCGTATCCTCGTATCGCAAGGTCTGAAACGGATGCGTTTGGGTAAAATGCGCCCCGGTATCCGTGCCTTGTTTGAAGTGGCACGGCGCGATTGGCGCAAGGCTCAGCCTTTTGATATGGGCTTTGCGTTGGGGCCGCGCATCAACGCGGCCGGACGGCTGGACGATATGTCGGTCGGCATTGCCTGTCTGTTGGCGCGAGATAATGCCGAGGCGCAGGAACTGGCGGCGCAGTTAAACAACCTCAATATCGAGCGCCGCGAAATCGAGCAGTCTATGCTGCAAGACGCGCTGAATGCTTTTCCTGAAACCCTGCCTTCAGGTCAGACGACTTTGGTGGCGTATCGCGACGACTTCCATCAGGGCGTGGTCGGCATCGTTGCCAGCCGCCTCAAAGACCGTTTTTATCGTCCTACTATCGTGTTTGCGCCTGCCGACAACGGCGAAGTGCGCGGTTCGGGACGCTCCATTCCCAATCTGCACTTGCGCGATGCTTTGGACTTGGTGTCCAAACGCTATCCCGATTTGATTTTGAAATTCGGCGGACACGCGATGGCGGCGGGTTTGAGCATACTCGAACACAATATCCCCGCGTTTCAGACGGCCTTTGAAGAAGCCGTGCGCGAGATGGTGTGCGAAGACGATTTGTCGCAAACCTTCATCACCGACGGCAGCCTGCCTGCACGCGACATTACGCTGGAACAGGCGCAAAACCTTGCTAAACACGTTTGGGGGCAGGGCTTCGCGCCACCGAGTTTTACTGACGAATTTCATGTTGTCCGCCAGCAGCCGTTGGGTGCGGAAGGCAAACACAAAAAAGTCTGGCTGCAAAAAGACGGCTACGAATTTGAAGCCATGTTCTGGCGTTGCAGCGAAGACATTCCAGAATACATCCGCACGGTGTACCGCCCCGTTGCCAACGAATGGCGGAACAATCTCGAATTGCAGCTTTATATCGACTACTGGGAAGCCGCGTAAACAAAGGCCGTCTGAAAAATGAAGAAACAAAAACCTTGGCTCGGCTTTTCATTGGCGTTGCTTGCCACCATGACTTGGGGTTCGCTGCCGGTCATCGCCCAACAGGCATTAAAAGCCGTCGATGCGCCCACGCTGGTGTGGATACGTTTTTTAGTGGCTTCGCTGGTGTTGTTTGTGCTGTTGGGGCTGACCGGCAAGCTGCCGAGGCCGTCGGAATTTTCCAAGCAAACCTTATTTTTATTGATGCTGGGCATTATCGGTATTTCCGCCAACTTTGTGCTTGTTGCCATGGGCTTGCACTATATTTCTCCGACAACCACGCAGGTGTTGTGGCAGCTTTCTCCCTTTACCATGATTTTGGTCGGCGTAGGCGTGTTTAAAGAAGCCTTTACGCATTGGCAAAAAATCGGCTTGATGCTTTTGCTGACGGGTTTGGTCATGTTTTTCAACGACAAATTCGGCGAACTTTTCAGCTTGGGCAGCTATGCGGTCGGCGTAATGATGGCGGCTTCGGGTAGCATGATTTGGGTGTGCTACGGCGTGGCGCAAAAACTTCTGTCCAAACATTTCAATTCGCAACAAATCCTGCTCATGATCTATTTTTGCAGCAGCTTTGTTTTCCTGCCGTTTGCCGAACCGTCGCAAATCGCCCATATCGGCAATCCGTTTTTATGGGGTTGCTTTATCTATTGCTGCCTGAACACGCTGATCGGCTACGGTTCATTCGGCGAAGCGCTCAACCATTGGGACGCTTCAAAAGTCAGTATCGTCACCACGCTGATTCCCGTATTCACCATGATATTTTCCACCATCGGCCATCATCTCGCCCCCGATTATTTTGCCGCTTCAGATATGAATATCGTCAGCTATGTGGGTGCCATGGTAGTTGTGACCGGAGCCTTGCTGGCGGTGGCCGGAGAGAAAGTAATGGGGCTTTTTTTGAGAAAGATATGAAGCATTTATTGCAAAACAGAATAAAACAAGGCCGTCTGAAACAGGTTTCAGACGGCCTTTATATTTTCTAAATCAGATTAATGTGGAACGGCGGATTAATAGAAGCCTTCGCGTTCTTCACGGGTGCTGATGTAGATGTTTTTCACTTGGGTGTAGGCGGCGAGCATCATTTTGTGGGTTTCTCGGCCGATACCTGAAGTTTTGTAGCCGCCAAACGGCGCGCCGGCAGGCAGGCGGTTGTAACAGTTCACCCAAACGCGGCCGGTTTCCAATGCATTGGAAACACGCAGGCAGCGGTTGATGTCGGTACTCCACACTGCGCCGCCCAAGCCGTATTCGCTGTCGTTGGCCATTTTGATGACTTCTTCTTCGGTTTTGAATTTAATCACGGTGGCAACCGGGCCGAAGATTTCTTCTTGGGCAACACGGGCTTCGTTGCTGCTGGCTTCAATCAAAGTAGGCTCGACAAATTCGCCTTTGCCCAATGCGCCTTCGATTTTTTTACCGCCGGTAATGATGCGGCAGCCTTCCTGTTCGCCGATTTTGACGTATTTCAAAATGGTCTCGAGTTGACCGGCGTTGACTTGCGAACCCATTTGGGTGTCGTCTTCCCAAGGCAGGCCGACTTTGATTTTTTTGAATTCTTCAGCCAAAGCATTGACGAATTTGTCGTAAATGCCTTCTTGTACAAAAATGCGCGAACCGGCGCAGCAGACTTGGCCTTGGTTGAACAAAATACCTTTTTGCGCGCCTTCGAGGGCTTTGTCGAAAGGCATATCGTCGAAGAAGATGTTGGCAGATTTGCCGCCCAATTCCAAAGTGGACGGAATCAGCAATTCGGCAGCGGCGATGCCGACGCGGCGGCCGACTTCGGTTGAACCGGTAAAGGCCAGTTTGTTGAAGCCTTTGTGGTGCAGCATGTATTCGCCGGATTTGGAACCGCGGCCGGTAATCACGTTCAACACGCCTTTAGGCAGCAAGTGGTTGATTTTTTGAGCGAGGGACAATAGGCTCAATGAAGTGCTGGAAGAAGGGTGGATGACGATGGTACAACCTGCGGCCAATGCCGGAGCGATTTTCCATGCGGCCATCAAGAATGGGAAGTTCCAAGGAATGATTTGGCCGACAACGCCGATCGGTTCGCGCAGAACGATGGATAAGTCTTCGGCGTCAAGTTGGGTCGCAGTGCCTTCTTCGCCGCGGATCACGCTGGCGAAATAGCGGAAATGGTCGGAAGCCAATGGTACGTCGGCGGCGCGGGTTTCGCGGATCGGTTTGCCGTTGTCCAAGGTTTCTTGCAGGGCGAACAATTCTGCGTTTTCGTCAATCACGTCGGCGATTTTGTTCAAAATGGCCGCGCGTTCGGCAGTCGTGGTTTTGCGCCATGTTTTGAACGCTTCTTGGGCAGCGGCCACGGCAGCATCGACATCGGCGTCGGTTGCGTCTGTGAACTTGGCCAATTCATCGCCATTGGCAGGGTTGTAAGAGGATAAAAGTTTGCCTTCGCTACCTTTCGTCCATTCGCCGTTGATTAAAAGACCATATTCTTTATCAAACACATTTAAATCTTTTGCCATAATACTGTCTCCTTAATGAATGGGAAGGCGTATTTCTGCGCCATAAAAACAGCTTATGCTTTTTTCTTTTTAAGTTCAAGTACTAAAAATGATAATGTTCTCAAAATTTACATTTGTAATGTTATTTCATGTAGCAGGCCGTCTGAAAAATAAAGGATTTGATTGAAATGAAAGTGCATTTGTTAATATATTTAAAGATTCAGATGGTTTGAATAGGATTTGTTATGGTATAACATCATAACTCGTTGTTTTGAAAAAGATTATGGGTTGACGGTTTCGAACATGGGGAGTATTCTCATTTATAGCTAAACAGTTTTTCAACACCCTAGGAGACTCTCTCATGAAAATGCATGCTGTGGTAGTAAATAAAGATGTAGCAGGTGATGTAGAAGTTGTTGAACGCGAACTGCGTCCGCTGGAATACGGCGAGGCGTTGGTAGAAGTCGAGTATTGCGGCGTGTGCCACACCGACTTGCACGTTGCAGCAGGCGATTACGGCGACAAACCGGGTCGCGTGTTGGGACACGAAGGCATCGGTTTGGTTAAAGAAGTTGCTGACGGTGTGAAAAATCTGAAAGTCGGCGATCGTGTCAGCATCGCATGGCTGTTCCAAAGCTGCGGTTCTTGCGAATACTGTAATACCGGCCGCGAAACCTTGTGCCGCTCCGTATTGAACGCAGGTTATACTGCCGACGGCGGTATGGCGACCCACTGTATCGTGAGTGCCGATTATGCGGTCAAAGTTCCTGAAGGCTTGGATCCTGCGCAAGCTTCGAGCATTACTTGTGCCGGTGTGACCACTTATAAAGCGATTAAAGTTTCCGGCGTTCGTCCGGGTCAATGGATTGCGATTTACGGCGCAGGCGGTTTGGGCAACTTGGCGGTTCAATACGCGAAAAAAGTGTTTGGCGCGCACGTTGTTGCCGTTGACGTCAACGATGAAAAACTGGCTTTTGCCAAAGAAACCGGCGCTGATTTGGTGATCAATGCCGCCAAAGAAGATGCGGCTCAAGTCATCCAAGAGAAAACCGGCGGTGCACACGCAGCCGTGGTAACAGCCGTATCCGCTGCTGCCTTTAATTCAGGCGTTAACTGCGTCCGCGCCGGCGGCCGTGTCGTTGCAGTTGGCTTGCCACCTGAGTCTATGGACTTGTCTATCCCACGTTTGGTATTGGACGGCATCGAAGTGGTCGGCTCTCTGGTCGGTACCCGTAAAGATTTGGAAGAAGCATTCCAATTCGGCGCAGAAGGTTTGGTTGTGCCTAAAGTCGAATTGCGTGCTTTGGATGAAGCACCTGCCATCTTCCAAGAAATGCGCGAAGGTAAAATTACCGGCCGTATGGTGATTGATATGAATAAAGAGTGCAGCTGCATTCATCACTAATCAAATGATTTTGTGACAAAAAGGCCGTCTGAAACTTTTCAGACGGCCTTTTTTATTAGGCTGGATAACTACAGCGCAAAATCGCTTTCAAATACGCGGATTTCTCCGCTGACAGGATCGGTGAACTCTATTCTTTTGGCCAAAAGTTTTAAAGGTTTGTCGTAGTCTTCATCACCGGCCGCCAATGGGGTAGGGTAAAGCGCATCGTTCATCAGCGGCATGTTCAAACTCATCATATGCACGCGCAGCTGGTGTTTCTTTCCGGTGTGCGGCGTGAGGCGGTAGAGGCTGAATGCGCCGCGGTTTTCGATAAGCTCGATGGTTGTGTGGGCGTTGGGTTCGCCTTCCGTTTCCCGCGTGAGAAAGAATTTTTCGCCGCGTTCCATTCGGGACGAAATATCCAGCGGATAGTCCAAATCCGTCCTCGTCGGCGCCACCGCTTCATAGGTTTTTCGGACGTTTTTTTCTTGGAACATGGTCTGATAGTCGCGACGCGTGGCAGGGTTGAGCGAAAGCAGCATAACGCCAGCCGTATCTTTATCCAAGCGATGAATCGGCGTAATGTCTTCAACATTCAAATACTGCAATTCAGGCCGCAGACGTAGGCGCGTGAGCAAGGTTTCTCGCAAAAACCTGCCGCTGGGGATGACGGGCAGAAAATGCGGTTTGTCCACCACAATCAAATGCTCGTCAATATGCAAAATCTTTTCTTCAAACGGAATACGCGGCTCGCTCTCACGGCTGGTTTCACGGTAATAAAACATCGTCTTGCCGGGCTCAAACAAAGTATTTTCATCAAACGGTACGCCATCCGCACCCACCACAAAACCGCTGTTCAGCCGCCGTCGCCAGTTTTCTTCGCCGACAAAGGGAAAATGAGCGCATAAAAAATGCAGCAGAGGCAAGCCGTAAAATTGCTTTTTATGTGGCAAAACTAAGTAGCTGGGTTTGACACCGTCTAAAAGTGGTAGGGGACTAGTACGTTTTTTCATGCGGCGGATTGTACTCGTTTTTTAGGATTTTTTCAGACGGCCTTGTTTATATGGAAAATAAACTTCTAATAACGGATATGTAGTGATGCCGGTTTTGTGCTTAAATAGATTCTTCAACCGACCAAAGAAACTGGTTTTGTTTGAACTTGCTTTTGTGGCATAAATTAAAGAAATGATAAAGAAGCAATATTTGAGAAAAGGAGAATATTATGCAGAGAAAAATCGGCATAATCATCATGTTATCCGCGTTTTCCGTATCCGCTATGGAGGGAGGGGAAGTTCGGCTTGGCAAGAGTAAGGCATACGATAATGAGTATGAACTTGTGGTAGAGCATGAAGTCAATGAAGAAGGTTCACAATTAAATCAAGACGAGTATGCCGCACATCCAATACGCAACGATAGCGGTGTCATGCAGTCAGGAAAAGTGGCTTCAGGCAAACAAGCTGTTTCCCAATACGGAAAACCTAATTTGCCGCCTGTCCGCTTAAATCCGCATCCTTCACGACCTTGATTTCAAAATCAAAGGGCGGTTTCATTTTTTTGGGCAGCCCTTTTGTTTTGTTGGCTCACTCACATTTTTGTTTGCGCAAAACAAGTTTGTAATCGGTTTTGATACTGGTTTGATCGCCAATCATCTTAAAATCATCTATCAAACAACGGTTTTCTGTACATTTCAACATGAAATCTGCACCGACCCTATGGCCGTCAAATTGTTTAAATGTTGCCCGGACGGTATGGGGAGAAGTGACTTTGACTTGCAAGGTTTTATGGAAGTTATCAGGATGATCTTGACCAAAGCCTAAGTAGTAATGTATCGGCATGTCACATCCCATCTCCATATCGGGTTGCTTACGGATATTTGTGTCGAATTTATTGAATTGTCGGATGATTTTTTGTAGTTCAGGCGTAGTAACACGATTATGTTCAGAGCCTAAATCCACTTTAGACAGATAAACCTTTTTGACTAAATCTATTTTCGTTTGATTGTTTGTGGCGTTATTTGCAGCCGTCGCTTGTGAGGGGAAGATAGTAGTTAACAAGCCGATAACAAAAAGAGAGTGCAGTGTTTTTATGATGTGCATATGGACGGGATGAAAAGAATCCAAGTATAACGGCATTGAATCTATATTGAATATGTCTCTAAGAAATTTAAGTTGAAAAGCAGGGGAAGTGTTGGAATCATTGAATATGATTCTGTAATCTGCTTTACAGGCCGTCTGAATGCGAAAACCAATTTTCAGACGGCCTTTTGATTTGTTTCCAACCTCACAAACCCTTAAAAATCAGCTATAATGCCCAACTATTTGATTTTCGCTTATCCCATATTGAAATGGCACAAAAAATTCAATCTGTAAAAGGTATGAACGACCTTTTACCTGTCGAACAAAAAGATTTCAAACTGACGGCTGCGTTTTGGCAGGCGTTTGAAGATACGGTCGGCCGTTGGACACGCGCTTACGGCTATCAGCAAATCCGTACGCCGATTGTCGAGCAAACCGGTTTGTTTGTCCGCTCCATCGGCGAGGAAACCGATGTGGTCGGCAAGGAAATGTACACCTTCTCCGATTCAAACGATTCTTTGAGTTTGAGCTTGCGTCCTGAAGGTACGGCTTCTTGTCTGCGTGCTGTGGTTGAACACAATCTTCTCTACAACAGCCCGCAAAAGCTGTGGTATATGGGGCCGATGTTCCGCCGCGAGCGTCCGCAAAAAGGCCGTTATCGTCAGTTCCATCAGGTTGGTATCGAGGCTTTGGGTTTTGAAGGGCCGGATATTGATGCGGAAATTATCGCGATGTCTGCCGACTTGTGGGAAAAATTGGGTATTCGCGAATACCTGACTTTGGAAATCAACAGTTTGGGCAACCGTGAGGAACGCGCGGCACACCGTGCGGCATTGGTTGAATATCTGACCCGTTATGAAGATAAATTGGACGAAGACAGCAAACGCCGTCTGAAAACCAATCCTTTGCGCGTTTTGGATACGAAAAACCCTGATTTGCAGGAAATCTGCAATGCGGCGCCACGTTTGGTGGATTATTTGGGCGAGGCTTCGCAAAACCACTATGCACGCTTCAAGGCGATGTTGGACGGTTTGGGTATTCAATATATTGAAAATCCGCGCTTGGTACGCGGTTTGGATTACTACAATCAGACGGTTTTTGAGTGGACGACCGACAAACTCGGCGCGCAAGCGACTGTGTGCGGTGGCGGCCGTTACGATGGTTTGATTGAAGAGCTTGGCGGCAAACCTGCGCCGTCTATCGGCTTTGCAATGGGTATTGAGCGCCTGCTGCTTTTGGTGAGCGAATACGGCTCTCTGGAAGTGAACGCTGCGCCTGATGTCTATGCAATGCACCAAGGCGAAGGTGCGGACTTGCAGGTGATGAAATACGCGCAAGCCTTACGCGCACAAGGCTTCAATGTGATGCAGCATTCCGGCTATCAGAGCCTGAAAGCGCAAATGAAAAAAGCAGACAACAGTGGCGCAAGCTTTGCCCTGATTGTGGCTCAGGATGAGCTGGCAAACGGTACGGTTACCCTGAAAGATATGCAGGGCAAACACGAACAGAAAACCGTTGCCGCCGCTGATTTGACAGACACTTTACAACAATGGAAGAACGCATAAATGGCAGCCCATTTGGAAGAACAACAAGAGTTAGACAACTTTAAATATTTTTGGAAAAAAACCGGCCGTTGGATCTTTGCCTTGCTGATTGTGGCGGCTTTGGGGTATTTGGGTTACACCATTTACCAAGGCCAAAAAGCTTCAAAAGATCAGGAAGCCGCCGCCGTATTGGCGCAAATGGTGGAAAAGGCGCAGCAAAAAACCGACCAAAAAGCCATCAACGCCGATTTGGCCGAATTGCAAAAAAACTATCCTGATTCCATTTCGACAGCCCAAGCCACTTTGATGGTAGCGGCGACCGAGTTTGATGCCGGCCGTTATGATGTGGCGGAAGGTCATTTGAATTGGGTGTTGAAAAACCAAAATGCACCGCTGGTTCAAGCTTTGGCAGCGCAACGTTTGGGCGTTGTCCTGTTGCAGCAGAAAAAATACGATGCCGCCATCAATGTCCTGAATACTCAGGTTGAGGCTGATTTCGAGCCTTTGATGCTGGAAACCAAAGGCGATGTTTACGTTGCCCAAAATAAAACCAAAGAAGCCGTACAAAGTTACGAAGCTGCTTTGAGCAAAATGCCGCAAACCGCAGTAGGCCGCGAATTGCTGCAAATGAAAATCGACAGCTTGAAATAAGTTTGTTTGAAATCAAGGCCGTCTGAAGTTGCAATGACTTTTCAGACGGCCTACACTTATCCTTATCAACCGTGTTTTTAAAACACCTGCTTGTGTTCCGCTCCCGTTTTTAGGCGGCACTTGACACAGAAAGACTCAATTATGAAACCAACCATCGCGCTTGTCGGCCGCCCCAATGTCGGCAAATCTACTTTATTCAACCGTTTGACGCTCACCAAAGACGCGCTCGTGCATGACTTGCCCGGCCTGACGCGTGACCGCCATTACGGTCATGGCAAAGTCGGCAGCAAACCTTATTTGGTCATCGATACCGGCGGTTTTGAGCCGGTTGTCGATAGCGGCATTTTGCACGAAATGGCAAAACAAACCTTGCAGGCTGTCGATGAAGCCGATGCGGTTGTGTTTTTGGTGGACGGCCGCACCGGTTTGACGCCGCAAGACAAAATCATTGCCGACCGTTTGCGCCAAAGCCCACGCCCCGTTTATTTGGCCGTGAATAAAGGCGAGGGTGGCAATAGGGCTGTACTTGCAGCCGAGTTCTACGAACTTGCCTTGGGCGACCCTTATGTTATCTCAGGTGCGCACGGCGATGGCGTGTATTATTTGATTGAAGATATTTTGGAAACCTTCCCTGAGCCTGAAAAGGAAGAGGAAGAAGCGAAACATCCTGTTTTTGCTGTAATCGGCCGTCCAAATGTCGGTAAATCGACCTTGGTAAACGCCATTCTCGGCGAAGAGCGCGTGATTGCCTTCGATATGGCAGGCACGACGCGCGACAGTATCCATATTGATTTTGAACGTGAAGGCAAACCGTTTACCATCATCGATACTGCAGGTGTGCGCCGTCGTGGCAAAGTGGATGAAGCGGTGGAAAAGTTCTCCGTTATCAAAGCCATGCAGGCGGTTGAAGCGGCAAACGTTGCAGTTTTGGTATTGGATGCGCAACAAGATATCGCCGACCAAGATGCGACGATTGCAGGTTTTGCTTTGGAAGCAGGCCGTGCCTTGGTCGTAGCGGTCAATAAATGGGACGGCATCAGCGAAGAGCGCCGTGAGCAAGTGAAACGCGATATCAACCGCAAACTGTATTTCCTTGATTTTGCTAAGTTCCACTTTATTTCTGCATTGAAAGAGCGCGGTATAGACGGTTTGTTTGAAAGCATTCAGGCTGCCTACAACGCGGCAATGATTAAGATGCCGACGCCGAAAATCACGCGCGTATTGCAAAGCGCGATCGAGCGTCAACAGCCGCCGCGTGCTGGCTTGGTGCGTCCGAAAATGCGTTATGCCCACCAAGGCGGCATGAATCCGCCGGTGATTGTGGTACACGGTAATTCGCTACACGCCATTTCTGACAGCTATACGCGCTATTTGACCCAAACGTTCCGCAAAGCCTTCAATCTGCAAGGTACGCCGCTCAGAATTCAATACAATGTTTCGGAAAACCCGTATGAAAATGCGGAAGACAAACCGAAGAAAAAACCGCTGCGCCGTGTCAGCTTGAGCAACCGTATTGAGAAACGCGAAGGCCGCAAGGAAGAGAAAAACCGCTTCAAGAAGAAAACCAAAGTCAGCGTGAAAAAACAATTCAGCAAATAAGCATAAAGGCCGTCTGAACAATTTCAGACGGCCTTTTTTTAATGAAAAACAGCTCGTTAGAGCTTCATGGCATATTTTCGATAGGATTTGCCGAATTTTAAAAAACATCCAATTTGGATTTGGGATTGTTGTGAATATGGAAATGAAACAGTCGGTTTGACGTGAAGTTCCCTTATTGCTGGATTCCTAAATGGTGTGATAGAAAAAAATAGTTGGTAATTTATCCTATTCGGGGCTACAATCCCATCAAACGCCGATTTTGGCGTCTTTACAATCATAATAATGGAGCTCAAGAATATGACAGCTAAAGGACAAATGTTACAAGATCCTTTTTTGAATGCGTTGCGTAAAGAGCACGTTCCGGTTTCGATCTACTTGGTAAACGGCATCAAGCTGCAAGGCCAAGTGGAATCATTCGACCAGTACGTTGTTCTGCTGCGTAATACTTCCGTCACTCAAATGGTTTACAAACACGCTATCTCAACAATCGTTCCTGCACGCGCAGTCAGCCTGCAACACGAAAACAAACAACCTCAAGCCGCTGCCGCAGCTGCTCCGGTTCAAGTTGAGACTGTGCAACAACCTGCCGAATAAATGATGTAACGCATTCCTGTTTTTCAATACCTTACCGCTTTTGCGGTAGGGTATTTTTATTTTCAGACGACCTTTATCATGCTGCTTGAGAACATTCTTCCCTTTGCCCACTCCCTGTTACAGCAAGCCTTAAAAGCAGGCGGCCGCGCTTTGGATGCGACGGCCGGAAACGGGCATGATACTTTGCTGTTGGCGCAGTCGGTTGGCGAGACGGGTAGGGTGTGGGCATTTGATGTGCAACTCAAGGCACTGGCGCAGACTCAAGGCCGTCTGAAAGAAAACGGCGTAGATGGTCGGGTAGCCCTGATACATGACGGCCATGAAAACCTTTTGTCTTATATCGACGAGCCTTTAGATGCCGCAGTATTTAATTTCGGTTGGCTGCCGGGAGGCGATAAAAGCTGTACAACTGAAGCAGCAAGCAGTATCCGTGCGCTGACGGATACTTTGGGTTTGCTGAAAGAGGGCGGGCTTGCCGTGGCGGTATTGTATCCTGGACATGAAGCCGGCCGAATAGAGGCTGAAGCGATTGTGCAATGGACGGAAACTTTGCCGCAGGAAGCCTTTGCCGTGTTACGCTATGGCTTTGTCAACCGCCGCAATGCGCCTCCCTATCTGCTGGCGATTGAAAAGTTGCGTCAGAAATAGATGTTTGCGGTAAAATAGCTGCTTTGTTTTTCAACCCTCAACATAAGAAACTGCTATGCAATATCTGTTTGTAAAATACAGCCATCAGATTTTCGTTGCCATTACCATCCTGTTGTTCAACATCCGTTTTTTCCTGCTCTGGCGTCATCCTGAGAAACCGTTGGCAGGCATTTGGAAAGCCATGCCGCATTTGAACGACACCATGTTGCTGTTTACCGGCTTGTGGCTGATGAAGATTACTCATTTTTCGCCGTTCAATGCGCCGTGGCTCGGTATGAAAATCCTGCTGTTGCTGGTTTATATTGTGTTGGGCATGATTATGATGCGTTCGCGTCCGCGTTCGCCGAAATTCTATATCGTCTACGTTTTGGCCATGTCGTGTGTTGCCACGATTGTTTTCCTTGCCAAAACCAAAACGCTGCCGTTTTAAAAGAGGCCGTCTGAAATGTATCCGCATTTTGCCGTTGTCGCTTTGGGCAGCAATCTCGCCAATCCTGCCGAACAGATTCGCGCCGCTTTGGCCGAATTGGCCGCGCATCCTCATGTTCGGCTCGAAAAAACATCTTCCCTGTATTTGACTGCGCCGGTCGGCTATGACGATCAGCCCGATTTTGTGAACGCCGTTTGTACCGTGAAAACATCATTGGATGGCGTAGCGCTGTTGGCAGAGTTAAACCGCATCGAGGCCGAATTTGGGCGCGAACGTACCTTCCGCAATGCGCCGCGCACCTTGGATTTGGACATTATCGATTTTGACGGTATCCGCAGCGATGACCCGCATCTGACCTTGCCGCATCCGCGCGCGCATGGGCGCAGTTTCGTTATGTTGCCGTTGGCCGAAATCCTTCCGGATTTCGAGTTGGGCGAGCATGGACGTGCGGCTGATTTGGCTCAGGCTTTGGGTGAGCAGGGTATTCACCTGTTGAAAGAATAAAGGCCGTCTGAAAAAACGGACGAAAACAAGAAAGGGCGTGTTGGACACGCCTTTTTTGCTATAAAATATTGTTGGGAGACACATTAAAAAGAGTTACTATGAATCCTCGTTATATTGTTGTCGAAGGCGCCATCGGTAGCGGCAAGACCGCTTTGAGCCGCCGCTTGGCAGAGCATTTCAGCGCGTTGCTGTTGTCGGAGAATCCAGATCACAATCCGTTTCTCATGAAGTTTTACAGCAATGTTTCCAATAATGGCTTGGCTGCCGAACTTTTCTTCCTGATGCGCCGCGCTGAAAGCGTGAATATTATTGAAGACCAATGCGCGCAAGGCGGAATGGTTGTGGCTGATTTTTTGCCGGAAAAAGACCGTATTTTTACGCCCATCGTTTTGAATGATGACGAGCAGCAGCTTTTTGCCGATATGAAGCAACGCATTCTGCCGCAATACGCGGAGCCCGATGTGGTGATTTATCTGCAAACCGCTGTCGAAAACAACCGCAAACGTCTGCAAAAACGTCACGAAGGCATTATCAGCTTGTTTCCCGAAGGCTATTTGGGACGGGTGCATGACGA
This sequence comes from Neisseria sp. P0008.S002, assembly GCF_051962805.1. NCBI lineage: Bacteria > Pseudomonadati > Pseudomonadota > Betaproteobacteria > Neisseriales > Neisseriaceae > Neisseria > Neisseria sp. P0008.S002. The sequence goes on along the minus strand of NZ_JBQCUY010000001.1, from coordinate 177,111 downwards.
ATACAGTCATTTCTTCCATTTGTATCAAAGCGCGCCTTTGCTGACTGTCAATGCCGATGAGTTGGATTTAGCCGGCAATGACGACTACTTCCAGCTTTTGTTGCGTACATTGGAAGATTTTCAAGGTACGCGCAGTTATTTGAATTTAAGCGAAAAATAAACGTAGGCTAGGTTTAGGCCGTCTGAAAGGAATAATATGTCAAAATATCAATTCACACTCCCATCTTCTTCCGGTAGCGATTTTAACTCCGCCGAACATTTGCCGTTGGTTGTCTATTTTTATCCTAAAGACAGCACGCCCGGCTGTACCACCGAAGGCTTGGATTTCAATGCCCGATTGGAACAATTCAAAGCATTGGGCTATACCGTTGTCGGCATTTCGCGCGACGGTGTCAAATCGCATCAGAATTTCTGCACCAAACAAGGCTTCCAGTTTGAATTGTTGAGCGACAAAGAAGAAACCGTCTGCAAACTGTTTGACGTGATCAAGCTGAAAAAGCTTTACGGCAAAGAATCCCTCGGCATCGAGCGCAGCACGTTTGTGCTGGACGAAAACGGCGAAATCGCCCATGAGTGGCGCAAAGTCAAAGTGGCCGGACACGCGCAGGAAGTTTTGGATACAATCTCTCAAGCCTCTTAATAGGGCTTTGAAAACCTAAGGCCGTCTGAACGGATGTAAAGTCATGCCGTTCAGACGGCCTTTCAATACAGTTTGATGAGTATGGACGATTTAATAGACAAGCTGCTTGAATCCCTTTGGCTGCAAGACCGGCTCAGCTACAATACGCTGCAAAGTTACCGCCGTGATTTGGTCAAAGTCGCCGCGCGTTTGACCGAGGGCGGGCAGGATTGGTTGAGTGCCGATGAATTTGCCCTGTCTGATGCTGTGTATGCGGAGGGAGAAAAAAACACGTCCCAAGCACGGGCATTGTCGGCTTGCAAGCGTATGTACGGCTGGTTGGAAGAGACAGGCCAAAGAGCAGACAATCCCACCCGTTTTCTCAAGGCGCCGAAATCGGAACGCAAACTGCCCACGCTGATTACCGAAGCCCAAATCGATGCGCTGCTGGCTGAGCCGGATGTGGAAACGCTGCACGGGCTGCGCGACAAAGCCTTGCTTGAAGTCATGTATGCAACAGGTTTGCGCGTGACCGAAGCCGTCAAATTGACGCTCAGCGATATCGATTTACATCGCGGCAGTATCCGTACCATAGGCAAGGGCGACAAATTGCGTCTGGTTCCGCTGGGGCAGGAAGCGGCGTATTGGGTGGAACGCTATTGCAACGAATCGCGCCCGTTGTTGCTGAAAAACAAAATCTGCGACGAAGTGTTTGTCAGCCAGAAACGCAGCGGCATCAGCCGTCAACTTGCATGGATGATAGTCAAAGAATATGCCGAAGCGGCCGGTATTGCTTCGCTCAGTCCGCACGGTTTGCGCCATGCTTTTGCCACGCATTTGGTCAATCACGGCGTCGATTTGCGTTCGGTCCAGATGATGTTGGGACATTCCGATATCAACACCACGCAGATTTATACCCATGTTGCCAATATTCGTTTGAAAAACATGGTCGATGAACACCATTCCCGTTCATAAATAAAGGCGGCATCTCGAAGATGCCGCTTTTTGTTATTGAGGCCGTCTGAACAGTTATAAAGTTTATTATTTATAAAATAACAATCAAAATACAAATTTACATAGAAAAATTTCAAAACAAAAGGACAGTGCCAATATTGCAATGCAAACCGTTTTTATTTATATTTACGTTCAAGAATAAATCCTACTCTCAATTACAGAGGGTAACAAAATTATTGGAGCACATCATGTTTGTCTGCATCTGCAACGCCATTACTGACCACGACATCAAAGAGACTATCGCCGCCGGTGCAACCACCATGAGCGATTTGCAGGCTCAATTAGGTGTGGCGACTTGTTGCGGTTGTTGCGGCGAATTGGCAGCGTCATTTTTGACTGCAAGCAGTGCCCAAAATACTGTGACTGCCGGTATCAACGTTCAGTCTTAATTTTAGAATATACACAAAGGCCGTCTGAAGGCGTGACAGAAATCCTTGATTTCGTTTCGCGCCTGTTCAGACGGCCTTTGTCATGCCTGTATGGTTTGGAGGCATTTTGCTATACAATGGCCGCTTTTGTCCCTCCGAGAGTAACCGCCATGAAACTGACCTTGATGTTTCGGGAGTATTGCAGCCTGTGCCACAAAATGCGCGAACAATTAAAGCCTTATCAGGAGCAGTTTGGATTTGAGCTGGATATTGTCGATGTTGATGAAGATCCGGTTTTAGAAGAAAAGTACAATGAGCTGGTGCCTGTTTTGCTGGATGGCGATACCGAAATCTGCCATTGGTTTTTGGACGAAGAAAAACTGAAAGCGCATTTGAGCGCATAACAAACCGTTGACCATATTGTCTTTCAGACGGCCTTTTGCTGTTCATGCCGTCTGAACATTGATTTTATTATGACTGAAAAACTTTCTCCCGATGCGCTGATTGAAGCGGCGCTGTTGACGCAAGTCGAACCCTTAAACGAAAAAGCCATGCGCGAATTGTGCGTGCCGCCATTGTCGCAAGACAAGCTGATTGACGTGTTGGCGCAACTGAAGGCCCGTTGGCAGGGCAGGGCTTTGCAACTGGTGCATACCCATGAGGGCTGGCGCTTCCAAATTGCCCAAGCCGCATTTGAGCGACTGGGCAGCCTGCAAGAGCAGCGCGCGCCGCGTTATTCCCGCGCCGTGATGGAGACGCTGGCGATTATTGCCTATCAGCAACCGGTAACGCGTGGCGATATTGAAGGCATACGCGGCGTGGCAGTGTCGCAAAATGTCATGCAAACCTTGCAGGATAGGGGCTGGATTGAAGTCATCGGCCACCGTGATTCTGTCGGCCGTCCGGCTTTGTGGGCGACAACGGCAACTTTTTTAAGCGATTTGCGTTTGGAAAGTTTGGAAGAATTGCCGCCGCTGACTGAATTGGGTGAGCTGGTGTTGCCTGATTTGATGGAAACGCCGCCGACAGGCGATGAGGAGGCTGAAGAAGCAGTTGAATCAGGAAGCAGACTGATTAACTGATTTGAATGTAAAGGCCGTCTGAAACAATCGTGTTTCAGACGGCCTTTATTATTGTATAACATCATGATTTTAAATATAATTTTCATCTATTTTAATAACTTATTGATTTTGTGATATAATTTAAGAATTATTAGAATAAATATCTCTCATTCTGTAATAGTTTGAGAAGGCATACGGAAACGTTTCTTTCTTTATCAATCGGCAGCCCGTTTGTTCTTCAAATATGCGCTGTATCAACTACGGAACCGATATGAAATTCAAACAATTTATTCAAAACAAATCTTCTTTCAATCCAAGCGTGGTCGGTATTACGCTTTTCTTCGTCCTTTTGCTTTTGTCAGCTGCTTTGGTTTGGCCTCAAAATACTGAGGCTTTGTTAAATGCAATGAAGCAGTTTATCTTTCAAAATGTCAGTTGGTTTTACATTCTGACTTTCTCTGTATTCCTTATTTTCTTATTGGCGCTTCCCATCAGCAGCTTCGGCAGTATCAGGCTGGGTACAAACGAGGACGAACCTGAGTTTTCGTTTTTATCATGGTTGGCCATGCTGTTTGCGGCCGGCATGGGCGTGGGCTTGATGTTTTTTGGTGTGGCCGAGCCTTTATCGCATTTTTCTTCCCCGATTGCCAAAGGCAATGCGCAAGAGGCGATTCTGCATACGGTATTCCACTGGGGGATTCATGCCTGGGCAATCTACGGAATCATTGCGCTTGCCTTGGCGTATTTCGGTTTCCGCTATAAATTGCCGCTGGCGTTGCGTTCCTGCTTTTATCCGATTTTAAAAGACAAAATCAACGGCAAAATGGGCGATGCCATCGATGTGATGGCTTTGATTGCGACTTTGTTCGGTATTATCACAACCTTGGGATTTGGCGCGGCACAAATGGGTTCCGGTTTGCTGAAGATGGGCTGGGTGCAGGACAACAGCTATGTCTTGCAGGTCGGCATTATCGTTGTTGTGATGGCGATTGCCATATTTTCCGCAACTTCGGGCGTGGGCAAAGGCGTCAAAATTTTGAGTGAAACCAACTTGGTATTGGCACTGTCATTGCTGTTGTTTGTCTTGTTGAGTATGCCGACGACGTATTTGATTTTCGCATTCAGCGACAATTTGGGCACTTATTTGAGTAACTTCGTTTCGTTCAGCTTTAAGTCATATACCTACGAGCCTGAGCATACAAAATGGTTTACCGGCTGGACGGTGTTGTATTGGGCTTGGTGGTGTTCGTGGTCGCCTTTTGTCGGTTTGTTCATTGCCCGAATTTCGCGAGGCAGAACCATCCGCGAATTTATTTTTGGTGTATTGGCAGTGCCTAGCCTGATGAGTATTTTGTGGTTTACCGTATTTGGCAATTCAGCCTTGTGGCTGGACACGCATGTGGCAAACGGCGCCTTGTCTGCCTTGACCAACGAGCCTGAAAAATTGTTGTTTGCCTTTTTGAATTATTTGCCGTGGCCGGTTGTCAGCAGCTTGGTAGCATTGCTGGTGATTTCGCTGTTTTTTATCACTTCTGCCGACTCGGGCATTTATGTGCTGAACAATATTGCTTCGCGCGATAAAGGGCTGGCTTCGCCCAAGTGGCAATCGGTTATGTGGGGCGTGTTGATTTCGGCTGTGGCTATTGTGTTGCTGGGCGCCGGCGGTTTGCCTATCTTGCAAACCATGACCCTGATTGCGTCTCTGCCGTTTGCGGTGTTGATGATTTTTATGATGGTTTCTTTGTGGAAAGCCCTGAACAACGATGCCAACTATTTTGCAACCGCCGTCAATCCGAGCAGTATTTTCTGGTCGGGCGATCATTGGAGGGAACGCCTTGGCCAAATGATGAATCAGACGCAGGAAGTCGATATCATCAAATTTATGAAAAATACGGCGCTTCCGGCAATGCAGGAATTGAAAAACGAATTGACCGAAAAATACAATATGGACGTAGAAATCCGTTGCCTGTTGCAACAGGATGAGCCGTCGGTGGAGCTGGTGGTGCATAAAGGGACGGTAAGGGATTTTGTCTATGGGATTAAATCCGTAAAGCGGGAAATTACCGACCAGTTGATTCGTGAAGACAGCCTGCCTCATTTCAAATATGCAGCAACGTTCATACCGTTGACGTATTTTTCGGATGGGCGCGATGGATACGATGTGCAATATATGACGCAAAAAGAATTGATTGCCGATATGCTCAAGCAGTATGAGCGTTATCTGAACCTGCTTGCAGGAGTAGGGCAGGAATTGATGGGGCATGAACAAGTAGAACTGGCAGAGTAAAATAAATTTAGGCCGTCTGAACATGTAGCAATATTCAGACGGCCTTTTTATTGCCCGCTTAAAAAATAATTTGTTTAAAATAAATATCTTAGATAAATCATAAGAAAAATCTGATTCAAACTACAAAAAATCTTAGTTATAATCAGCATATCTAAAGCTATTCCGCATAAGCGCGGGTGATTTACTAAGGAATACTGCAATGCTGTTGGCACTTTCTTTGCGTGATTTTGTCATTGTCGAAAACCTGAATCTTGATTTTCAAAACGGCTTTACCGTTTTAACGGGCGAAACCGGCGCAGGCAAATCGATTACTCTGGATGCGATTGGCCTGTTGTTGGGCGATAAAGCCGATTACAGCCAAGTGCGCAACGGCGCCAAAGAGGTGCAATTGTCGGCTTTGTTTGACATCAGCGGTTTGCCCGAACTGAAAGCGCAGCTGCAGGAGCAAGGCCTTTTGGAAGAAGATGCCGAAGAGCTCAGCATCCGCCGTATTATCGATGCCAAGGGCAAAAGTCGCAGTTATATCAATAACCAAGCGGCAACATTGGCGCAACTTAAAGCCATCGGCGAGCAGTTAATCGATATTCACGGCCAAAATGCCCATCATTCGTTGAATCAAGAATCTGCGCAACGCGAGTTGTTGGACGCATTTGCCGGCAGCAAAGAGCAGGCGGAAACGGTCAAGCAGCTTTATCAAAATTGGGTCAATGCGAAAAAAGCTCTGCAAGAAGCACAAGAGCAGGCAGAAACCATGGCCATCGAGCGCGAGCGTTTGGAATGGCAGTTTAATGAATTAAACCAATTGGAGCTCAAACCCAACGAATGGGAAACCTTAAGCCAAAGCCACGACAGCCTGGCGCATTCGGCCGAGTTGCTGCAAACCTCCGAGCAGGTGGGCGAAAGCATAGACGGCGACAACGGCATCCAACGTCAAATCTACCAATGCCAAAAATTGCTGGGCAATCTGCAAAACATTGAACCGCGCTTTGCCGAAAGCCTGAATATGTTGGCAAGTATTGAAGCCGAGTTGGGGGAAATCAGTGCCAATATGCGCGATGTGGCCGGCCGCAGCGATATCGATCCGAATGAATTGGCCGCACAAGAAAGCCGTATGGGCGAATTGATGAGCATGGCGCGCAAATACCGCATTGAGCCGGAAGAGCTGCCGCAAAAGTTGGCAGAAATTGACGAGCGCCTGCAAAACCTGCAAGCGGCTGCTGATTTGGAAACCTTGGAAAATACGGTTGCGCGCAATCTTGCCGAATACCACGAAGCCGCTCATGTTCTCTCCGCCATGCGCCATCAGGCGGCCGGCCGTTTGGGCGAAGAGACCACCGAGCATATGCAGCATTTGGCCATGAAGGGCGCACGTTTTGACATCGTCTTGTTGCCGTCTTCGCCGACTGCGCATGGTCTGGAGCAGGTGCAATTCCAAGTGGCGGCGAATAAAGGCAATCCGTCCCGTCCTTTGAACAAAGTCGCTTCCGGTGGCGAATTGGCGCGTATCAGCTTGGCTTTGCAAGTGGTTGCCAGCCAATACACGCAAGTGCCGACATTGATTTTTGACGAAGTGGATACCGGTATTGGTGGCGGCGTTGCTGAAATGGTCGGTAAAGCTTTGCGTGCCTTAGGTAAAAAACATCAAGTCTTAGCGGTAACCCATCTTCCTCAAGTCGCCTCTTGCGGTGAAAACCATTGGCAGGTCCGCAAGCATAGCGAAGGGGAGCAAACCGTCAGCGAAATCAGTGTTTTGAACCATCATCAGCGCATTGAGGAAATCGCGCGTATGCTGGGTGGCGAAATCATTACCGATACCACACGCAGCCATGCTGCCGAACTCTTGCATTTGGCAGCCGCCTAAAAGCCTCAAGGCCGTCTGAAAATAGGATTCAGACGGCCTTTTCTATATTTTGCCACCCTTTCAGGCGGGCCGAATACAAGGTATGATTATATCGTCTGTTTACAAGGAAATTTTGATGAAAGTCCTGTTTATCGCCGATCCGATGGCAAGTTTTAAAACCTATAAAGACACTACTTACGCCATGATGCGTGAAATGGCAAAGCGCGGTTGGCAGCTTTTTCATACCTTGAGCGGAGAATTGTCCGTCCGTGAAGGCTTGGTAGTGGCTCAGGTGGCGGCATTTGAGTTTGTCGGCGCGAAAAACGATGACGATCACGAATGGTTTAAATCAGAGGCAAAAGTTCAGACGGCCTTGAAAGATTTCGATGCGGTCATTATGCGCACTGATCCGCCGTTTGATATGCAATATCTGTACGCGACCCAGTTTTTGACGTTGGCACAGCAGCAGGGTACAAAAGTATTTAACAGCGGGCAGGCAATGCGCGATTTCAATGAAAAATTGGCTATTTTGAACTTCAGCCAGTTTACCGCGCCGACTTTGGTTACCACACGTTCCGCCGATGTCCGTGCCTTTTTGAAAGAACACGGCGACATCATTATCAAACCTTTGGACGGTATGGGCGGTATGGGCATTTTCCGCCTAACCGAATCCGACCCCAATATCGGCAGTATTTTGGAAACCCTGATGCAGCTTGATTCACGTACCATCATGGCGCAACGTTATATTCCTGAAATCGTACATGGCGACAAGCGCATTCTGATTATTGGTGGAGAGGTTGTTCCGTATGCTTTGGCGCGTATTCCGCAAAACGGAGAAACGCGCGGCAACTTGGCTGCCGGCGGCCGCGGCGTGGCACAGGAATTGAGCGAGCGCGACCGTGAGATCGCAGAAACCCTTGCGCCTGAATTGAAGCGTCGCGGTATTTTGCTTGCCGGTTTGGATGTCATCGGCAACAACCTGACCGAAGTCAATGTAACCAGCCCGACCGGCTTCCAAGAAATCATGAAGCAAAAAGATTTCAACGTTGCCGCTATGTTTGCAGATGCCGTAGCATCTTGGGCAAAACAATAAACCCAAAGGCCGTCTGAAAATTGACCCGACCGTTTCTTTTCAGACGGCCTTTTTATGTTGAGAATATGATGGAACCATCTTCCTACGCATCTGAAAAAAAAGGTAAAAACGGCATTAAGCGCATTATCAATGCGTTTGGTTATTCCAAAGACGGACTGGCTGCCGCGTATCGTTATGAAAGCGCATTTCGCCAAGTTTTTTGGTTGAACCTGATTTTAATTTTCTTAGCGTTGTTTCTTGATTTCGGATCGGTCACCAAAATGGTGCTTGTTGTCGCATCGTTTATTTCACTGATTACCGAATTGTTTAATACCGCCATCGAGGCAGCCGTTGACCATACTTCTACTGAAAAACACGAGCTGGCCAAGCGTGCCAAAGATGCCGGCTCGGCCGCGCAATTGATGGCTTTGTTCATGTTATTTATTGTTTGGATTATTGCATTAACTGCTTAAAAATGTGGTAATATAGTAATTCGTTAGGATTAGATAGTATTAATTAATCTATATCAAAGTTTTCAGGCGGCCTTTGGTTGTAAGATGAAGGCTGTATATCCCAGCCATTTGGCAAACACAAGGAGCAAAACATGAAAAAATTAATGGCAACCCTGATTCTGGCAGGCTTGGCAACTTCCGTATCTGCAGCCGGTATCCATATTGAAGACGGTTGGGCACGTGCCACTGTCGAAGGTATGAAAATGGGTGGCGCATTCATGAAAATCCAAAACGATGAAGCCAAACAAGACTTCTTGGTAGGCGGCAGCAGCCCTGTTGCCGAACGTGTTGAAGTACACACCCATATTAACGACAATGGTGTTATGCGTATGCGCGAAGTTAAAGGCGGCGTGCCTTTGGCTGCAAAAGGCGTAACCGAGCTGAAACCGGGCAGCTACCACGTTATGTTCATGGGTCTGAAAAAACAATTGAAAGAAGGCGAAAAAGTGCCTGTAACCCTGAAATTCAAAAACGCGAAACCTCAAACTGTCGAGCTGGAAGTGAAAACCGCACCTAAAGCCGAAATGCAGCATGATCACGGCGCACACGGTGGCGCACATCAGCACTAATTGCTTGAATTTGCATATAAAGGCCGTCTGAAAGTCGTTGGGCTTGCAGACGGCCTTTTCTGTCGTCAAATCAAAATGTGCTAAAATCACGCTTTAAAAAATGTATTTAAAACCCACATTCCGCTCATGAATACTCACAACACACCAGCAAACATCATCGTCGGCCTCTCCGGCGGCGTCGATTCATCCGTTACCGCGGCCCTGCTCAAACAGCAAGGCCATCAAATCAGCGGCGTGTTCATGCAGAACTGGGAAGATGACGACAACGACGAATATTGCAGCATCAAACAAGATTCCTTTGATGCCATTGCCGTTGCCGATATCATCGGCATCGACATCGACATCGTCAATTTTGCCGCGCAATATAAAGACAACGTATTTGCCTATTTTCTCAAAGAATACAGCGCAGGCCGCACGCCAAACCCGGATATCTTGTGCAATGCCGAAATTAAATTCAAATGCTTTTTGGACTATGCCATAGAGCAGGGCGCCGATACCATTGCCACCGGACACTATGCCCGCAAAGAAGTTCGAAACGGCGTGCATTACCTGCTCAAAGGCTTGGATCAAAATAAAGACCAAAGCTATTTCCTATATCGTCTCAAGCCTTTCCAACTCGAGCGCTCGATTTTCCCATTGGGTGAGTTGGAGAAGCCTGAAGTCCGCCGTCTTGCCGAAGAATTCAAATTACCGACTGCAACCAAAAAAGACAGTACCGGCATCTGCTTTATCGGCGAACGCCCGTTCCGCGAGTTTTTGCAAAAATACCTGCCGACCAATAATGGCAAAATGGTGACCCCTGAAGGCAAAGTAGTCGGCGAACACGTCGGCTTGATGTTTTACACGCTGGGCCAACGCAAAGGCTTGGGCATCGGCGGCGCAGGCGAGCCGTGGTTTGTTGCGGCCAAGGATTTGACCAAAAACGAACTGATTGTCGTCCAAGGCCATGACCATCCTTTGCTTTATACGCAAAGCCTGGTTATGAACGATTTGAGCTTCACATTGCCAGAACGCCCGAAAGAAGGCCGCTATACCTGCAAAACGCGCTACCGTATGGCCGACGCGCCTTGTACGTTGCGTTATTTAGATGATGAAACCATCGAGCTTGTTTTTGACGAGCCGCAGTGGGCAGTAACCCCAGGCCAATCTGCGGTACTGTATGACGGCGATGTGTGCTTGGGCGGCGGTATCATCATGTCCACCGACAAGCCTGTCATTATTACAGCTTAATAAAAGGGCCGTCTGAAAACGAAGCGGCAGATTGAATAAAGCCTTTCAGACGGCCTCGATTTCAAAAAACGACTAAATAAAAGACTGATCAATATGGAAAAACTCTGGCTCAAAAGCTACGAACAAGGCGTAAACCCTGAAATCGATATCTCTCAATACAGCTCCATCAGCGATGTATTCCGTCAAAGTGTCGAGAAATTCGCAGATAAACCTGCTTTTCAAAATATGGGCAAAACACTGACTTATGCCGAAGTGGGCAAGTTGGCGACCGATTTTGCGTCTTACCTGCAAAACGTATTGAAACTACCGCGCGGTGAGCGTGTGGCAATTATGATGCCGAACGTTTTGCAATATCCGATTGCGCTTTTCGGTATTTTGCAGGCAGGTTTGGTGGCAGTGAATACCAATCCGCTTTATACGCCGCGCGAGTTGGAGCATCAGTTGAAAGACAGCGGTGCGACCACGATTGTCGTGTTGGAGAACTTTGCCAATACGCTGGAGCTGGTGTTGCCGCGTACGCAAATCAAACATGTGATTGTCGCGTCGGTCGGCGAGATGTTCGGCATGATTAAGGGCGCGTTGCTGAACTTTGTCATCCGCAAAGTGAAAAAAATGGTGCCGGAATACCGCATTCCAAATACCATCACTTTTCAGACGGCCTTGAAGCAAGGTGCAGCAAATACGTTCAAACCAGTCGAGTTGACACGTGACGATACTGCCTTGCTGCAATATACAGGCGGCACGACCGGTTTGGCAAAAGGTGCCGTCCTCAGTCATGGCAATATCTGCGCCAATATGTTGCAGGCAAAAGAATGGATTAAAAACAGCCTGCACGAAGGCAAAGAAACGGTTATTGCCGCGTTGCCGCTTTATCATATCTTTGCCTTGACGGTAAACCTGATGATCTTTGCGAATACCGGTTCTAAAATCATCCTGATTACCAACCCTCGCGATATGAAGGGGTTTATCGGCGAATTGAAAAAAGAGCCGATTAGCGTGTTCATCGGTGTGAATACCTTGTTTAATGCGATGGTCAACCGTCCGGATTTCGCCGAAGTCGATTTTTCCCGTTTGAAGCTGACTTTGGGCGGCGGTATGGCAACGCAAAAAGCCGTTGCGGAAAAATGGAAAAAAATCACCGGTACGCCGATTGTGGAAGCTTACGGTTTGACCGAAGCCAGCCCGGGTGTGTGTTGCAATCCTTTGAATATCGAGGCTTACAGCGGCGGTATCGGTTTGCCGGTTCCTTCGACCGAAGTCGAATTACGCGATGCGGACGGCAAAGAAGTGCCTATCGGACAGCCGGGCGAATTGTGGGTACGCGGTCCGCAAGTGATGAAAGGCTACTGGAATCGTCCTGAAGAAACCGCCAAAGCAATCGATGCACGCGGCTTTTTGGAGACCGGCGACATTGCCGTGATGGATGAAAAAGGCTGGCTGAAGCTGGTGGACCGCAAAAAAGATTTGATTGTGGTATCCGGTTTCAATGTATATCCGAACGAAATCGAAGAAGTGGTGGCCAGCAACGACAAAGTCTTGGAAGTCGCCTGTATCGGCGTGGCAAGCGAGAAAACCGGTGAAGCGATTAAGGTCTTCGTCGTACGTAAAGACCCGTCTTTGACCAAGGAAGAACTGATCGATTTCTGCCGCAAAGAACTGACGGCATATAAAGTGCCGAAAGACATCGAATTCCGCGACGAGTTGCCAAAATCCAACGTTGGCAAAATCCTGCGCCGCGAGCTGCGCTGATATATAGAATCAGTATGATAAGGCCGTCTGAAAACGCTGTTTTCAGACGGCCTGAAGCTTTTGCCGTTTGCCAGAATATGCTGCTTCAAGTTAAAATCACACATTCCAACATGGGTATCACATCATGACTAAATTTATTTTCGTAACCGGCGGCGTTGTATCTTCTTTGGGTAAAGGTATCGCCGCCGCTTCTATTGCTACTATTCTCGAGTCGCGTGGCTTGAACGTGACCATGCTTAAGCTTGACCCGTATATCAATGTTGACCCGGGTACCATGAGCCCTTTTCAACACGGCGAAGTATTCGTAACCGATGACGGTGCGGAAACTGACCTCGACCTCGGTCACTACGAGCGTTTCATCAACGCCACCATGACCCGCCGCAACAGCTTCAGTACCGGCCAAGTCTATGAAAACGTGATTGCCAAAGAGCGTCGCGGCGACTATTTGGGCGGTACCGTACAAGTGATTCCGCACATTACCGATGAAATCAAACGCCGCATCCACGAAGGCGCGGCCGGTTATGATGTGGCGATTGTCGAAATCGGCGGTACAGTTGGCGATATCGAATCGTTGCCTTTCTTGGAAGCCATCCGTCAAATGCGCAGCCAGCTCGGCCGCAACAATACATTGTTTGCCCACCTGAGCTATGTGCCTTACATCGCCGCTGCCGGCGAAATCAAAACCAAACCGACCCAGCATACCGTTAAAGAAATGTTGAGCATTGGTTTGCAACCGGACATCCTGATCTGCCGTATGGACAGAGAAATGCCTGCGGACGAGCGCCGTAAGATTGCATTGTTCTGTAACGTTGAAGAACGTGCCATCGTGGGCAGCTACGATGTGGACAGCATTTACGAATGCCCTGAAATGCTGCACAACCAAGGCATCGACAGCATCATTACCGAGCAGCTCCAACTGAATGTCAAACAAGCCGATTTGACCGAATGGAAGAAAATCGTTCACGCGATTCAAAATCCGAAACACACCGTCAAAATTGCGATGGTCGGTAAATACGTTGATTTGACCGAATCCTACAAATCATTGATCGAAGCCCTGAAACACGCCGGTATTCATACTGAAACCGATGTACAAATTACCTTTGTCGACAGTGAAAGCATCGAGAAGGGCAATGGCGACGTTTCCATGCTCAAAGACATGGACGCGATTTTGGTGCCGGGCGGCTTCGGTTCACGCGGTGTAGAAGGCAAAATTGCCGCCGTACGCTATGCGCGTGAAAACAACGTACCATACTTGGGCATCTGTTTGGGCATGCAAATCGCCCTGATCGAATACGCCCGCGATGTTGCAGGCTTGAAAGGTGCGAATTCTACCGAGTTTGACTTGAAATGCGCCGCGCCTGTCGTTGCCCTGATTGACGAATGGCAAACTGCCGACGGCAGCGTAGAAACCCGTGACGAATCTGCCGATTTGGGCGGCACCATGCGTCTGGGTGCGCAAGAAGTTGACCTCAAACCGGGCAGTCTTGCCGCAAAAATCTACGGCAGCGAACATATCCGCGAACGTCATCGCCACCGCTACGAAGTCAACAACAACTATGTTCCTCAGTTGGAAAAAGCCGGTTTGGTCATTGGCGGCGTATCCGCAGGCCGCGAGCGTTTGGTTGAAACCATCGAATTGCCAAATCATCCTTGGTTCTTCGCGTGTCAGTTCCATCCGGAATTTACTTCCAATCCGCGCAAAGGCCATCCTTTGTTCAGCGCATTTGTAAAAGCCGCTTTGGGTAATAAGAAAGCCTGATTGATGTGATTGAAAAAGCACCCGTTTCTGGGTGCTTTTTTGTTTTCAGACGGCCTTAGAAGTTATTTGTCTTCATTGACTTCACGGTCGTTCAAAGGTTGTACGGGACGGTTGTTTTCGCCGCCGATAATGTCGCGCATGGCTTTAAACTGCGCCGCATCTGCCTGAACCGGAGTTTTTAAGACAACCCAAGTTACGTTTTCGCTGCAAGGCGGTGTTGTCAGCGAGCCTTTCAGCTGGAATGACTTGCTATCTTTAGGCAGCAGGGCTTGGATATTCAAGTTTTTCAACGTTACGGATTCGCCCGCTTTCAGTTTTTTGGCAGTAAGCGCGGACAAGGCAGGGTTGTTTTTGCCCGGTTTAAATACAGATCCGATGACCGCCAAAGTACCGTCTTCGGCTTGATGGACGAAATGCGCTTCCATCGGGAAATGTTTGCCTTTGAAAGTATGTTCGCTCGGCGTATGGAAGTGGAATTGTTTGAAGGTATAGGTTTTACCGTTAATCACGATGGTTTGGGCCTTGCCTTGCGGCGTGGCTTGAAGGGTGTGGCCGTTATTTTCTACTTTGTAGTCGGCGACGTTGTAACGGTATGCCAATTGTTTGCCTTTTACTGCTTTTGTTGTGGAGAAGTCCACTGGAGATTGCTGTTTGCCTGTTTTGCAGACAGCAAAGTCTTCACTCAAATCGCCCCAGTGTGCAGCATCGTTTTCACCTGTGTAAGACCAATGTGCATGATGGGTTTCGGCGGATACCGTTGCAGTAGAGACAGCCATTAGCAAAGATAAAAAGAGATGTTTGTTCAATATAAAGGCTCCTATTTATTTATATTAGGTAAAAGGAAAAATTTATACCAAATAAATTATTGATATAAAAAAACTTCTTCATAAGAAGTAAGTTAATGATAGTGGCAATTTGGGAATATTGGGTTGATATATGGCAAACATTTATCAAGCAATCATTTTTGATTAAATGATTACAATAAGAGGGTTGATTGTCTTTGTTGTAACTTTGAATGGGAGAGGCCGTCTGAAATTTCTTTCAGACGGCCTGTTTTATTTAAAAATGTTGTAAAAAGTCTAAACTCTAATGAATAAAAGTGTTTCTCAAGATGAAAGTAGTTGTTTGTAGCGTTGGAAAACATTAATATTGCTAAACGTGTTTTCACGAGATTTTAACTTTGTTTTGGAGAGAATAATGAAAAAATCGATTATCGCTTTGGTTATTGCCGGTTTGCCGCTGGCTGCATCTGCAGAAGTCATTCTGTATGGTCAAATCAAAAGCAGCGTGACCGTCGGTCAGGTCAAAATCAAAGGTGATGCAGGTTCTGAAACCAGCTCCACCGCAACCAGCATCAATGACAATACCTCCCGCATCGGTTTCAAAGGCAGCGAAAACTTGGGTGGCGATTTGAAAGCTATCTGGCAAGTTGAACAAAAAACGGCCATTACCGGCGGTTCTCAAGGTTTTGCCACTCGTGATTCCTTCGTCGGTTTGCAAGGTAAATTCGGTAAGATTCGCGCCGGTAAACTCAGCAATATGCTGAACGAAATGGACACCATCGATCCATGGATGTATAAAACCAATGCCGCAGGCTTGGGCATCTTTACCCGTACCGGCAACCGTAACGCCGCTGTACGCTACGACAGCCCGGATTTTGGCGGATTCAAATTCAACGTGTCTTACGCACCGCGCGACAACCGCAATCCTTCAGATAAATACACGCACACCAAACCGGCCAAAGACCAATACACCGGCGGCGTGAGCTTCTCTAAAAACGGCTTTACCGCCAATGCGGCTTACGGCCACTACAACGGCGCGTACACCGACAAATCAGGCAAAGTCAAAGCGGCGCAAATCGCCAAAGTCGAAACTTATTACGATAAAGACAATCTCTTTGTCGGCGGCGGCGTACACTATGCCAAAGGCCATGAGACAGGCAACGAATATTTAGGTTATTTCACCGATGGTTTTAATGAGTACAAGGGTAGTGTCATCACTGCCGACTCAGGTAAAGAGGAAGCCGTAAAAGTGGTTGATGCAGCGGTAACTGTCGGCTACAAATTGGGCAATGTTACACCACGCATTACTTACGCGCACGGTTGGCCTGCCAAGGGCGTGAACAGCGGCGAAAAATTGGTGGATAAATTTGACCAAGTCGTTGTCGGCGGTCAATATACCTTCAGCAAACGCACCGGCATCAATGCTCAACTGGCGTATCTGAAAGTCGGCAACAAAACCCGTCTGACTGCGGCCAACAAAGGCGGCGTTGAACAAAAAGCCGCTTCTGTGGGCCTGTATCACAAATTCTAAGCTGTCTCTAAAGACAAGGCCGTCTGAAAAATTTCAGACGGCCTTTTTGTTGATTAAAGCGGTTTATTTATCGTGGTTGGTCAGCGTTGTGCCGTGACGGCCGCCGCGTTCTTTCAAACGTTGTACCAAGCCTTCGACCGTTGTCGGCATGCCGTCGATACAGAATGCCTGATACAGGGCGGTGTGCAGGGCGTCGTTGCGACTGAACGCATTGCCGATCAGCTTCCAATCGCCTTTACGCGGCTCGATCCAGCGGTGGTTTACTGTGTCGCCGTAAGCAAATACTTTGTAAGAAGAACGCTTGTCGTTGCTGTAAGTAAAGGACGTACGGGCGCAATAGAGGCCTTCGACGGAGAGGTTGTCGTAGCCTTTGTCGGAGCGCACGTTCAAGACGTAGCGGATGCTGTTGTCAGGCGCAGGCATGATTTGTAGGCTGCTGAGCAGGATTTTGGGCTGCTTGCCGTAGGTTTCGTTGACATAGAGGTCGAACCAATCGCCCGATTGGGTATCGGGCAGGGGCGGCAACTCGGCTTTGTGTTCTTTAAACTCGCGTGCGGCAACTTCTTCAGGGCTTTCCTGATAACGCGTGTTGGTCAGCGTATCCTTTTGGCTGAAACCCAAAGCAAATGCTTGAGTCGCGGCAAGGCTGAGAGCGAGAAGGGCAAAACGGCGCATAGACAGCTCCAAAGTGAAAAACGGCTTTATTTTATGGGCTTGCAGGGTGGGGTGCAAGTAAGTGCGGTATAATTGACGTTAATTCTGATTAATATGACGAGTTTTCATCATGAATACACAAACTCTGGATGTCATCGGTTTGAAATGCCCTCTGCCGATTTTGCGTGCCAAAAAAGCTTTGGCGCAAATGCAGGAGGGCGAAGTGCTGACCGTATTGGCTACTGATGGCGGCGCGCCCGGCGATTTTGAAGCGTTTTGCCGTCAGACCGGACATGTCTTGTTGGAATCGAGCGAGGCTGACGGCGTGTTCAAGCTGGTGTTGAAGCACAAATAAAGGCCGTCTGAAATGTCTAAAGCCGTCGCGTTGTCTGCCGCCGTATTGGCCGTCTGCCTCAGTGCATGCGGCAAGGAAGGCGTTTCGCCGCAGAACGCTGCCGATTATGCCCAAAATGTAACCGACTTGTTCCGCCAAAGCTGCGTGGCCGCAGACGGCGATGCCGCCCTTGTCGGCGAGTTTGCCAATGCCAACAAACTGGTTTTATTGTCGAAAAAAGATATTGCCGATTTGCCTGCCGGAATGATGGATTTGGAGGCATTAAGCATTTGGAAGAAAACGGAAAACGGCGTAGATTATTATTTGAGCCTGACTGAAGACAGTTGCAGCGTGCGCACGGCTAAAGCCGACGACCATCTGATTTTCAAACAATTTTTAGCTTTGGCAGAAAATCCGCCGCAAGGTTTGAACGCTGAGTTGCGTGCCGATAATTTGGCGGAAGCCCCGTTGCCTATGCGTCAGATTTCCTACGCATGGCGCGCGTCCGGCAGTCCGAAAGAAACCTTGCTGACCGTCAAAACAACGTCGTCCGAGCATTTTCCGGTACAGGCTGTTTTTTATTTGACCCATCATTCTTACGACAATAAGGCCGCCGTTTTGCCTTAGGCCGGTTGACGATTGAAACATCAAATCGATAGAAACCGTTACCGCCGAATAAAGGCCGTCTGAAACATTATCAAACCAAACCACTCGAAAGTAAGCTATGCAAACCCTGACCATCATCCGCCCCGACGATATGCACTTACACCTGCGCGACGGTGACGCGCTCAAAGCCGTTGCCCCCTACACCGCCCGACAAATGGGTCGCGCGGTTATCATGCCCAACCTGAAGCCGCCCGTTGTCAGCATTGCCGATGCCCAAGCATACAAAGAGCGCATTATGGCCGCCCTGCCAGAAGGCAGTGCCTTTCAGCCGTTGATGACGCTTTATTTGACCGACAACGCTACTCCCGAACTCGTGCGTGAAGCCAAGGCTGCCGGTATCGTGGCTTTCAAACTCTATCCAGCAGGCGCGACCACCAATTCCGATTCCGGCGTGACCGACTTGTTTAAGCTAATTCCCGTGTTGGAAGAAATGGCGAAACAGGGTATTTTGTTCTTGGTTCACGGCGAAGTAACCGACCCCGAAATCGATATTTTCGACCGCGAGGCCGCCTTTATCGAGCGCGTGATGAAGCCGGTTCTGGCGCAAGTGCCCAACCTCAAGGTCGTGTTTGAACACATCACCACTGCCGAAGCAGCCCGACTGGTATTGGAAGCTGGCGATAATGTGGCCGCGTCCGTGACGCCGCAACACTTGCTGCTCAACCGCAACGACCTTTTGGTCGGCGGCGTGCGCCCTCATCATTTCTGCCTGCCGGTTCTCAAACGCGAAACCCACCGTCAGGCTTTGGTTGCCGCCGTTACCGGTGATAAGGCGCACAAATTCTTCCTCGGCACGGATTCTGCACCACATGCCAAAACTGCCAAAGAAAATGCTTGCGGTTGTGCCGGTATGTTCAGCGCGATGACTGCCATTGAGCTTTATGCTGAAGTGTTTGAGAAAGCAGGCGCGTTGGACAAACTGGAAGCCTTTGCTTCTAGAAACGGTTCGCACTTCTACGGTCTGCCTGAAAATACCGATACCATCACATTGGTCAAACAAACACAAACCGTACCTATCAGCGTACCTTACGGCGATGGCGAGCTTGTACCGATGAGGGCCGGCGGTGAGATTGAATGGACGGTGCAATATTAAATTTGCTGTCAATAAGGCATAAAAAGAAACAACCTGCTTGAAAGGGCAGGTTGTTTTTTTATTGTCGTTCAGACGGCCTGTCGTGGGGAGGGGAGACAGACAAGGCCGTCTGAAAACCAAATTATATTGCGTGTTTATTCGGTCAACATGGGTTTCAGTGCTTCCCAAGCCTGCGGCAGTTGGGTAAAGCCGTCCGAAGCCATCAAATGGCCGCCTTCGGGAATATGGGTAACAGGACTTTTGAGTTTGGCCGCCATGTCCAAAGTCAGTTCGGGCGGAACATGGGTGTCGTTGTCGGAAACCAGACAGTGTTTGGGCATGTCGATTTTGCGCAGGATGTCGAAATCGGGCGACGCTGCTTTAATGTAGGCATCAAGCGCAGGCAGGGGTGGCAGCGTATCGGCAAAACCGGCGGCAAGCAACAGACCGCCGATTTTTTGGGGCTGTTGGCGGCTGAGAAAGTGAAGGAGGGTAATGCAGCCGAGACTGTGGCCGACTAGGAAGGTATGGGCATCGGGCTTGCCGATGTGCTGGTCAAGGGTAAACTGCCACGCGGTCGTGCTTGGTTTGTCGGGATTGGGCATGGCGAGGGAGATTGCTTGTGCGCCGGTGCTTTTGATTTGGGCGCAAAGCCAGTCAAACCAGTTGCCGTGCGGATTGCCTTCAAAGCCATGTACGATATAAACGCGTCGATTCATGTTTTTCCTCCTTCAGACGGCCTGAGACTTTTGTCTAAATCTCTGCCTGTAAGCGTTTATTATACCATGTTTGTTTATGTTTTATTGTTTGTCGCTTGGTAAGGATTTTTAATTAAGCTTTTGTTGTTAAATGATATTTGCAAGAATAATAAAGCAAACAACACGGCAGGGGCAGATGGTTTTGCCGTGTTGTTCGGGTTTGAAATATATATGGGCCGTCTGAAAAACCGGTTTAGAAATAGCCTTGTTTTTTGCGTTCTTCCATTGCCGCTTCCGATACGCGGTCGTCCATGCGCGTGGCGCTGCGTTCGGAAATGGTTGCGGCGGCGGTTTCAGCAATGATGTCTTCGGGCGTGGCGGAGGTACTGGCAACAGGGCAGGTGCAGGAAATATCGCCGACGGTGCGGAAACGGACATCACGGATTTGGGCAATTTCGCCTTCGCGTTTTGGGGTCAACGGGGTAACGGGAACGAGCAGGCCGTTGCGTTCGACAACTTCGCGCTTGTGGGTGTAATAAATCGGCGGCAGGGCGAGTTTTTCGCGTGCGATGTATTGCCAGATGTCCAATTCCGTCCAGTTGGAAATCGGGAATACGCGCATGTTTTCGCCTTGGAACAGGCGTGTGTTGTAGAGCGACCATAATTCAGGACGTTGGTTTTTAGGATCCCATTGGCCGAACTCGTCGCGGAAAGAGAAGATGCGTTCTTTGGCGCGCGCTTTTTCTTCATCGCGGCGAGCGCCGCCCATTAGCGCATCAAAGCCTTGTTCTTCAATGGTTTCAACCAGCGTAACGGCTTGGGCGGCGTTGCGAGAATCGGTTTCGCGGCGCAAGACGACACTGCCTTTGCGGATGGATTCTTCTACGCTACCGATCACAAGTTGTACGCCGGTACGCGCGACTGTGTCGTCGCGGAATTGGATGACTTCGGGGTAATTGTGGCCGGTATCGACGTGCAGGAGTTTGAACGGCAGCTTCAGCGGACGGCCTTCGATTTGGAAGGCTTTGACGGCAAGCGCCAGCAATACGACTGAGTCTTTGCCGCCGGAAAACAGCAAGGCCGGATTTTGGGCGTTGGCAATGACTTCGCGGATGATGTAGATAGACTCGGCTTCGAGCCAGTCGAGGTGGTGGTTTTGGATGGACATTTTTTCTCTCTTTGCAACCTTGGCGATAGTCGATACTTTAGTGAGGCCGTCTGAAAAAGGGAAAGAATGGTTTGTTTGTTGCAAAGATGTTTTTGTTATATTGCAAGGCCGTGTTTTTCAGACGGCCTTTGCGCTTTAACTTATTTTTAAACCGATTTCTCTGACGAAGCCTCTGTCTTCGCGTACACTTTGGTCTTTTAGAAATGAGAATGGTTTATGTATCACGGCGAGAGATTTAATGCGTACAGCCATTTGGCCGGTTTCTTATTGGCAGTGGCGGCGTTGGTGCTGATGCTGGTGAAAGCGGTGGAATCGGCGGACGGCTATCGGATTGCCGGTGCACTGACTTACGGAATCTGCCTGCTGCTTCTGTATTTGGGTTCAACCTTATATCACAGTATTCCGCAGCCTAAGGCCAAGGCGATTTTGCAAAAGGTTGATCATTGTATGATTTATCTTTTGATTGCAGGCAGTTATACGCCGTTTACGCTGATTACCCTTCACGGCGGCTGGGGCTGGTCGCTTTTCGGCGTGTCTTGGGGATTGGCTTTGCTAGGCATTGTTCAGGAACTGACAATTGGGCGCAAAAGCGAGAAGCGGCTGCTGTCGATGGTGATTTATGTGTTGATGGGCTGGCTGATTGTGGTGGCGGTATGGCCGCTGATACAGTCGCTTTCGGCTGGTGGATTATTTTGGCTGGTGTTGGGCGGCGTATTGTATAGCGCGGGGATTTATTGGTTTATCAACGATACGAAAATCCGCCACGGCCACGGTATCTGGCACTTGTTTGTCTTAGCAGGCAGTTTGACGCAATTTATCAGTATTTATTTTTATGTGTTGTAGTTTCAGACGGCCTGAAATAAAAAACCTCTCAGTTTGACTGAGAGGTTTTTGTTTGTCGTTAATCTGGGTTTTTGTCGTGGAATTCGTGGAATTCGTAGTTGTAGGTCAACTCTTTGCCGGCTTTGGTTTGCGCCAGATAATCGTCATAAACCGCACGGATTTCCTTACGCAGCAGGAAGAGGGCGATTAAGTTCGGCAAAACCATAAAGCCGTTGAACATATCGGACATACTCCAAACCAAATCCACTTTGCCCAATGTACCCAATACGATGGCCACCAAAACCAGTGCGCGGTAGATGCCCAAGTGTTTGCCGCGGAACAGGAAGCGGATATTGGATTCGCCGAAGTAGTACCAGCCGATGATGGTGGTGAAGGCGAAGAAGGTCAGGCAGACGGCGAGCAATTGTGAACCAAAACCCGGGAAGGCTTTGTTAAACGCCAGTTGGGTAACTGCTGCGCCGGTTTCGCCGGACAGGTTGGCATCGGTCAGCAGGATAATCAGCGCGGTTGCCGTGCAGACCATCAGCGTATCGATAAAAATACCGATAAACGCGGCCATACCTTGTTGCACAGGGTGTTTGACGTTGGCGGTCGCGTGAGCGTGCGGGGTCGAACCCATACCGGCCTCATTGGAAAACAGGCCGCGTGCCACGCCGAAGCGGACTGCCTCGCGCATACCGATACCGGCCGCACCGCCCAATACCGCTTCGGGATTGAAGGCGGCAACAAAGATACTGTGGAACATCGGGATAATGTGGTCGGAGAATTTGAACAAAATAATCACGGCACACAAGATGTAAATTACCGCCATAAACGGCACGACAAATTGCGCGATACCGGCAATGCGGTTGATACCGCCGATGATGATCAGGCCGGCGAATACCGCCAAAGCAATGCCGACAGCCATCGGAGGAATATCGAAAGCCAAATTCATGGCCGAGGCGATGGAATTGGATTGGGTTGCGTTGCCGATGAAACCCAGCGCGATAATCAAGGCGATGGAGAAAAAGCCGGACAGGAAACGCGCCGCGCCACGGCCGATTTTCGGGGTCAGGCCGTGCGTGATGTAAAACGCAGGGCCGCCGATGTATTTGCCGTGGCTGACCACGCGGTATTTTTGCGCCAAAACGGCTTCTGCAAAAATGGTAGACATGCCCAGAATGGCAGACAACCACATCCAAAAAATGGCCCCCGGGCCGCCGGCAGTAATCGCAGTGGCGACACCGGCAACGTTACCGGTACCGATTTGCGCAGAAATCGCTACGGCAAGCGCTTGAAATTGAGACAGGGATTTGCTTTCGTGGTCTTTGTCTTTTTTGCTGAACAAGCCGCCGAAAACGGCTTTAAAACCCGCCCCCAATTTGGTAATTTGCGGCGCGCCCAAGTACAGGGTAAAAAACAGGCCAATACCGATTAAGGCATAAATCAGCAGGTAGTCCCAAAGAACCAGATTGACTGCACCCACCAGAGCAGACAATATTTCTTCCATAATAAAACCTTTAATAAAAACAATAAAAATAAAATGATACGGGTAACTACTCCCACTCATTTTTCGCGTTTGGCAATATCGGCGAGCAGGCCGTTTTGCCATTCGATACCGGTTAAGTTGTTAACAATTTTGACCGATTTTGTCATCATACCGTAAACCTTCGTGAATTAAAACGAAAAACTGACAAAGGTTTGCCGCAAATGTGCTTCTTTATTTAAAAAAGTTTCTTTGTTTTCAGACGGCCTGTTTTTGCAAATATTCGGGCCGTCTGAATATTTTGGCTAAAGGCAACTTATGATAAAATGCACGCCTTACAAATGAAGCAAATTCCGCCTCAGCGCGTGAAAAAACGAAAGGAATCAACATGGCAGGCCATAGTAAGTGGGCAAATATCCAACACAAAAAAGCCCGACAAGATGCCAAACGCGGCAAAATCTTCACCCGTCTGATTAAAGAAATTACCGTTGCTGCCCGCATGGGCGGCGGCGATCCCGGCGCGAACCCGCGCCTGCGCCTGGCTTTGGAAAAAGCCGCCGAAAACAATATGCCTAAAGACAACGTGCAACGTGCCATTGATAAAGGTACGGGCAATCTGGAAGGCGTGGAATACATCGAGTTGCGTTACGAAGGCTACGGCATCGGCGGCGCGGCTTTGATGGTGGACTGTCTGACCGACAACAAAACCCGTACCGTTGCCGATGTGCGCCATGCGTTCACTAAAAACGGCGGTAACTTGGGTACCGACGGCTGCGTAGCGTTCAACTTCGTGCATCAAGGCTATTTGGTGTTTGAACCGGGCGTTGACGAAGATGCGCTGATGGAAGCGGCTTTGGAAGCAGGTGCGGAAGACGTCATCACCAACGACGACGGTTCCATCGAAGTGATTACTGCGCCAAACGACTGGGCAGGCGTGAAAGCGGCTTTGGAAGCGGCAGGTTACAAATCTGTTGACGGCGACGTTACCATGCGCGCCCAAAACGAAACCGAGTTGAGCGGCGAAGATGCGGTTAAGATGCAAAAACTGATTGACGCATTGGAAGATTTGGACGACGTACAAGACGTTTACACTTCTGCCGTGTTGAATCTGGACTAAACAGTTTAAAGAACAAAAGGCCGTCTGAAATTTTAGACGGCCTTTTTATATTGAAACCAATCAGATTTTTCTGGTTTTCAACCAAGCCCAAAGCAGCAGCAATACGACGAAGCTGAAATATAAAATACTCCACACCGGCAGGGCGAC
This sequence comes from Neisseria sp. P0008.S002, assembly GCF_051962805.1. Lineage (NCBI taxonomy): Bacteria > Pseudomonadati > Pseudomonadota > Betaproteobacteria > Neisseriales > Neisseriaceae > Neisseria > Neisseria sp. P0008.S002. The sequence continues at coordinate 152,554 of NZ_JBQCUY010000001.1, read as the reverse complement.
GCCGAATAGATAGTCCGGCTCGGCGCAGTTGCCAAAGCCGCGGACGATGGGTTCAAACCAATCGAACAAAGGCCAGTCGCGCAGGCGGAAGGTCCAAGGTGCGCCGCAGGAAGGGGCGGTGCCGGGCGGCAGGCTTTGCAACCAAATTTGATAGGCGGCGACACCGGCGCCGTAAACGGCCGGAGCGGCAATCAACAATGCCGAGAGCGAACGGGCAAATTTGGAAGACTGCGAGCTGAACGCCGTAATAATGGCCAACAGCCCGACACCCAATACGCACAAGCGTTGCAGGATGCACAATACGCACGGGTTCATGCCCAAAACGTATTGGGAAATAAAGGAGCCGCAGGCGGCAAATATGGAGAGGACGACTAAAAATAAAACAGTCTTGCGGAAAAAGTTCATAAGATAAAACCTTTCAGACGGCCTGGACGCAAAACAGCCGATAAATAATGTTTACTTTAACACAAAACGCATATGCTTTTTTTAGTTTGACGGTTTTTTGCGTATGTTTGTTGATGTTACGTAACCATAAATATAGAAACAAAAATGTGTCGTACAGAAAAGGCCGTCTGAAATATTCAGACGGCCTTTAGGGGAGAGACGTTTTATTTTTTCCCGTGAGATTTTTTGACATCTGTTTCAGTAATCGTACCGCCGCCATTATTAAAGGCGTTCATGATGTAAGTGGCAACGGCGGCGACATCGGCATCATTGATGGCAGTAGAAGGCATGAAGCCGTTGTAAGGTTTGCCGTTCACTTTAATCGGGCCGTTGATGCCTTTGGTCATGCTTTGCAACAGAACTTGCGGTTTTTTGTTGATATAGTCGGACTGGAACAGTGGCGGGAACATGGCACCCCGGCCTTCGCCTTTTTTGCCGTGGCAAGCGGCGCAGTTGGTTTCGTAAATCTTTTGTCCTTTGCTCATCAACGTGGCATCAGCGGCAAAAGCGGTTGGGATGCTGAGTGCGGTCAGAAGGAGCAGGATAGGGCGGAGTGCAGTCATGATGTGTTCCTTTTTGAGTAGTGTTGTTTTTGATGGCTACACGCTTGGTTTGCGTTTTGATAGCTTGATGATAACGCTAAAGGCCGTCTGAAAGTAGATTTTTCAGACGGCCTTTGGTTTAGGTCAAATCCAGCCTTGCAGATTGGCCCGACTTAATTGTGCAAGTGCGGCAATCCAGTCAGCGGAATCGTTGAGGCAGGGGATGTAACGGTATTCTTTGCCGCCTGCGGCGTGGAATTGTTCGCGTCCCATAATGGCGATTTCTTCCATGGTTTCAAGGCAATCGGCCAGGAAGCCGGGGCAGAATACGTCGAGTTTGGTTGTGCCTTGTTTCGGCAGCTGATCAAACAGGGCTTGCGTGCTGGGCTTGATCCATTGGGATTTGCCAAACTGGCTTTGGAAAGAAACGATATATTCTTGTTCGGACAAGCCCAATGCCTGCGTGAGTAGTTTGGCAGTATGGTGGCACTCGTCAGGATAGGGGTCGCCGTCGTCATGATGCTTTTGCGGAATGCCGTGGAAACTCAACATCAGTTTTTCGCCGCGTCCGTTTTGGGCCCAATAGGCTTCGATGTGCTGCTTCATGGCTTGAATATAGGCGGCATCGTCGTAATAACGGGAGACGGTGCGGATGCTCATTTGGTTACGTTGCAGCAATAATTCTTGAAACACTTTATCCAAGGCCGCGCCGGTAGAAGAGCCGGCATATTGCGGATAAAGCGGGATGACCAGCAATTTGCCCACGCCTTGGGCTTTGAGTTCCGCCAAAACATCGGCAACGCTTGGATTTCCGTAAGTCATAGCGTGACGGACGATGACATCGGGCAAATGTTTGGCCAGGGCTTCTGCTTGGCGGTGTGTGTAAACCTCAAGCGGCGAACCTTCTTTAAACCAAACTTTTTCATAGGCATGCGCGCTTTTTTTCGGGCGAAAGGTCAATACCAAGCCGCGCAATATCGGTTGCCATAAGAGCTTGGGCAGTTCGACAACGCGTTGATCGGACAGAAATTCTTTCAAGTAAGGCTTGACTGCGGCAGCCGTCGGCGCGTCAGGTGTGCCGAGGTTGAGCAGCAGGACGGCGGTACGGTTTTGTGCGGTATAGGCTAGGGCCGGTTCGGTATGGAAACGGGACATGGTTGTGCTTTATTAATGATGAATATTGAGGCCGTCTGAAAAGTAGTTTGAATTAAAACCTGCTTTCAGACGGCCTTTAAAAGGATTAATCCACACCGCGGGCGCGGTTTTCATGGAATTGCGCCTGCCAATCGGCAAATTTGCCTTGTTCGATAGCTTCGCGCATTTCGGCCATGATGACTTGGTAGAAGTGCAGGTTGTGGATGGTGTTGAGCTGTGCGCCCAAGATTTCGCCGACACGGTGCAGGTGGTGCAGGTAGGACCGGCTGAAATTCTGACAGGCGTAGCAGGTGCAGCTTTCATCAATCGGACGCTTGTCGAGTTTGTGTTTGGCGTTTTTGATTTTCAAATCGCCAAAACGGGTAAACAGCCAGCCGTTACGCGCATTGCGGGTAGGCATAACGCAGTCGAACATATCCACGCCGTGTGCCACGCCATACACCAAGTCTTCAGGCGTGCCGACACCCATCAAGTAATGTGGCTTGTGTTCCGGCAGGATAGGGCCGACAGCGCGCAACATGCGGTACATTTCGGGCTTGGGTTCGCCAACGGACAAGCCGCCGATGGCCAAGCCGGGGAAGTCGAGCTCTTCCAAACCTTTCAGCGATTCTTCGCGCAAATCTTCATACATCGCGCCTTGGACAATGCCAAACAACGCATTCGGATTTTTCAGGTCTTCAAAAGCCTTTTTGCTTCGCTCCGCCCAGCGCAGGCTCATTTGCAGCGATTTTTGCGCTTGGCTGTGCGTTGCTTCGCCCGGGGTGCATTCGTCCAACTGCATCACGATGTCGGAATTCAACACAGTTTGGATTTTCATCGACACTTCTGGTGAGAGGAACAGTTTGTCGCCGTTGATCGGGCTTTGGAATGTACAGCCTTCTTCGGTCAGCTTGCGCATGTCGGACAACGAAAACACTTGGAAGCCGCCCGAGTCGGTCAAAATCGGCTTGTCCCAACCGATAAATTCGTGCAGGCCGCCGAATTGTTCGATGACTTCCAAGCCTGGGCGCAGCCACAGATGGTAAGTGTTGCCTAAGATGATTTGCGCTTTGATGTCATGCAGGTTTTGCGGGTTCATCGCTTTGACCGAACCGTAAGTGCCGACCGGCATAAATACAGGCGTTTCGATTTTGCCGTGGTTCAATTCCAAAGTACCGCGTCGGGCATGACCGTCTTTTTTGTGTAAGGTAAATTTGAGCATAGTAATAATAGATTGGACGTTCGCGTGTGTGCGAAATGAAAGGGCAGATTATAAAGGATTTTTCGTTGGTTGACGGCTGGATTTTATCTTTGTCAAAACAATGCTTCAGACGGCCTGAATAATAGAAGAAATAAAAAATGAGGCATAAATCAAACAAAAATATCCAGGCCGTCTGAAAAGTATTTACAGATGCTTGCAAAAGGGAACACGCTTCGTTACAATAAGCGCCTTAGATGAAGGCACATAGCTCAGTTGGTTAGAGCACCACCTTGACATGGTGGGGGTCGTTGGTTCGAGTCCAATTGTGCCTACCAAATTTCCATAACGGCTTTATGCCGTTATTTTTTAATGTTTTGGAGCTTTCTGATGTTGAACATTACCTTGCCGGACGGTTCAGTCCGCCAATATGAATCACCCGTTACCGTGGCGCAAATTGCAGCGTCTATCGGTGCAGGTTTGGCAAAGGCAACGGTAGCAGGTAAGGTTAACGGTAAATTGGTGGATGCTTGCGATCCGATTACCGAAGATGCCCACGTTCAAATCATTACGCCTAAAGACAAAGAAGGCGTGGAAATTATCCGCCACTCCTGCGCGCACTTGGTCGGTCATGCGGTCAAGCAGCTCTACCCTGATGCCAAAATGGTTATCGGCCCGGTGATTGAAGACGGGTTTTATTACGATATCGCAACTGAAAAACCATTTACGCCTGATGATGTAGCCGCCATCGAAGCGCGCATGAAAGAGTTGATTGCACAAGACTACGACGTCGTTAAAGTGATGACGCCCCGTGCAGAAACCATCAAAATTTTCCAAGATCGCGGCGAAGAGTACAAATTGCGTCTGATTGAAGACATGCCTGAAGTGGAAGCAATGGGTATGTATCATCATCAAGAATACGTCGATATGTGCCGCGGTCCTCACGTTCCCAATACCCGTTTCTTGAAAAACTTCAAGCTGACCAAACTGGCAGGCGCATACTGGCGCGGCGACAGTAATAATGAAATGCTGCAACGTATTTACGGTACAGCCTGGGCAAGTAAAGACGAATTAAAAGCCTATATCCAACGCATCGAGGAAGCGGAAAAACGCGACCACCGTAAGCTGGGTAAACAATTGGACTTGTTCCACCTGCAAGATGAAGCGCCGGGTATGGTGTTCTGGCATCCTAAAGGCTGGGCTTTGTGGCAAGTGATTGAGCAGCATATGCGCAAAGAGCTGAATGCTGCCGGTTATAAAGAGGTGAAAACGCCTCAGATTATGGATAAAACCTTCTGGGAAAAATCCGGCCACTGGGAAAACTATAAAGACAATATGTTCGTGACCAGTTCCGAAAAACGTGAATACGCGGTTAAACCGATGAACTGTCCGGGTCATGTGCAAATTTTCAATAACGGCTTGCGCTCATATCGCGATTTGCCAATGCGTTTGGCCGAGTTCGGTTCTTGCCACCGCAATGAACCAAGCGGTGCATTGCATGGTCTGATGCGTGTTCGCGGTTTTGTGCAAGATGATGCGCATATCTTCTGTACTGAAGATCAAATCGTTGATGAAGCACGCGCATTCAATGAATTGCTGGTTCGCATTTACAAACAATTCGGCTTCCATGATGTTGCTGTGAAGCTGTCCCTTCGCCCTGAGCAACGTGCAGGTTCTGACGAAGTTTGGGATAAAGCCGAACAAGGTCTGCGTGATGCATTGACCGCTTGCGGTGTAGAGTGGGAAGAATTGCCTGGTGAAGGCGCATTCTATGGTCCTAAGATTGAATATCATGTCAAAGATGCCTTGGGTCGCTCTTGGCAGTGCGGTACCCTGCAGTTGGACTTCGTATTGCCGGAGCGTTTGAATGCCGAATATGTAACTGAAAACAACGACCGTGCGCGTCCTGTAATGTTGCACCGTGCTATTTTGGGTTCGTTGGAGCGCTTTATCGGTATTTTGATTGAAAACCATGCAGGCTCATTCCCATTGTGGCTTGCACCGGTTCAAATGGTGATTATGAATATCACTGAAAACCAAGCAGATTATTGTCGCGAAGTGGCTGCCAAGTTGCAGGCAGCAGGCTTCCGTGTCGAATTGGATTTGCGTAACGAAAAAATCGGTTACAAAATCCGTGACAACAGCCAATACCGTTTCCCTTACCAAATCGTTGTCGGCGATAAAGAGAAACAAGAAAACAAAGTTGCGGTACGCCGCAAAGCAGAAGACTTGGGTTCTTTGAATGTAGATGATTTCATTGCACAATTGCAGCAAGAAATCACTGATGCCCTCGTCAATCATTAATTTTTATAGGAGTATTCATCATCGCTCAAGAACGCGAAGCACGAATCAATGGTGAAATTACCGCCAAAGAAGTGCGATTAATCAGTGAGTCAGGCGATCAGCTTGGTGTCGTTTCAGTTCGTGAAGCTCTGGCTATGGCCGAAGAGCAAGATGTCGATTTGGTAGAAATTTCCCCGACTGCCAAACCGCCCGTATGCAAACTGATGGATTACGGTAAATACAAATACCAACAAGCCAAGAAGCGCGACGAAGCCAAGAAAAACCAAAAGCAGGTACAAATTAAGGAAATTAAATTCCGTCCGGGTACAGATGAAGGCGACTATCAAATCAAGATGCGCAACATCAACCGCTTCCTTGCCGATGGTGACAAAGTCAAAGTAACATTGCGTTTCCGCGGTCGTGAAATGGCCCACCAACAATTGGGTGCCCAACTGCTTGAGCGCGTAAAAGAAGATTTGGCAGAAGTAGCGCAAATCGAGTCCTTCCCTAAAATGGAAGGTCGTCAAATGGTGATGATGATTGCGCCTAAGAAAAAATAAAGCTATAATCCGAGGCTTATTTCGATTGCCGCTCGAAATAAGGTTTAATTAGCGGCAAAAACCGTGGTATTTTGGGTTTCAAGTGTTTGAAATTTATTTCAAAACCCCCTTATACCTTATCTAATAACGAATGGAGTTTTCCAATGCCTAAAATGAAAACCAAGTCTAGCGCGAAAAAACGCTTTAAAGTACTGGGTAACGGTGGTGTAAAACGCGGTCATGCGTTCAAAAGTCACATCCTGACCAAAAAAACCACTAAAACTAAACGTCAATTGCGCGGCACCGCTATGGTGGATTCACGCGATTTGGCTTCTGTTGCTAAAATGTTGCCCTACGCTTAAGGAGTTTAGAATATGCCACGCGTAAAACGCGGTGTTACCGCTCGTGCTCGTCACCAAAAAGTCTTCGCGTTAGCCAAAGGCTATCGCGGTCGTCGTAAAAACGTTTACCGTGTTGCCAAACAAGCGGTAATGAAAGCCGGTCAATACGCATACCGTGACCGTCGCCAACGCAAACGTCAATTCCGTCAACTGTGGATCGTTCGTATCAACGCAGGTGCTCGTGAAAATGGTCTGTCTTACAGCAAATTCATGAACGGCCTGAAACGCGCTGCTATCGAAATCGACCGCAAAGTATTGGCTGATTTGGCTGTATTCGACAAAGCTGCATTTGCACAATTGGTTGAAAAAGCTAAAGCTGCTTTGGCTGCTTAATTCGATAAGATTATTTAAAAAGGAAGCTTATGCTTCCTTTTTTCTTTTTCAAAAGAAACTCTATGTAGTTGATTTTCTTTCTTTAAACTCTATTTTTTTATACTGATTTGCGATAAAATAGGCCCCTCTTATCAAACGGATTGGCCGCACTAATACAAAAGGCCGTCTGAACAGGTTTGCAATCAAACCCAACAGACGGCTTTGTTGTTTCAGACGGCCTGCCATCAACAAACAGACGATAAACCACCATGGAAAATGTAAACCGTATCGTTGCAGAAGGTATTGCCGCTATTGAAGCCGCGCAAGACTTCAATGCCTTAGAACAAATTAAAGCACGCTATCTTGGTAAAACCGGCGAATTGACCGGACTTTTGAAAACTTTGGGTCAAATGTCTCCTGAAGAGCGTAAAACCATAGGCGCGCACATCAACGAATGCAAAAATCAGTTTCAGACAGCCTTTAATGCCAAACGCGATGCCCTGAATGAAGCCAAGTTGCAAGCCCAATTGGCTGCAGAAGCCTTGGATATTACTTTGCCGGGCCGTGCACAAGAGTATGGCGGTTTGCATCCTGTTACTTTAACTTTGCAACGAGTGGTCGAGCTGTTTCACGGTATGGGTTTTGAAGTGGCGGATGGCCCTGAAATCGAAGACGATTTCCATAATTTCCAAGCCTTGAATATTCCTGCAAATCACCCAGCGCGTGCGATGCAAGATACTTTCTACGTTGAAAACGGCGACGTTTTGCGTACGCACACTTCCCCGATTCAAATCCGCTATATGCTCGACAAAAAAGAGCCACCCATCCGCATTATCGCCCCCGGCCGCGTTTACCGCGTGGATAGCGACGCTACGCACTCGCCCATGTTCCACCAAGCTGAAGGCCTGTGGGTAGAAGAAGGCGTAACTTTCGCCGATTTGAAAGCCGTGTTTACCGATTTTATCCGCCGCTTTTTCGAACGCGATGATTTGCAGGTACGTTTCCGTCCGTCTTTCTTCCCGTTTACTGAGCCTTCTGCCGAAATCGACATTATGGGTGAAAACGGTAAATGGTTGGAAGTCGGCGGCTGCGGTATGGTACATCCTAACGTGTTGAAAAATGTGAATATCGACCCTGAAAAATATACCGGTTTCGCTTTCGGTATCGGTCTCGACCGCTTTGCCATGTTGCGCTACAACGTGAACGATCTGCGACTGTTTTTTGATAACGATTTGAACTTTTTGAAACAGTTTGCGAAATAGCAGAATTTCAGGTCGTCTGAAAAAGGAACAATATGAATCTTTGGACACAAAAAAGTATTGAGTTGGCAGCTCAAAGTAATTACCTGGATCAACTCTACCGTGTGTATCCCATGTCAATTAATTTGCGCCGAGAATTACCTTTACAAACGCAAAACGAAATTCGCATACATCTGGATAATCAGGACGGTAAAAAGTTGCTGCACGTTTTGCTCAAACAGGAAATATTTCCGATTAAAGACAGCTATGTCGCCTACCTAAAACGGGACAAAACTGCGATTGACCGCAATCCTGCTACTGTAAGCCGTTTGGCGGGAATATTGATTGAAATGGGTTTTGATGAGATTTTGGACAAAACTACTGTTCCTAAAGAAACTAACCGCCAAATCGGCCCATTGTTTAAAACTTGGATTGCCAGCGGTGCGTTGGGTGTGCCGGTTACTGATAATGTAGATGAATTTCTGAATTATCAAGGAAATATTGTGTTTAATGCCGGCGATAGGGCAATGGAAGTATTTGCCAAAACACATTTGGGCTATCAACATAATAAAGGATTGGATTTTATCGCTAAATTCAATCAGACGTTTATCATCGGCGAAGCCAAGTTTTTAACCGATTTCGGCGGACATCAGAATGCTCAATTTAATGACGCATTGGCAACTATGCGCGCGTCGCTTGCGCCTTGTTCTCGTCGGGTTAAAACCATCGCAATTTTAGACGGTGTTTTATATATTGAAAGCAGAGGTAAAATGTTTACTGAGCTTTCCTCGTTTACTAATGACGAAGTGGTCGTATCGGCGGTTTTGTTGAGAGATTATTTGTTTTCGGTATGACCATGCAGCTTATTTATCCCAACAAGCAGTCTGAAAATCAGATTATCGAACAAGCTGAAAGAATTCCGCCGCTTGACTTAAATAAACCGCTTCCGCTTTTGTTTTTCGGCGATAATTTCCATGCACTCTCTGCCTTGCTTAAGAGTGGCTATCGCGAACGGATTGATTTGATTTACATTGATCCGCCATATAACACAAAACAAAATTTCACTGTATCAGATGGACGAAGCAGTACCATAAGTCGTACTACTTACGGTATTACTGCATATTCTGATAGTCGCAGCATGGAAGAGTATTTGGAATTCATGCGTGAACGCCTGATTTTAATGCGTGAATTATTGTCGCCTCGTGGATCAATTTATGTACACATTGATAGTAAAGTTGGGCATTATCTGAAAATTATTATGGATGAAGTATTTGGTGCGGAAAATTTTAAAAATGATATAGCCCGAATCAAATCGAACCCCAAAAATTTTGTACGGCGAGCATTCGGCAATGAAAAAGATATGATTTTGTTTTATGCTAAAAACGCTAAAAAAAATATTTTCAACAACATTACCATTCCACTAACCAATGAAGACAAAATAGAAATGTTTCAAAAGGTTGATGAGAATGGGCGACGTTATAATACGGTCCCTGTCCATGCACCAGGTGAAACGCAAAATGGGGAAACAGGTGGAATGTGGCGTGGAATTTTGCCTCCGAAGGGTAGGCATTGGCGCAGTACCCCATCTGAATTGGATAAGCTGGATGAACAGGGATTATTAGAGTGGTCAAAAAATGGTGTTCCGCGTATAAAAAAATTTGCCGATGAGCATAAGGGAAAAAAGATACAGGATATTTGGCAGTATAAAGATCCTGTTTACCCTATTTATCCAACTGAAAAAAATGCTCAAATGCTGGAAATGATTATTGCTCAATCATCTCTCCCTGACTCTATTGTTTTAGACTGTTTTGCAGGCAGTGGCTCAACCTTGTGGGCAGCACAAAATTTAGGGAGAGAATGGATTGGCATCGATGCATCGGAAGTTGCCGTTCACGTCATACAACAAAGATTTGGCCTGTTCCCTGTACAAACGATAACGATTGAAAAATTTCAAGCTAGCTGAAATTCTAAAACGTAGCCTACCACCCAAGAAAAGGTTGTTTGAAAACAAAATCTGATAAAACAAAAGTTAATTAGTTGATTGAGAACATAACATGCAATTTCCTTATTCATGGCTGAGAACCCAAGCCAATCCTGATCTTTCTGCCGATAAACTGGAACATCTTTTGACCATGGCCGGTTTGGAAGTGGAAGAAATCGATACTGCTGCCCCTGCTTTCAGTGGCGTGGTTGTTGCCGAAGTAAAATCTGTTGAAAAGCATCCTGATGCAGACCGTTTGAACGTTACCCAAGTCGATGCCGGTACGGGTGAGTTGGTTCAGATTGTTTGTGGTGCGCCGAATGTTAAGCCGGGCATTAAAGTGCCGTGTTCCTTGCCGGGTGCTGTTTTGCCGGGCAATTTCAAAATTAAGCCGACTAAAATGCGTGGTGTGCCATCAAACGGTATGCTGTGTTCGACCAATGAACTGGGTTTGTCTGATGATGGTGTAGATGGTTTGCACATTCTGCCTGAAGATGCGCCTGTCGGTACCAACATCCGTGAATACTTGGATTTGGACGATACGTTGTTTACGTTGAAAATTACGCCTAACCGCGCTGATTGCTTGAGCGTTAAGGGTATTGCGCGTGAGGTTTCTGCGTTGACTCAATGTGCGTTTACGCCTGTTGAAATTCAGACGGCCTCTATCAGCAGCGAGAAAAAACAGGCTGTCCGTATTGATGCACCGGCCGACTGTGGCCGTTTTATCAGCCGCGTTATTGAAAATGTCAATGCGAAAGCGGCTACTCCTGATTGGATGAAACAACGTTTGGAACGCAGCAGTATCCGCAGCATTTCCGCATTGGTGGACATCGGCAACTATGTCATGCTGGAAATCGGTCAGCCAATGCATGTTTTCGATGCCGACAAGCTGTCGGGCAGTTTGATTGTCCGCCGCGCTCAAAATGGCGAGACGTTGGCGTGTCTGAACGAGAAGATCGTTACTTTGGCTGACAATACACTGGTGGTTGCTGATGAAAAAGGTGTGTTGAGCTTGGCCGGTCTGATGGGCGGCGAGGCAAGTGCGGTTTCTGATGAGACGCAAAATATTGTATTGGAAGCGGCTTGGTTTGCCCCGGAGATTATTGCCGGTAAATCCCGTCAATACGGTTTTGGTTCGGATTCTTCTTTCCGCTTTGAACGCGGTGTGGATTACCGCTTGCAAGCTGATGCCATTGAGCGTGCTACCGAATTGGTGTTGCAGATTTGCGGTGGCGCAGCCGGTGAAATGGTTGAGGCACAAGGCAAATTGCCTGAGGCAAAACAGGTCGAATTGCGTTTGGGCCGTCTGAAAACGGTATTGGGCGTTGAGATCCCTGCCGAGCAAGTTGAAATTATCTTGCAACACTTGGGTTTGCAGCCTGAGAAAACCGCAGAAGGCTTCCGTGTTACTTCTCCTAGCTTCCGTTTCGACATCGAAATCGAAGCCGATTTGATTGAAGAAATCGGCCGCGTTTACGGTTATGAAAATATTCCTGACGACTATACTTCAGGCCGTCTGAAAATGTTGGCTCTGCCTGAAACCAAACGCCCGCGTTTTGCAGTTTATAACGAAATGGCAGCTCGCGGTTACCGCGAAGTGGTCAGCTATGCGTTTGTGGATGAGCAATGGGAGCAAGACTTTGCTGCCAATACCCATCCTATCCGCCTGCAAAATCCGTTGGCGGCGCAGTATGCCGTCATGCGTTCTACGCTTATCGGCGGTTTGGTGGAAGTTTTGCAAAACAATTTGAACCGTAAGCAAAACCGTGTACGCGTATTTGAAATTGCCCGCGTGTTCCGCAAAGATTCGGCTGATCAATTTGTTCAAAATGAACGTATCGGCGGTTTGTGGTATGGCTCCGTGTTGCCTGAGCAATGGGGCGAGAAAACACGCAACGTAGATTTCTACGATATGAAAGCCGATGTTGAGAGCCTCTTGAAAAACAAAGAAGTATCCTTTGTGAAGACCGAACATCCGGCATTGCACCCAGGACGTGCCGCCAATATCGTTTCAGACGGCAAAGTAGTTGGTTTTATTGGCGAGTTGCATCCGAAATGGTTGCAAAAATATGATTTGCCACAAGCGCCGCTGGTGTTTGAAATCGATATGGATGCGGTATTGGGCCGTGAGAAAACCCGTTATCAGACCGTATCCAAATTCCAACCTGCACGCCGAGATTTGGCATTTGTAATGCCTGAAGCTGTAACGCATGATGATTTGTTAAATGCCCTGAAAGCGGCGGCGAACAAGCTGGTTCAAGAAATCAGTGTATTTGACGTTTACCGCGGTACGGGCGTGCCTGAAGGCATGAAGAGCGTTGCCGTCAAAATTATTTTGCAGGATATGGAAAACACGCTGACAGATGAAGTCATCGAGCCTTTGGTTGCGAAAATGATTAAAGCCGCGGCCGAAAAAGATGCGCAACTTCGTGCTTAAAACAAGATAAAAGTTGTCGCCAAAAATTGCCAATCATATTTGATTTTTTGGTGAGGACTTGATTTTTAAAAGAATTTTGGTAATAATTGCACCAGTTTGAATGAAGGTAAACACATGACACTAACTAAAGCAGAATTGGCCGATATTTTGGTCGACAAAGTCAGCAACGTCACCAAAAATGATGCCAAAGAAATCGTCGAGCTCTTTTTTGAAGAAATCCGCAGCACTTTGGCGCGTGGCGAAGAAATTAAAATTTCCGGTTTCGGCAATTTCCAATTGCGCGACAAACCTCAACGCCCGGGTCGTAACCCTAAAACCGGCGAAGAAGTGCCGATTACCGCACGCCGTGTGGTAACTTTCCATGCCAGCCAAAAACTCAAAGGCATGGTGGAGCATTACTATGACAAACAACAATAACCCGGTTATTCCTGCCAAGCGTTATTTTACGTTGGATGAGATGTGCCAATTGGTACAAATCAGTCCGGCCCAGTTTGCCCAATGGCAACATGAAAATAATATTGTGATTGGATACGGTGGCGATCGATATACGCGCTCAGATGTCGTTAAGTTGTTGAAACTGAAAGATACGTTTGAACCGTATATCGATACGTTCAGCCGTGGCGCTTTGGATGCAAACGGCAATCCTGCCGCCAATGCGGAAGAAGTCCGTCATGGTCTGATGCAGATTTTGTCTGATTTGGAGCGTCATCTGGGTTCTGAACAACAAAACCACCATGTCGAGCCGTAATCGATAAGGAAATTGTGATCAAAAGTGCGAAGGCATACAAAGATTTGCATGATTGATTATTGTAAAGGCTGTTTGAATTGTTTTCAGACGGCCTTTATTGTTTTATATTGCTTTCGAAATATCAGAATCTTGATTGCAAATGATTCTATGAAATAGCCGTAAATGTTATACTTAGCCTCTTGTTTGCCGATTGGGAAAAGCGGCCATTTGTTTTTTGCGGCAGACTAAGTTTTTTACAATAAAATGTAACGGCAGAATAGATTAGGCTGTCGGACAACATTCAAATCGATGAAATGGATAGCAGAAAATGAGCAGAATCCAACAAACTTTCTCAGCGCTTAATGGCGCAAAAGCACTGATTCCTTATATTACAGTGGGTGATCCCAACCTTGAGACGACCTTGGCATTGATGCACAGCCTAGTGGCTAACGGTGCCGATATTTTGGAACTGGGTGTGCCGTTTTCTGACCCGATGGCGGATGGTCCGACCATTCAGCGTGCGGCCGAAAGGGCGTTGGCAAATCATGTTTCTTTGCACGACGTATTGGAAACAGTACGTTTGTTCCGCCAAACCAATGATAAAACGCCGGTTGTCTTGATGGGCTATTTGAACCCAGTACATAAAATGGGTTATCAAGCGTTTGCACAAGCGGCTGCCGACGCGGGCGTAGATGGCGTGTTGACTGTGGATTCCCCGGTAGAAACCATTACCCCGCTGCATGACTCGTTGAAAGCGCAAGGTATTGATTGTATTTTCCTTATTGCGCCGACAACAACTGAAGAGCGTATTCAAACGATTGCCAAAGTAGCCGGTGGTTTTGTGTATTATGTATCGCTCAAAGGTGTAACCGGTGCGGCAAGTTTGGATACTGAAGAAGTTTCGCGTAAAATAGAGCTTTTGCGCAAATATATTGATATTCCAATCGGTGTCGGCTTCGGCATTAATAATGCGGAGAGTGCGCGTAAGATTGGCGCGGTAGCGGATGCCGTTATTGTCGGCAGCCGTATCGTCAAAGAGATTGAAAGCCACGCAGGTAGCGAGGCCGAAGCAGTAGGCGCGTTGGTTAAAGAGTTGAAAGACGCGATTCGCTAAATTTTTTATTCCATTATTTCAGACGGCCTTACATTCAACAGGCCGTCTGAATTCTGAATTCCAAGGAGTCATTCATGAGCTGGCTAGATAAAATTCTTCCTCCGAAAATTAAAAACCGAAGCAGTTCGTCCAGCGTCCCTGAAGGCCTGTGGCACAAATGTCCGTCTTGTTCGGCAACCGTTTATTCAACCGAGTTGAAGCAAAACAGCGAAGTCTGCCCGAAATGTAATCACCACAATCCGCTTTCTGCGCGCGAACGTTTGAATCTGCTTTTGGATGAAGAAGGCCGTGAAGAGATTGCAGCCAATATTAAACCGACCGACCCGCTGAAATTCAAAGACAGTAAAAAATATCCCGACCGCCTCGCGGCTGCGCGTAAAGCAACCGGTGAAGACGATGCATTGGTTGTTATGAAAGGCACCATGAACGGCCTGCCTGTCGTGGTGGCTGCGTTTGAATTCCGTTTTATCGGCGGCTCTATGGGCTCGGTCGTGGGCGAGCGTTTCGTTCAGGGTGTACGTCGTGCCGTTGCAGATAATTGTTCGTTTATTTGCGTGGCGGCTTCCGGTGGTGCGCGTATGCAGGAAGGGGTCAACTCTTTGATGCAGATGACGAAGACTAGCGCGGCTTTGCATTTGCTGACTGAAAAACGTCTGCCGTTTATTTCCGTATTGACTGACCCAACCATGGGCGGCGTGTCTGCCAGCTTTGCCTTCTTGGGTGATGTGGTTTTGGCAGAACCGAATGCGCTGATTGGTTTTGCCGGTCCGCGCGTTATTGAGCAGACTGTACGTGAAACCTTGCCGGAAGGTTTCCAACGTGCAGAATTCTTGTTGGAGAAGGGGGCAATCGACCAAATCGTCGATCGCCGTTCCATGAAAAAACGTATCAGCGATTTGATTACTTTGTTGCGTCATGAAGGTAAAGTAACTGCTGCTTGATTGGCACAATAAGAAAGGCCGTCTGAAAATAATATTTCAGACGGCCTTTTTGATTATTGAGGATTAAGCAGTCAATGCGGTTTTCAAAACCTTGTTGACTTCGCCCATGTCGGCTTTGCCGGCCAGGCGGGTCTTCAATACGCCCATGACTTTGCCCATATCTGCCATACCTGATGCACCGGTTTCTGCAATGACTGCTTCAACGACAGTCTTGATTTCTTCTGCGGACATCATTTGCGGCAGGTAGCGATTGAGGATTTCGATTTCCGCGTTTTCTTTGTCAGCCAAATCTTGACGGCCGGCTTCGGTGTAGATTTTGGCGCTGTCTTTGCGCTGTTTTACCATTTTGGTCAGGATAGAGATGACTTTTGCGTCATCGGCTTCAGTGCGCTCATCTACTTCAAATTGTTTGATGGCGGCATTAATCAGGCGGATGGTGCTTAAAGACACTTGGTCTTTGGCACGCATGGCGGTTTTCATGTCTTCGGTTAATTGTGTTTTTAGGCTCATAATGTGCTCACTTTATATCAATAAAAAGGTGCCGTCTGAAAAACAAAACACACCGCAAAGCTGCCCTTGCGGTGTGTCGTTTATCACAGGGCAGGCCTGTAATTAGTACATTTTAGGAGGCAGTTGTTGGCTGCGCAGACGTTTTTGCAGACGTTTGGCTGCAGCAGCTTTTTTGCGTTTGCGTTCAGTAGTTGGTTTTTCGTACGCTTCACGGGCGCGCAGTTCGGTCAACAGACCGGTTTTTTCTACGGCACGTTTGAAACGACGCATGGCAACTTCAAATGGTTCATTCTCTTTAACACGAATAGCAGGCATTTTATTTCCTTTAAATTTTGTTCAATCAAACCGTTTTAAGAAATAGAGGACGGTTTGTCATAATGGGGGAGTTGTTGTATCGCTGGTTTGCCTAGGGCAGGGCGGGATACGCGCCGTGATGTAAACATCACCTCCTAACAAGTCGGCTTTTGCCGTGCAAGTGACCTTTTCGGTCAGAAACAATCGGGCGATTATCTTATAAACCCGATAGTCTGTCAAGATTGCAGGCCGTCTGAACGTTTGATTCTGTCTCACTTTTCAGACGGCATATCGGGTATTAATAGCGGGCGGGAACCGTACCCATACGTTGTTTCAACGAAGTTTGCGGTTCATTGAACAATGACGCGTAATAAGTCGCGTTGGTCATGACTTTTTTCACGTAGTCGCGGGTTTCGGTGAATGGGATGGTTTCGGCGTAGATGGCGCCTTCCAAAGGCGAAGAAGCCTGCCAGTTGCGGGCGCGGCCTGGGCCGGCATTGTAGCCTGCGGTGGCCATTACTTCGTTATTTTGCAGGCGGCGTTTGGCATCTGCCATGTACCAAGTACCCATGCGGATGTTGCCGTCCATGGTGTAGAGTTCGCTGCTGCTCATGCCGATTTTGCCGGCGATTTCGCGGGCGGTTGCAGGCATGACCTGCATCAGGCCTTGCGCGCCGACGCTGGATTGCGCGCCCATGACAAAGCGGCTCTCTTGACGAATCAAACCGTAAACCCATGCCGGGTCAACGCCTGCCTGTGCGGCATAGCGGACGGTCAGGTCTTTAAATGGAGAGATATAGCGCAATTTGTAGTTGAGTTTGTGGTCGGTACGGTCGGCACTGTTGATTGCCATGTCGTAGAACTGGTTGTCGAAAGCGACTTGTGCGGCAGTCAGCAGGTTGTCTTCGTTGAAGTCGCGGGTGGCAAAACGCCATTCCGCCTGTGCCTGACGGCGCATTTTGGAATCGCCGTTGCTTTGGCTGTTTTTAAACAGAACCAATGCGCGTTTGATGGCACCGTCTTCGCTCATACGGCGGACGTCTCTGGCATCGGCATCGGAAACATTGTTGCGCGTATTGATGCGGCGGCCCAGTTCTTCACCTGCCATTACGGCGTAGAAATTGCGGCCGGAAGCGGCAGCTTTTTCATACATTTCTTTGGCTTGGCTGCTTTTGCCTTGTGCGGCAAAGCTGCGGCCCAGCCAATATTGCCATGTCGGGTCTTTTTGCAGTTTTTCAGGCATATGCTGAATCACGCTTGCCAATTCGTCCCAACGTTGCAGACGCAAAGCGGCGCGTGCGTACCATTCCAATTGTTCGTCGGTCAGTTGTTTGCGGTCGGAAACGCGACCGTAGTAGCTCAAAGCGGTCGGCATATTTTGGCTTTGTGCATGGTAGTGGCCCAATACGCCCCATGCGAAGCTGCGTTGTTCGCGGCTGAGGCCTGATTCCATGTCGGACAGGGTAGCGGCGGCAGAAGCGGATTTGCGTGCATCTTTGCCGATTACGCTCAACAGGCTGTATTCGGTCGCACCTTGCGCGCCACCTTCAAACGGGCTGCCCAATGCGGCGGCGAGGTTGCGTGCATCCGTGGTTTGGCTGTTGCTCAACAAGCCGCGCACGCGACGCCATGCATCGTTGGTGTTCAGACGGCCTGAAGCTGCCGCGCTTTCAACCAAGCGGGTACAGCCGGCAGGCAGTTTGCCGGTCACGCGAACCAGTTCGGCGGCTTTGCTGTCATTGCCGCTGCTCAAATCGGCATAACATTGCACTTCTTGTGCGACGCCGGCGGCGTTCAATTTGCCGAATTCTTGACGGAATAAATCCCATTGGCCGCGCGCGCCCAAGGTTTTCAACCATTCGTTGCGGACGTTTTCAGCCATTGCGCTGTCACTGGCTTGGGATAAAAATTGTTGTACCCAAGCATCGTCACCGCGTTTGGCGGCATCGACGGCGCTTTGGTATTGGCTGTAATCGGACAGGACTTTGGATTCGCTGTCGGCGCGGCGTGAAGGAATAGAAGTGGATTTAGGCTGAACGACGCTTTCGGTTTTCGAAGCAGTCGGTGTGTTTTGGGTGGCGCACGCCGATAAAACAGCGGCGGTAATCAAGCTGAGGGAGAGAGGGAAAAGACGTTGAACGTTCATTGGATACCGTGTCGTTTTTAGAATCAAAATAGTTGCTTATTTTAAATGATTTATGCGGAATAACCGAATTACAAACCGATATTTACATTTTCAAAGCCCGGAAATGACTCAGGTCGTCTGAAATATGAAACACTTTTGAGGTATTCCTAATTCAGACGGCCTGTTATGAAGGAAGTCATCAATCGGGTTTGTGTTCGATATAGTCTTGCGGTTTGTCGGCTTTGCCGGTGCGCGTAACCGTGTATTCGCCTTCGATAATGTCTTCATCATCTTTGGCAGGGCCGTAAGTTTGGCGGCTTTGGAAAGACTGTGCAGAAGAAACGGGCGTATTGCCTTTAAACGGAATCAGCAAGAGCAGGGCGACGGCGGTTGAAATAAAACCGGGGCTGAGCAGGAAAACCGCGGCGGCGGTATAGCGAATCGGCCACAGCATTTGATAGAGGGAAATGTTTTGTCCGCTGCGGACGGCTGCGCCTGCGAGCAAAAGGCCGGAAATACCGGTATGGCGCAGCATAAAGATACCGCTGATAAAGCTGACGGCCATCACAAACAGCGTCCAGCCGCCACCTATCCAGTCGGCAACCCAGACGATGGACATGATTTCCAAAAAGATTAAAACCAAAAAACCGATTCCAAAATACTGCATAAGTGTTTGTTCCTTCATTCAACGGATAGTGTCAATTGTGTTTTATCTAGATAAAGATAAACCTTATTTTTTCAAGCAAATGCTGTGTGAAAAAGGGTAAACGGACGATGAGGCCGTCTGAACGGAGATAAAAAGAAGACTGATGTTTCAGACGGCCTTTAGATATTCTATCGCATCACATTGTTCCAATCGCTTTCAAAATAGCTGACGAGGATTTGGTTGTTCAAATAATTTGCTTCAACCTTGCGCCTTGCCATATCGGGCGGAAAGCGGAACATTTCGGCGGCGGTCTGGGCGTTGAGATAACGTGTGGGAACGTCGAATTTTTGCGGGACGGGGAATTGCTTATCGAAGCCTGCCAACACAAATCCCCATTCGCCGAAGGAGGGGACGTAGACGTGATAAGGCGCGGTAGAAAGGCCGGCGGCTTCGAGGGTGGCGACGACCGACCAGTAGGCGTTGGGGGCGAAATAAGGCGAGGTGGATTGGACGACGATTTTGCCCTGCGGCTGAAGATGGCGGGCGACGAGGCGGTACATGGGAACGGAGTAGAGTTTGCCCAGCGAGAAATTGGAGGGGTCGGGCAGGTCGATGATGATAACGTCGAATTTTTCAGACGACCCTTCCAGCCATTTGGCGGCATCGTCGTTGACGACGTGCATTTTGGGATGGGACAGCGAGCCTTGGTTGAGTGCGTTTAAGGTGGCGGAGGTTTTAAAAGTAGCGGTCATGTCGGGGTCGAGATCGACCAAAGTAACATTTTTGACTTGCGGATATTTCAAGACTTCGCGTGCTGCCAATCCGTCGCCACCGCCGAGAATCAGCACGCGTTCGGCGTTCGGCACCATCTGCATGGCGGGCAGAACGAGTGCTTCATGATAACGGGCTTCGTCGCGTGAGGAGAATTGCAGGTTGCCGTTGATGTAGAGGCGGGTGTCGTCTTTCCAGCGGGTAACAACCAGCCTTTGGTAGGGCGAGTGGCTTTGATAAACGACGGGATCGCCGAAATAGCTTTGTTCGGCTTTGAAGGAAATGCGGTCGGCGTAGGCGAAGGTAATGGCGAGGATGGACAAGACAATTAGCGCACGCAGGCGGATGGCGCGGTAGCGTGGCAGTTCGGCTTTAAACACGCGGGCGGTCAGATAGGCGACGGCGGCGTTGAGGATGCCGAACAAGAGGGCGGAACGCGCCATGCCGAGTTTGGGGGCGAGCAGGAGCGGAAATAATAAGGAGACGGCAAGTGCACCCAAGTAGTCGAAGGTCAGGACTTTGGAAACGAGTTCTTTAAACTCCGCGCCTTTGCGGTTTAACACGCGCATAACCAACGGGATTTCCATGCCGACGACCATGCCGACAATCAGCACGAAGGCGTAGAGCAGGGTGCGGAACGGGGCGGCGGATAAACCGAAGGCCACAAATAATGCCAGCGCGGAAATGCCACCGATGATGCCGACCAAAAGTTCGATTTCGATAAAGCGGTGCAACACGTCTTTATCTTTAATGTATTGGGTCAGGTGCGCGCCTATGCCCATTGAAAACAGATAAAGCCCGATGACGGAGGAAAACTGCAAAATACTGTCGCCCAAAAGATAGCTTGCGAGTGCGGCGATGATGAGCTCGTAGGCGAGGCCGCAGCTGGCGACGATGAAAACAGAGATAATGAGGGTGCGGTGGGCATTCATGATGACGTTTTTGTGGCTTGAGTGTGGGCAATGTAATGATTTTTAAGGTGGGCTGCAAGTTTATTTATAGGATGTAGAAAAGGCCGTCTGAACAAATTGTTTCAGACGGCCTTTAATCTGTCAGGCATTAATAGCGGTGTTTGAATACCATGCCCACGGCGTAAGAAGATTTTTTCGGCAAATCTTCTTCGTATTTCGGATTGACGTTTTCTTTCAACCAGCCGGCGCCGAGTGTGGCAGTTGTCCGTTTGGAGAAGCTGTAATCGGTGCTGACGGCGACGTGTTTGTAGTCTTCGCCGATAGAGCTTTTACCGTAGGCAAAGCCGATTTGAGGTTTGAAATTGCCGATTTTATATGAACCCGACACCATAAATTCTTTGGTGTTGTTGATTTCTTTGTCTTCGTGTTTTATTTTTATACCATTCTTCTCCTCCTCCCATGGCCCCCAGCAGCTAAAGCCGTCGCAAGTATTTTTGGCGTATTGGAACGCGGCATCGACGGAGATTTTGTCTTTGCTGTATCCGGCCATGAATGCGTGGGCTTGGAAGTCTTTGGTTTCGGTCGGAGAGTCGTTGGGTGCGTATTCGGCAGCGTAGTGCGCGTTAAAGCCGTTGTTGGGGTGGTAGTAGTCCACACCCCAGCCGAAGACCCAGTCACCGTCACGTTTTTTGTCCGGATTCCAGTTGTTGTTATTGCGCGCGGCATTGGAACCGGGGGAAACGTTGAATTTGAATTGGAAGCCGTTTTTCCAAGGCGACTCATAAGCCATGGAAACACGGCGTTGGCCGAAGCGGGAAATTTTGCCGAACTCCAAAATCGGGCTGTTGGTGTCGAACGGGTTCAGATAAATGCTGTTCATGGGCGTACTGATGTAGCCCATTTTGACGGTGCCGAGGTTTTTGTAGCTGTTGAGAGCGACGTATGAGTCGGCAGTACCCCAGCCGCCCCAGCGGTCGGAATCGAAGTAAATAAAGGAGCCAAGTTGCCATTTCAACCATAAGTCGTTGTTGAGTCGTACTTCATCGGAGAGATAAAGACTGGAACTTTTATCGGAAATGGTTGTATTGGTTACACCGGTTTTATTGTTGTGTTCGACCTCGGTCATGATGTAGATGGTGCCGCTCATTTTAGGTTCGGCGTGGGCGGCGCTTATGGAAGAGCCGATGAGGGCAGTGGCAATAAAGTAAGATAACTTCTTCATTTGATTCTCCTTTTTATGTCTTTTTCTTGCTTATGGCGAAAGAGCTCGGATAATCTTATTTGACAAAACATAAAAAATCAATACATTTGTAACTTATCGTAGGATAAATTGAAAAATAGTTTTCAGTTACGTATTTTTGTGTTAATTTGCCGACAATCTTAGACGGCTATTATTATTTCGATGGAATATGTGGTTTAAAACACTATTTTCATGGTTTGAAATAGATGATTTAACTATGCTGGAGAACTTCATAAATAAATGTAGTTGAGTGTAGTTTGAATAATCAGGCCGTCTGAAAAAGAAGAATACCCAAAAGAAGGAATGAAATATGGCCGGAAAAACCTATCCGCTGTTGGCTGCATCATTGGCTGCCGTATTCGCATTGTCGGCGTGCAGCCGCGATGTTAAACCTGCTCCTGAGTTTAAGCGTACCGATTATGAGCGCGTGGTGGTCAGCAACGGTGTCGAGCCGGGTACGCTGGATCCTCAGATGAGCGGCGATATGGCGGCCGGTGCGATTATCCGTCAGTTGATGGATGGTTTGGTCGGTACGGATGCCGAAGGTAAAACCATTCCTGCTTTGGCGGAAAAATGGGAGAGCGAGGGCGAGCGTATTTGGACCTTCCATCTGCGTGATGCCAAATGGAGCAATGGCGATCCGATTACTGCCGAAGATTTTGTATACAGCTTCCGCCGTCTTGCCGATCCGGCTACCGGCGCACCTTTCGGCAGCTATTTGGTCGATGCTCAAGTGGAAAATGCGGAAGATATATTAAACGGCAAAGCCAAGCCTGAGACATTGGGCGTCAAGGCATTGGACGCGAAGACCCTGCAATTTACGCTGATTGCGCCCGTGCCTTATTTCCCCGATATGCTGATTCAGCAATTCACCTTTCCGGTTCACCGCGCCACTGTTGAAAAATATGGCAATAAGTGGACGCAGCCCGGTCAGTATGTTTCCAGTGGCGCTTATCTGTTAACGGATTGGAAAGTTAACAGCCACATCAATATGGAACGCAATCCCAATTATTACGATAAAGACAAAGTGGCCATTCCGAAGGCGGTTTTCTTGTCAGGCAGCGGGGAGTACAACCGTTATCGTGCCAATGAAATTGATGTGACTTACGGCATTCCCAGCGATCAGGTCAAAGTGGCGGATATTGAGTTTCCAGGCCAAGTAAGACGCACGACTTCTTTGTGCAGCTGGTATTTGGAGCCGAACCACGAAGCGGCGCCGTTTAATGATCCGCGCGTCCGCAAGGCGCTCAATATGCTGACGCGCCGCGACATTGTCGTTAAAGTGGGCGGCCGCGGCGATACGCCTGCGTTCCAATTGACGCCGCCGCAAATGCAGGGCGTGATTCCCGTTTATCCTGAGTGGAAAGAGTGGACGCCTGAAAAACGCATCGAAACCGCGCGCAAACTGTTGAACGAAGCAGGCTACAACGATGACCATCCGCTTGAGTTCGATATTTTGTACAGCACCAGCGAAGCGTCCAAAAAACAAATTACTGCCGTGCAGTCGGTGTGGAAAGCCGCCATTCCGTTTATCCGTCCGACTTTGTCCAACGAGGAATGGAAAACTTATTTGGATACGCGCGCGCAAGGCAATTTCAAGGTTTCGTTCAGCGGCTGGTGTTCCGATTTCAACGATCCGGCGGGCATGCTCAATATCTTGAAATCCAACAACTCAAACAATGCATTCCGCTACAAAAGCGCGGCGTTTGATACATTTATGAACAATACGCTGAAAGATGGTGTCAGCAAGGAAGCGCGCAGCCAGCTCTATGCCGATGCGGAGAAGCAGCTTCAAGAAGACGCTGCACTGATTCCGCTGTATCATCAGGTTGAAGTGCGTATGGTCAAACCCGATATTATCGGCTATTCCGACAAAGACCCTTTGCGGAACTACACGGTCAAGAGCTGGTCGTTCGCACCGAAAAAATAGATTGATTATAGACAGTACAAGTTTTCAGACGGCCTTAATGACAGAGGCCGTCTGAAACAACAGGAGACATAACACATGAAATCTGTACAACAACGTTTGTCCGCTTTACACGAAGCCATGAAAAAACATGGCGTGGACGCGTTTGTCATTCCTTCCGCCGATCCACACCTTTCCGAATACCTGCCCGAGCATTGGCAGGCACGCCGCGATTTTTCCGGCTTTACCGGTTCGGCCGGCACTTTGGTGGTAACCGCCGATAAAGCAGGCGTGTGGACCGACAGCCGCTATTGGGAACAGGCTGGCCAACAGCTTGCGCCAAACGGCATCGAGCTGCAAAAAATGGGCGTTGATGCGCCTTATACCGAATGGTTGGCACAAAATCTGCCCGAGGGCGCCGTCGTCGGCGCGCCTGCCGATATGTTCGCACTCAGCGGCGAGCGCGGTTTGAAACAGGCACTTGCCGCCAAAAACATCCGCCTCGAATATCCTGAAACTTTGTTGGACGAAGTATGGGACGACCGTCCTGCATTGCCGACTCCGGAAATCTACGTTCACCATCCCGACTACGTTTCCGAAACTGCGGCCGAAAAACTGGCCCGTATCCGTACGGCCATGAAAGAGCAGGGCGCAGATGCACATTTGGTTTCTTCTTTGGATGACATTGCTTGGATTACCAATCTGCGCGGTGATGATGTGCCGTTCAACCCTGTGTTCTTGTCCCATCTGTTTATCAGTCAAGACAAAGCCGTATTGTTTACCGATGCAGGCCGTCTGAAAGCCGAATCTGCCGAAGCTTTGAAAGCGGCAGGTTTTGAAGTATTGCCTTATGCGCAAGCGGCGGACTATTTGGCAGGCGTTAAGGGCGCATTGCTGATTGATCCGAACAAAACCGCTGTCGGTACTTTGCGCCGCCTGCCTGAAGACGTCCGTTTGATTGAAGCCATCCACCCAAGTACATTCTTCAAATCAGTCAAATCCGATGCCGACATTACCCATATCCGCAATACCATGGCGGAAGACGGCGCGGCATTGTGCGGCTTCTTTGCCGAGTTTGAACAAATCTTGGCAGACGGCGGCGAATTGAGCGAGCTGGACATCGACGGCATGCTCTATAAACACCGCAGCCAACGTCCCGGCTTTATTTCGCCAAGTTTCGACACCATCGCCGGCTACAATGCCAATGCCGCCTTGCCTCATTACAGCGCGACACCGGAAAACAACAGCAAAATCAAAGGCGACGGTATGCTGCTGATTGACTCCGGCGGCCAATACTGGGGCGGTACGACCGACATCACGCGTGTGGTGCCTGTCGGCAATCCGAGTGCGGCCATGAAGCGCGATTACACTTTGGTGTTGAAAGCGCATATTTCTCTGGCGGAAACCATTTTCCCTGAAAACATCAAAGGCCCGATGATTGATGCCATCTGTCGTAAATCACTCTGGCAGGCGCAATGTGATTACGGTCACGGTACAGGTCATGGCGTGGGCTATTTCCTCAATGTGCATGAAGGTCCGCAAAGCATTGCCGTTGCCGCCGTGCCGCAACCGCATCACGCGATGAAGTCAGGCATGCTGACTTCCAACGAGCCGGGTCTTTACCGTCCGGGCAAATGGGGTATCCGTATCGAAAGCCTGGTAATCAACCGTCCGGTTGAAAACCCAGAGGAAACCGAGTTCGGCAAATTCCTGTATTTTGAGACCGTTACCCTCTGTCCAATCGATACGCGCCTGATCGATACCAAACTGATGACCGGCAGCGAAATCGAATGGCTGAACCAATATCACGCCGAAGTGCGCCGCCGTCTCGAGCCTTTGACAGAAGGCGCGGCCAAAGCATGGCTGATTGAACGCACCAAACCTTTGGCGCGTTAACGTGAAAGGCCGTCTGAAACGGCGGATACAAAGTTTCAGACGGCCTTATCACAACAATTATCTAAAAACTAAAAAACCTTACCCGACTCCGAATAAAAACAATAACCCGGTCGGAATAGAGAGAGAAACCGGCGCGGCGACGTTACAGACGCCTGCTGCCATTCATCCGATTTCCGCTTCAGGTCAGCTTTGTTTTCACGAGTCCGGTATGTTCAGACAGGACAGCCTGATTATGTTGAAATTCATCATCAAACGGATATGTGCTTCCATCCCGACCATGCTGGTGTTGATTACCGTATCGTTTTTTCTGATGCGGCTTGCACCGGGCAGCCCGTTCACAGGCGAACGCAATTTGCCGCCTGCGGTCATGGCCAACATCGAAGCCAAATACCACCTCAATGACCCGATGTACCTCCAATATTTCCACTACCTCAAGCAGTTGGCGCAGGGGGATTTGGGGCCGTCGTTCAAATATAAAGATTTCAGCGTTAATGAGTTGCTTGCCCAATCCCTGCCAGTATCGGCAGAACTTGGTTTCTACGCCTTTTTGATTGCCGCCATCTTCGGCATGTTTATCGGCATCATCGCCGCCTTAAAACAAAACAGCTGGCTGGATTATTCGCTAATGAGCGGCGCGATGACCGGTATCGTTGTTCCCAGTTTTGTGATGGCGCCGGTATTGGTGCTGGTGTTTGCTGTCAGACTGCAATGGCTGCCTGCAGGCGGCTGGAACGATGGCGCACTGATGAATTTGATTCTGCCTGTCGTTACTTTGTCCATCGGTTATGTGTCCAGTATCGCGCGGATTACGCGGGGTGCGATGATTGAAGTATTGAACAGCCCCTTTATCCGTACGGCACGCGCCAAAGGCCTGCCCATGAGCCGCATCATCCTGCGCCATGCGCTGCGTCCCGCCATGCTGCCGATTGTTTCTTTCTTAGGCCCGGCATTCGTTGGCATCATTACCGGCTCCATTGTGATTGAAAACGTGTTCGGTATTCCCGGCGTCGGACAATTATTTGTCAACGGCGCGCTCAACCGCGACTACGGCATGATTTTGGGTTTGACGATTTTGGTGGGCATTATGACCATTTTGTTCAACGCCATCCTCGATATTCTGTATGCCATTATTGACCCGAAAATCCGTTATTAATCCCATTTGCGCAAAGGCCGTCTGAAACGTTCAGACGGCCTGAAGAAAGAATAAAAAGCGAGAGAGAACATTATGTTATTCAAAAAGAAGCAGACTCAGGCCCTCGCAGAGGCAGCAGAATACGCCCAAGTGCACGGCAAAAGCCTGTGGAGCGACGCATGGCGGCGTTTTAAACAAAACAAAGCGGCGGTGTACAGCATTATTATCCTGTTGCTGATCAGTATTTTTGTGATTGTGGCACCATGGATTGTCCGCTACACCTACGACTTCACCGACTGGGACAATATGCAGATTCCGCCGTCCCTTTCTACTCATCACTATCTGGGTACGGACTTGCTCGGCCGTGATTTGCTGTCGCGTGCGGCAACCGGCGGACGTATTTCCTTGCTGGTCGGTGTGGCCGGCGCATTGGTGGCTGTTGTCATCGGTACGCTTTATGGCGCGATTGCCGGCTTTATCGGCGGTAAGCTCGATTCGCTGATGATGCGCTTTTTGGAAATTTTGAACGCGTTTCCGTTTATGTTTTTCGTCATTCTGCTGACCACATTCTTCGGCCGCAACTTGCTTTTGATTTTTGCCGCCGTGGGTTTGGTGTCTTGGCTGGACGTGGCGCGTATCGTGCGCGGCCAAACCTTGAGCTTGAAGCATAAAGAGTTTGTCGAAGCGGCACGTGTGAGCGGCGTGGCAAAACGTAAAATCGTAACGCGCCACATTATTCCGAATGTTTTGGGTGTGGTGATGGTGTATGCCTCTTTGCTGGTACCGGGCATGATTATGTTTGAATCCTTCTTGAGCTTCTTGGGCTTGGGTGTGCAAGAGCCGATGACCAGTTGGGGTTCGATGCTGCAAGAAGGCGCAATTTCGATGGAAGCCGCACCATGGCAGCTGCTCGTGCCGAGTTTCTTCTTGGTAACCACTTTGTTCTGTTTCAACTTTATCGGCGACGGCCTGCGCGATGCGCTCGACCCGAAAGACCGCTAAACCACAACCAAAAGGATAATCAAAATGACAAAACAGTTACTGGTTGTAGAAAATCTGGACATCAATTTTGAATTGCATGAAAAAAACGTGCACGCCGTGCGTAATGTCAGCTTTAAAGTGGCAGAGGGCGAAACATTGGCTTTGGTCGGCGAGTCCGGCTCGGGCAAGTCTGTAACATCTATGTCCGTTATGCGCCTGTTGCCTGAAAAGTTTGCCCGTTATGGCAAAGATTCGCGCATTACTTTTGACGGCATTTCCATTTTGGATGCCGATGAGAAAACCCTGCGTGATTTGCGCGGCAACCGCATCAGCGTGATTTTCCAAGAGCCGATGACCTCGCTCAATCCGTTTATGCGTATCGGTGCGCAACTGATTGAAGCGGCGCGTGTGCACAATAAAAAGCTCGGCCGCAAAGAAGCAGGGCTGAAGGCATTGGCATTGTTGGAGCGTGTGGGCATCAAAGAAGCCGAACGCCGCATGAAACAATATCCACACGAGTTTTCCGGCGGCCAGCTGCAACGCATCATGATTGCCATGGCACTCATTAATGAACCTGACCTGCTGATTGCCGACGAACCGACCACGGCTTTGGATGTAACCATTCAAGCCGAGATTCTCGATTTGCTCCACGATTTGCAACAGCAAATGGGCATGGCGATTATCTTCATTACCCACGATTTGGGTTTGGCGGAACACTATTCCAAAACCGTCTGCGTCATGCGTAACGGCGAAATTGTCGAGCGCGGCAAAATCAAAGAAGTTTTTGCCCATCCGAAGCACGAATATACCGCCGAACTCATCAATGCCATTCCCAAAGGCATGAAAGAGCCGGAAGAAAACAACGCCGGTGTGTTAATCGATGCCGATAATGTCAATGTTTCTTTCGTATTGAAGCAAAGCTTTTTTGGCAAGCCGCTCAAAACTTTCGACGCCGTCAAAGGCATCAGCCTCAAAATAAAAGAAGGGGAAACATTGGGCGTTGTCGGCGAGTCCGGTTCCGGAAAATCCACGCTGGGCAAAGCCGTCATGCAGATGCTGCCTTATACCGGCCATATCTTCTTTGAAGGCAAAGACCTGAAAAACTATACAGCCGAGGAAGCATGCCGTCTGAAATCGCAACGGCAAATTGTGTTCCAAGATCCGTTCGGTTCGCTTTCCCCACGCCTTACAGTTGGTGAAATTATTGGTGAAGGTTTGACGGTTCATCATCCTGAGATGACTAAAAAAGAACGTATCCAGCGCGTTTTGGAAGTCATGAAGGAAGTGTCCCTGCCGCTTGACGCGCTCAACCGTTATCCGCATGAATTCTCCGGCGGCCAGCGTCAGCGTATAGCTATTGCACGCGCCGTTATCCTGCGCCCGAAATTCATTCTTTTGGACGAGCCGACTTCTGCACTTGACCGTTCCGTACAATCCAAAGTAGTCGAGCTTTTGCGCGATTTGCAAAAGAAATACGGCCTGACTTATATGTTCATCAGTCATGATTTGTCTGTCGTGCGCGCCGTTAGCGATAATGTGATCGTGATGAAGCAGGGCGAAATGGTTGAGTACGGCAGCGCGGATCAGATTTTCCACCATCCGCAAAACGATTACACCAAACGTTTGATTAACGCCGCATTTGATTTGTAGAAAAGGAAAAGGCCGTCTGAAAAGAAATTTTCAGACGGCCTTTTTAAGCGGAGGCTTTTTTCATCTAATGAGCGATTGCTTATGCCTGTACGGCATCCAATGCCTGCGCCAAGTCGGCAAGCAAATCGTCGATATGCTCGATACCCACGCTCAGGCGTACCATGTCGGGGCTGACGCCTGCTGCGGCGAGTTCTGCATCGTCAAGCTGACGGTGGGTCGTTGTGGCAGGATGGGTAGCCAGCGATTTGGCATCGCCGATATTCACCAAACGCAGGAAGAGTTGCAGTGCGTCAATGAATTTCGCGCCGGCTTCACGACCGCCTTTAATACCAAAACTCAGCAAACCTGAGGCTTTTCCGCCGTAGTCGCGGTCAATCAAAGCTTTATACGGACTGTCAGGCAGTGCAGGATAGTTCACCCATTCGACCCGCGGATGTTTCTTTAAGAATTCGGCTACTTTTAGGGCGTTTTCGCAATGACGTTCCATACGCAGGGCGAGGGTTTCCAAACCTTGAAGCAGTAAAAATGCGCTGTGCGGAGACAGGGCGGCACCGGTATTACGCAATGGGACGACACGGGCACGGGCGATATAGGCTGCCGCACCAAAATGTTCGCAGTAGTTTACGCCGTGGTAAGACGGATCAGGCTGATTGAAGGTTTTTTCAAAACGCGGATTGCCTGCCCATTGGAATTTGCCGCCGTCGATAATGGCACCGCCAATCGTTGTGCCGTGGCCGCCGATGTATTTTGTCAGAGATTGGATAACAATGTCGGCTCCGTGTTCTATCGGGCGGAACAATGTAGGCGTAGCAACGGTGTTGTCCACCATTAGTGGTAGCCCTTGAGCGTGCGCGGCTTGGGCGAATGCTGGAATATCAACGACATTGATGGCAGGATTGCCGATAGATTCGCAATACACCAGTTTGGTGCGGCTGTCGGTATTGGCGGCGATTTCTTCGGGTTTGGCCGGATCGATAAAGCGTACTTCTATGCCTTGGCGCGGCAGGCTGTGAGCAAAGAAATTGTATGTGCCGCCGTAGAGGGTTTTGGTTGCAATGATGTTGTCGCCTGCTTCAGCCAAGGTTTGAACGGCATAGGTAATTGCCGCCATACCGCTGGCGACAGCCAATGCGGCGATACCGCCTTCCAAACGGGCAACGCGTTCTTCCAAAACGGCAGTGGTCGGATTCATCATACGGGTGTAGATATTGCCCGCTACATCAAGGTTGAACAAGTCTGCGCCGTGTTGCGTGTTGTCGAAAGTGTAGGAAGTGGTTTGGTAAATGGGGACAGCAGCGGATTTGGTAGTTGGTTCGGATTGATAGCCTGCATGCAGGGCAATGGTTTCCCGTTTCATTTAAATATCCTTGTAGCGATTAAATAATGATAAATAGAGGCCAGCAGATTCGGATTTGAAGGGCAAACTTTCCATAACGGAAAAGTTCGGTATGTAGCAGCATACAGCCTTTCCTATAAGAAAGATTACCCTGAGCGACACTCAACTGACCCAAGAAGAACGATATCACATTCAAGACCTGTCCTACCACCACACCATCATCGAATGACACCCCATCATAATGCCGTTTACCGCGACCTTCTCCAAGATAAAAGCAACGGCAGTACTCTTTGGCAACAGCTCAGAATATGCAGCAAACCCTACCGCAAATGATACGGCAGCACACGGCTCTGAGGCAAAATGCACGATCGCGTCGGCATAGGAAAAGCCCCACATGGTTGAGCAAAAATTCCGCATTGGTGATGGGTAGGCAGATACCATTGACGGCAAAGATTAGAAAAGCGGAGACCTTGGCAAAAATCCCTCAAATTCCTAAATGTCTGGGTAGGACTTTAGGGATTTGGGGGAGTTTTAAAGGTTTTAGGCCGTCTGAAACTGCGTTATAGAAAGTTTCAGACGGCCCTTGGGTATTCTTTGGATTTGAAAATAAAAAAAGACTTGAATCATCAAGTCTCGCATTTCATTTTTACTGGATAAAAAATATCAAGAATGGCGGAAGCGGTGAGATTCGAACTCACGGAGGGCTATCAACCCTCGACGGTTTTCAAGACCGTTGCATTAAACCGCTCTGCCACGCTTCCGTTCTTGAAGCCGTAATACTAATGGAACTTACGGCCTTTGCCAAGAGGTATTTTAGAAAAAATATCTAGGATTCTGTTTTTATTTAGATTGTTCTTTACGCATGAATACCCATTCGGCTTCGTTTGAAGCTGCTTCATTGAATGAATAGCCTTCGTAGTCGAAGTTTTTGAGCATTTCAGGCTCGGTAATGCCGTGTTCTGCCGCGTAGCGCACCATCAAACCGCGCGCACGCTTGGCGTAGAAGCTGATGATTTTGTATTTACCGTTTTTCTCGTCTTTAAAAATCGGCGTAATCAGGCGTGCGTTGAGTTTTTTGGTGTTGACGGATTTGAAATATTCTTGTGAGGCGAGGTTGATTAAAACGTCGCTGCCTGCCTGCTTCAGCGTTTGGTTGAGCAGGTCGGTGATTTTATCGCCCCAAAATTCGTAGAGGTTTTTGCCGCGCGTGTTGGTAAAGGCTGTGCCCATTTCCAAGCGGTAGGGCTGCATCAAGTCGAGCGGGCGCAGTACGCCGTATAGGCCGGAGAGCAGACGGACGTGTTGTTGCAGGTAGTCGATTTGTTTCGGTTTGAGCGTATCGGCGGCAATGCCTTCATAGACGTCGCCGTTGAACATAAATACGGCTTGTTTGGCGTTTTCAGGCGTAAACGGCGTGTGCCATGCGGCATTGCGTTCGGCGTTGAGCAGGGCGATTTTGTCGGAAACATGCATCAGCTCGGCGATTTGTTGGGGGGCAAGCTGACGCAACTCCTGCATCAGGATTTCCGCTTCGGGTAGAAGGTCGGGCTGGGTAAAGCTGCTGACGGGGGAGGGGTCTTTTTCGTTGAGGTTTTTGGCTGGGGATAAGACAAAAAACATAATAATTTCGGCTTTGAAATGAATAATGTGTGGGATTGTAGGTTTAAAATCGAGGAAGAACAAGACGGGCTAAACGCATTAATTGAATGCTTTTATTGAAACGTATTTCTGTTGAAAGTAAAATTCGAAGCTTCCCCCTGTTTCTGACATTTCTACTTGAGGAGAATATCATGTCTAAAACCATTATTCATACCGACAAAGCCCCTGCCGCGATTGGCGCATACAGCCAAGCAGTCCGCGCAGGCGATACGGTTTATATGAGCGGTCAGATTCCTTTGGATCCGGCTACGATGACTGTGGTCGGCAATGGCGACTTCCGGGCAGAAGCCGTGCAAGTATTTAAAAACCTGCAAGCCGTAGCCGAAGCAGCCGGCGGTTCTTTAAATGATATCGTCAAACTCAATGCTTATTTGACTGATTTGGCTAACTTTGCCGTGTTCAATGAAGTGATGGCTGAATTTATCGAACAACCTTTCCCTGCACGTGCGGCGGTTGGCGTGGCCAGCCTGCCTAAAGGCGTTCAGGTTGAAGCAGAGGCAGTATTGGTTTTAAATGCATAATTGATGTTTTCAGACGGCCTGGGCTGGGCTTGAGGCCGTCTGAAAAGAATAACAACGGAAAACAATAATAATGGCACATTACGCAATCGGAGACATTCAAGGCTGTTTTGACGAGCTGACTTTGTTGCTTGCCAAAATCGGCTTTAATCATGGTACGGACACCCTTTGGCTGGTCGGCGATATTGTCAATCGCGGCCCAAAGTCATTGGAAACCCTGAAATTTGCCAAAGAGCATGACAGCAGCGTGCAAATGGTTTTGGGCAATCATGATTTACATCTTTTGGCCGTCGGTTGCGGTGAAGGAACGCTCAAGCGCAGCGATACGGTTGAGCCGATTTTGACCCATCCCGAGAGTCAATCCCTATTGGACTGGCTGCGTCATCAACCGCTTTTGGTGCGCGGCGACAGGCATGTGATGGTGCATGCCGGTATTTTGCCTCAATGGTCGGTTGATAAGGCCGAAAGCCTTGCCCGTGAAGCTGAGGATGAATTGCAAGGTAAAAAGTACAGGAAATTTTTTGGCAAAATGTACGGCAACAAGCCGACCGAGTGGACAGATGATTTGACAGGCTATGAGCGTCTACGCATGATTATCAACGTCTTTACCCGTATGCGTGCGCTGACGTACAAAGGCGAATTGGATTACGAATATAAATCCACTTTGAAAAAAATGCCGCTTTACCTGCGCCCTTGGTTTAAAGCGCCTGATAGGCAGAATTTGGATTATATTACCGTGTTTGGACATTGGTCGTCATTGGGCTACGTTAATACCGATCAGGTCATTGCTTTGGATACCGGCGCGTTGTGGGGCGGAGAGCTGACAGCGGTCAATTTGGATACCAATGAAGTGATACAGGTACCGTCGTTGGGCGGATTGGATTGGAAAACGGCATTGAAATAGTTTGGATAAGATAAAAGGCCGTCTGAAATGTTTCAGACGGCCTTTTTATATTACTTAATCCAGAGAAGGCAGGAGTTTGCCCGGATTCATGATGCCATAAGGGTCAAGTTGATTTTTGATGGCATGCATCAGAGCAAGTTCGGCCTGTGTACGTACGCGGGGCAGCCAATGTTTTTTGATGATGCCTACGCCGTGTTCTGCGGCAATCGTACCGTGGCAGGCAAGGATGTTTTCATAAACAATGGTATTGACGGCGTCTTCGTATTGGTAGGCTTCGTTGCTCAATACGTTGGGCAGGAATGTATTGTAATGTAGGCTGCCGTCGCCTAAATGTCCGAAGCAGACAATTTGTATGCCGGGGAAATGGATTTCCAAGGCAGGGGCGCATTGGCGGACAAAGGCGGCCACTTGGGCGATAGGGACGGCGATGTCGTGTTTGATGCTGGTACCGAGTTTGCGTTGGGAAGCGGAAATATTTTCACGTAAGGTCCATAAGTCGGAACGCTCTTGCTCGGATTGCGCCAAGATACTGTTTTCCCACCCGTTTTGATAGAGAAATTCGGCAAGTTTTTCATCCAGTCCGGCATCGGGAACGGAATCTGCAAGTTCAATCAAAATATGCCATTGCGCATCGGCAGGCTTTTTGAGTTGGCTGAATTCCGAAGATAAATCGAGGGCAAAGCGGCTGATCAGCTCGAAGCTGGTCAAGCGTTCGGCAAAATGGCCTTGCACCGCAGTCAAAAGCGAGACGGCGGATTCAATATCGTCTAAACCTACCCATGCGGTTGCTTTGGTTTTGGGCTGGGCAAAGAGTTTGAGTGTGGCGGCGGTAATGATGCCCAATGTTCCTTCGCTGCCGATAAAAAGATGGCGCAAGTCGTAGCCGGTTGTGTTTTTGTGTAGGGGCTGAAGGTGGGAAACCAGTTCGCCGTTTGGCAAAACGACTTCCAAACCCAATACCAAATCACGCATGCTGCCGTAACGCAAGACATTCAAACCACCGGCATTACAGGCGATATTGCCGCCGATTTGACAAGAGCCTTCGCTGGCAAGGCTGAGTGGAAACAGTCGTCCGGCTTCGGCTGCCGCCTTTTGAGCATTTTGTAAAATCACACCGGCTTCAACCGTCATGCTGTTGTCGGCAAGATTGATATCGCGGATGCGGTTGAGCTTGGAGAGGTTGAGCAGTACTCCCTCGGTGGTTACCGTTGCGCCGCATAATCCGGTATTGCCGCCCTGCGGGGTGACGCGGATACGGTTCTCAAAGCAGAAACGCATGATTTTTTGCACGTTTTCGACAGAGTTCGGCTGTAAGACAATATCCGGCGAAGAAACAAAGCGGCGGCGTTGGTCGTTTAACAAGGCCGGAGTGGCTTCGATGATTTCAGAGGCGGAAAGAAACTCAGCAAAACGGTCGTGAAGGTGCATGGCAGTCAGACGGAAATATTGGGAAGGGAAGATGAAGGAATGTAAAAAAGCAGGATACGCAATGGTATCCTGCTTTTTTTATATTCAAAAGAATATTATTTAGCAGCTTCAGAAGCAGCAGAAGCAGCGGCTTCAGTAGCAGAAGCAGCAGCTTCAGTAGCAGAAGCAGCAGCTTCAGTAGCAGCAGAAGCGGTAGCTTCAGTAGCAGATGCAGCAGCTTCAGTAGCAGAAGCAGCGGCTTCGGAAGCAGCAGAAGCGGCAGAAGCAGCAGTTTCAGCAGCTTTATCAGCACCGCCACAAGCGGCCAAAGCTAAAGACAACAAAGCAGCAGCGAACAGAGATTTTTTCATTTTTAAGAACCTTTTTTAAATCGATTTAAACTAAAAATAGCCGTCAGACGGCCTATACAGTAGAAATTCATTGCTGAATTTTTCAATATTATGCCCCACGGGATAGGTCAATGCAACGTTGCGTAACCGTTTGCCGGCTAAAATCAATACGAAAATAGTGAAAATAATGTAAATCATATTGGCGCGCGAAAAATCATCTAAAAATATTCATTATTAATGAAGATTTTAAAAATACATTGTATTCAATGAGTTGTGTATTTTTATTTGTTATAGGTTTTAAGGGTTTGGAATGTTTTTGCGTTTAGGGAAATTTTTGTAATTTAGCAACTTTGTGTTGTGAAAAAGCAACTTTTATGGATTGGAATCATTCGATTTTGTTTTTTATATGGACTTTTTCGGTTTTGTTGTGTTTGCTAAAAGTATTTGTTTAAGGTAAACCGATTGTTTAGTTACAGCTGTGATAGAATAGCCTGAACTTGACTTTATAAATATTGATTAAGGACGACATGATGTCTATTGTTAAAAATTCCGTAGTTTCCCTGCATTATGAAATGTACGATGCAAACAACCAGTTGTTGGACAAAACCGAAGAGCCGATTGCTTACTTGCATGGCGGTTATGACGGTATTTTCCCTTTGGTGGAAGAAGCGTTGCACGGCAAAAATGTAGGCGATACCGTCGAAGTGGCTTTGTCGCCCGATGATGCTTTCGGCGAGCAAGATCCTGAGTTGGTGCGCATTGAAGATGTAAGCGTATTTCCTGTTGAAGTTGAAGTCGGCATGATGTTTGAAGCCGATGATCCGGAAACAGGCGATGTATTGATTTATCGTGTAACCGATGTTGCCGACGGTAAAGCCGTAGTAGACGGCAACCATCCTTTGGCCGGTATGAAAGTATTGTTCAAAGCGACCGTTGAAGGTGTACGCGATGCGACTGAGGAAGAAATTGCCCACGGTCACGTACATGGCCCGCACGGTCATCACCACCACTAATCAGGCTTGAAGCATGATGAAGGCCGTCTGAAAAGGAATGAAACCTTCCTTTTCAGACGGCCTTTAAGTTTTTACAAGACAGATAAATAGGAAATTTTGGCTCAGGTCAAATCAAGCGGGGAAATATGGGGTTTGTTTGATACTACAATGAATTACATATCACGGTGCGGCAGAATCTGTATTAAGATTCTGATATTGGTAAAACAGGCAGAATACAATGAGTGAAACATTGGAGCAGCAGGCGGTACAGGCCGGTATTGATTTAGGTTATCACGACATCAACGGCACTTATCGTGTGACCAAAACGGAAGTTTTGGAATCGATTGTTGCTGTTTTGGATAAAAGCAAACCGGATTCAGATGGCCTTTATTTGAATACGATGGTTGCGCATGAAAATGGCGAAGAATCTTTACAGATGCCGTCTGAATTTCATGGTGCGGAAGCGGTCGTATTGATTGATGAGGCGGATGAGTGCCAGACCTTGACTTTGTATCTGGGCGACAACGATACGCTTTGGATTAAGCTGCCCCAACTGGCTTGCGGTTATTACACTTTGTCGGCCGAGACCGGCGGCAAATGTCGCCTTGTACGCCTGATTGTTGCGCCTGAATCGGTTTATCAACCCAAACTGCTTGCCAATGGCGGACGGATGAATGGTTTGACCATGCATTTGTACAGCCTGCGTTCCGAGCGCAACTGGGGCATAGGCGACTTTACCGATTTGCTGAACCTGATGAAATATGCTGCAGAGAAAAAGCTGGATTTTGTCGGTATCAACCCTTTGCACGCCTTGTTTACCAGCAAGCCTGCCTTTGCCAGCCCGTATAGCCCTTCTTCGCGCGAATGGCTCAATCCGATTTATTTGGATATAGAGAAAGTCGGGGCGTTTACTTATAACGAGCAACTGAAAAACTGGCTGGCGCAACCGAAAATCCGTCAGCGCATCGCTGCTTTGCGTATCACGGAAACGGTGACTTATACCGCGGTTTGGGCATGCAAACGTGATGCGCTGCAAATGGCGTTTAATGCATTTGAACAAGATACTTGTGAAGCCGCGGAAAATGAGCGTGCTGCATTTGAATCGTTTGTGATGGAAAAAGGCAAAGCCTTACAGGGCTTCGGTTTGTTTGAGGCTTTGGACCAGTATTACAGCCGTCCTGGACAAGTGGGTTGGCAGTCATGGCCGTCTGAATTTCATCAACCTGATGGCGAAGCAGTAGAAAAATTCGAGCGCAGTCATGAGCGGGAAATCCGTTTTTATATGTGGCTGCAATGGCTTTGCGCGGAGCAATTGCAAGAAGTTAACCAAGCCGCTGCCGAATACGGTGTCAAACTCGGCATTTACGGCGATTTAGCGGTCGGCGTGGCGCGAGGTAGCGCGGATACTTGGTTAAACCGCCAAGATTATTGTATGGACGTATCGGTCGGTGCGCCGCCCGATCCTTTAGGGCCGACAGGGCAGAATTGGGATTTGCCGCCGCTTAATCCGTCGATGTTGAAGCATACGGGCTATGAAAAGTTTGCCCATCTGTTGCGCGAAAATATGCGTCTGTATGGCGTGTTGCGGATTGACCATGTGATGGCATTGTGTCGTTTGTGGTGGGTTTTAAAGGATAAAACAGCAGATTTCGGCGCATATGTGCATTACGATGCCGAAGTGACTTTTGCCATTTTGGCATTGGAAAGCCAGCGCAACCGTTGCGTCATTATCGGCGAGGATTTGGGGACGGTACCCGATCAAGCGCGTTATCTGCTCAACCGCTATCAAGTGTTCTCCTACAAAGTGATGTATTTCAGCAAGGGCTGGAACGGTTTTCAATTACCTGACGAATACCCCGAGCAGGCGATTACGGTCATCAGTACCCACGATGTCGCACCCTTGGCAGGTTATTGGATAGGCAAAGATTTGGATACGATGTTCAAACTCGGTACTTTGCCTGATGCAGCCGCTTTTCAGACGGCCTTGGATGAGCGCGAACACGATAAAGCCGATTTGCTGGACAAATTGAAAGAAACCGGCTGTCTGGGTGCAGACGTACAAATGCCGGCAAAAGCCGATGAAACCTTGCTGGCGGCTTTGCACAAATACGGCGCATTGAGCCGCAGCAAGCTTTACGCCGTACAACTGGAAAACCTACTGGGCGTCATCGACAATCTGAATGTCCCGGGTGTAACCGAAGGCTATCCGAACTGGGCGCAAAAAATGCCGGTTTCTTTGGAAGATTTCCTACAACACCGCCTCATGGGCGGCCAACTTGCCATTATTGACGAGGTACGCATGAAAACAAACAGCCAAATCAAGGCTTATCATGAACTTGACCAAATCGAGCGCGATACGGTCGAAAGCCTGTTTCTTGCCACCCATAGCGATGTGTTCGCTTATCTGGGACGACACCGCCTTGCAGAGGGCGATGAAGTAGTGCGCGTTTTGATTCCCGGCGCAGTAAGCGTGGATATCGTGAACCGCCGCAGCGGCGAACTCATCGTGCCGTCTGAAAAAATTGATGAACGCGGTTTCTTTGTGGCCGTTTTGCCCGATGATGCGCCCGATTACGCTTTACGTATCCGTTACACCGAAGACACCGAGCCAGTGATTGAAGAAGACCCTTATCATTTCAGTTCTGCGTTGCAAGACATGGATTCCTGGCTGTTGGCCGAAGGTAAACACCTGCGTCCTTATGAGACTTTAGGCGCGCATTTTGCCGAGTTGGACGGCGTGAAGGGCGTACGCTTTGCCGTATGGGCGCCAAATGCGCAACGCGTTTCCGTCATCGGCGAGTTCAACAACTGGGACGGCCGTCGCCATGTGATGCGTTTCCACCGTGACAACGGCATTTGGGACATCTTCATCCCTGCTGTCAAACTCAATGCCCTATACAAATTTGAAATCCGCGATGCCAACGGTAATGTACGCGAAAAAGCCGACCCGTATGCCTTCGGTGCGGAACTGCGTCCGACCACGGCATCTATCGTGCGTGGTTTGCCTGACGAAGTGGAAGAACCGGCCTTCCGCGCCCGTGCCAACGCCATTGATGCGCCGATCAGCATATATGAAGTGCATTTGGGTTCGTGGAAACGCAATCCGGAAAACAACTTTTGGCTGACTTACGAAGAGCTTGCCAAAGAATTGGTCGCATACGTCAAAGACATGGGCTTTACCCATATTGAATTTCTGCCTGTTTCCGAATATCCGTTTGACGGCTCATGGGGCTATCAGGCAACCGGTTTGTATGCGCCGACCAGCCGTTTCGGTTCTCCGGAAGAATTGCGCGCCCTGATTAAAGCCGCGCACGACGAGGGTATCAGCGTTATCCTCGACTGGGTGGTCGGACACTTCCCAACCGATGACCACGGGCTTGCCAAATTCGACGGCACCGCGCTGTATGAACACGCCGATCCGCGCGAAGGCTATCATCAAGACTGGAACACTTTGATTTACAACTTCGGCAGAAACGAAGTGAAAAACTTCCTGCAAGGCAATGCTTTGTATTGGATAGAACGTTTTGGCTTTGACGGTATCCGCGTTGACGCGGTGGCTTCGATGATTTACCGCAACTATTCGCGCAAAGATGGCGAGTGGATTCCGAACCAATACGGCGGCCATGAAAACCTTGAAGCCATCGCTTTCCTGCGCGATACCAACACCATGTTGAAAGAGGAAGTTCCGGCTGCGACTGAAATTGCTGAAGAGTCTACTTCATTCGCCAATGTAACCCGTCAAGAAGGTTTGAACTTCAGCTTCAAATGGAATATGGGCTGGATGAACGATACCTTGCGTTACATGATGGAAGACCCCATCAACCGCAAATATCACCACAACAAAATGACCTTCGGCATGATGTACCAGTACAGCGAAAACT
Organism: Neisseria sp. P0008.S002; assembly: GCF_051962805.1. Classification (NCBI taxonomy): domain Bacteria; kingdom Pseudomonadati; phylum Pseudomonadota; class Betaproteobacteria; order Neisseriales; family Neisseriaceae; genus Neisseria; species Neisseria sp. P0008.S002. The sequence continues at coordinate 112,154 of NZ_JBQCUY010000001.1, read as the reverse complement.
TCGTCCTGCCACTTTCACACGATGAAGTCGTGCACGGCAAACGCTCGCTGCTCGGACGGATGCCCGGCGACTGCTGGCAACAATTTGCCAACCTGCGCGCCTACTACGGCTTTATGTACGGCTTCCCCGGCAAAAAACTTTTGTTTATGGGCAGCGAGTTTGCACAAGGTCGCGAGTGGAACTACAACGAAGGACTGGATTGGTTCCTGCTGGAGCAAGAGGGCGGCTGGCACAAAGGCGTGCAAGACTTTGTGCGCGAGTTGAACCATGTCTATAAAGACACTGCGCCGCTTTACCAATTAGACCAATGGCCTGAAGGCTTTGAGTGGCTGGTTGCAGATGACGGCGACAATTCCGTATTCGTTTTCGAGCGACGCGACCGCGAAGGCAACCGCGTTATCGTTATTAGCAACTTCACGCCAGTAGTACGCGAAGGCTACCGTTTCGGCGTGAACTCTGCCGGCGAATACCGCGAAATCCTCAATTCAGACGACCTGCATTACAAAGGTAGCGGCGTTTCTGCCGGCGCAACGGTGGAGACAGAAGAAGTTTGGTCGCATGGCAAACCAAATTCCTTGTCTGTTACCGTACCGCCGTTGGCAACCGTGTACCTGTATCAGGCGGCAGTCAAAGAAGAAGCGTAAATCAACTTTGAGGGTGGGCATTATGCCTGCCCAATCAGCTGAAAATTAAAAGATAGTGATATCAATATGACTCAAGGCCGTCTGAAAGATTTTCAGACGGCCTTATATTGGACACGAAACCAAATACATACCAAGGAATCATTCTATGTCTGCCAAATCATGGCATATCGAGGAAGGCAAGCCTTATCCTATGGGCACGACCCTGACAAGTAAGGGTGCAAATTTTACTTTGTTTTCCATCAATGCCGAAAAGGTCGAATTGTGTCTGTTTGATAAGGATAAAGAAACCCGTTTGGAGATGCCTTCGCGGCGCGGTTCGGTATTTTACGGATTTGTGCCGGACGTTAAGGCGGGGCAGCGATACGGTTTTCGCGTGTATGGACGTGAAAACGCAGAATACGGCTCATGTTTTAATCCCAACAAATTGCTGATTGACCCGTATTCCAAAAAAATTGACGGCAAACCAAGCTACCGTACCGCCGAAGAAATGGCATGGTTCAGGCCGGAAGATGAACGCGACAATGCCGCCGTTGCGCCGAAAAGCGTCGTGGTCGGACGCAGCCGATTTAATTGGGCCAAAGATTGCCGTCCGGAAATACCGTGGGGCAAAACCGTTATTTATGAAGCCCATGTCAAAGGGTTGACCAAGCAATTCCCCGATTTGAAGTACGCAGGCACTTATAAAGCCTTGTGCGATAAACGGGTTTTAGCCTATTTGCAAGAATTGGGGGTAACGACGGTCGAGCTGCTGCCGATTCATTATCATCTGGATGAATACCATCTTCAGCAGATGGGCTTGAGCAATTATTGGGGCTACAACACTTATTCCCATTTTGCCGTCGAGCCGTCTTATGCCGACAATCCCGAACGTGCGGCGGCGGAATTTAAACAAGCGGTCAAAGCCCTGCATCAGGCAGGTTTGGAAGTGATTTTGGATGTCGTGTACAACCATACGGCCGAGCAGGACGACAAAGGCCCGATGCTGTGTCAGCGCGGTATCGACAACACGTTATGGTATTGGCACACCCCTTACGGCAATTATGAAAACTGGTCGGGTTGCGGCAATACGCTCAATATTGTCCGGTGCGACGTTACCCGTTGGGCGGCAGACAGCCTGCGCTATTGGGCTGAAGAGTTTCATATCGACGGCTTTCGTTTCGATTTAGGAACCGTATTGGGACGTGAACCCGATTTCCAATCGTACGGCCGTTTTTTCCAAGTCCTGTATCAAGATCCTGTGTTGGCCGGTTTGAAGCTGATTGTCGAAGCATGGGACATCGGCGAGGGCGGCTATCACTTGGGCAATTTCCCGCAACCTTTTGCCGAATGGAACGGCCGTTTCCGCGATGACATGCGCGCGTTTTGGTCATGGGAAAGCGGCAATTTGGGCGCATTTGCCGAACGCTTGGCCGGGTCGTCCGATATTTTCAACCACAGCGGCCGCCACCCGTCCGCCAGCATTAACTTCATCACTGCACACGACGGCTTCACTCTGCGCGATTTGGTCAGCTATAACGAAAAACACAACGAAGCCAACGGCGAAAACAACCGCGACGGGCATAATGAAAACATCAGCTACAACCACGGCGTAGAAGGCGAAACCGATGATGAAGAGGTTTTGCTCAACCGCGAATACACCTCCAAAGCGCTGCTTGCCTCCTTGTTTTTATCCAACGGTACGCCCATGCTTTTGGCGGGCGATGAGTTCGGCAACAGTCAGCAAGGCAACAACAACAGCTACTGCCAAGATAATCCGATTACATGGTTGGATTGGCAAAATGAGCCTCATGAGTTACAAAATTACACTCAAGCGCTAATACGCGTACGCAGCCAAATCAAGCTGCTGACAGATGATTGCTGGTGGGAAAAAGAGCGTGTGCAATGGCTCAATGCCGATAGCAGCCCGATGACCGAATATTGTTGGCACAACAGGGGCAGTAAGGCGATTCAGGTTGTTTTGGACGATGAATGGCTGCTGTTGGTCAATGCCAAACGTAGTCGTCAGTTATTTAACCTGCCTCAAGGCAATTGGGAAATTTCTTGCGTACCATCTGAGAAATTTAATTACGAAGAGGCTGGGAAATGTGTTGTTGAGCATATGGGGATTTGGATTTTACATAAAACAAATTAAATGAGAATTAAACTATTGGTTGATTAACTCTTTGATATTTTGTCAGTATTTTCTGATTTGTAGCTTAGTGGTATAAATTGAAAATGCCAATAAGATGATGAATGGTTTAATTGTTAATTAAATGTTTTATAAAGAAAAATATATCCTTTTTTTGAATCTTTCCGCTATAATCTCCTTGGTTTGTAACAAATCTACGCACCATTCCTTTCAGACGGCCTGTTGCCGTTGTCAGGCCGTCTGAAAACCGAGTTTCGTTGTTTTTAATAAAACCATCAGGCGCGTTGTCCAGTGCCTCACGCTAGAGAAAGGCTTCCATGGCTAAGAAAAAACTCCCCATCTCCGGTTACGATTATGTAATGCCTAAACCGGACGCCGAAACCATCCGTAAATCCATCGTTTACAAGCTGATTTTCATCTTGGGCGTAGATCCGAAGGAGGCAACTTCACACCAATGGCTCAACGCCGCCATGCTTGCCGCGCGTGACCTGATTGCGGAAGATTTCCTCAAAACACGCCGCGCCCACATTGATAACAGCAAACGCATGGTTTATTACCTGTCTATGGAATTCCTGCTCGGCCGTTCGTTTGTCAACGCGCTGATTAACGAAGGCGTTTACGCCGAATTTGAAGAAGCCTTTAAGCAACTGGGCAAAGAATTTGCCGATGTCTGCGAACAAGAAGAAGATCCGGGTTTGGGTAACGGCGGTTTGGGCCGTCTGGCCGCCTGCTTCCTCGACTCTTTGGCAACCCTGCGCATTCCGGCCATGGGCTACGGCATCCGTTACCAATACGGTATGTTCAAACAAGAAATCGTGGATGGCCAACAAGTTGAAAAACCTGATTTGTGGCTCGACCAAGATTTGGCATGGCAGTTTGCCCGTCCGAACAAACAATATTCCGTCCGTTTCGGTGGTCAAGTGTTGAACTTGGGCGACAAAAAAGAATGGCAGCCAAGCGAAGAAATTTCTGCTTGGGCATACGATGAAATCATTCCGGGCTATGGCGGCGAATGTGCCAACCCATTGCGTTTGTGGACTGCACACGCAGGCAACCTGTTCGACCTTGCCGACTTCAACCGAGGCGACTATGCCTCTGCCGTTCGCGCACAAAACAGCGACGAAAACATCTCACGCGTTCTGTATCCGAACGACTCTACCGATTCCGGCCGCGAATTGCGCTTGAAACAAGAATACTTCTTGGTTTCCGCTTCCGTTCAAGACATCGTTGCCCGCCACAAATGCCGTTTCCCAAGTATCCGCACTTTGGCGGACGAAGTCGCCATCCACTTGAACGACACCCATCCGGTACTCGCTATTCCAGAATTGATGCGTATCCTGATTGACGAAGAGGGCATTGCATGGACTGAAGCATGGAATATGTGCTGTAAGATTTTCTCTTACACCAACCACACATTGATGAGCGAAGCCTTGGAAACTTGGCAGGTTGACCTGATGGGCCGTCTGCTGCCGCGCCACTTGGATATCATCTTTGAAATCAACGCCTACTTCCTCAATGCCTTGCGTGCCATCGGTAACTTCGACGACGACTTTGTCCGCCGCGTATCCATCATTGACGAAACCCACGGCCGTCGCGTTCGCATGGCATGGCTTGCCGTGATCGGTTCGCACAAAGTCAACGGCGTGGCAAAAATCCACTCCGATTTGATGACCACATCCATCTTTGCCGACTTTGCCAAAGTGTTCCCAGAACGCTTTACCAACGTAACCAACGGCGTCACCCCGCGCCGCTGGATCAACATCGCCAACCCGGGCCTGACCAAATTCTTGGACAAACATCTGGGCGACGAAGACTGGCGTCTGCATTTGGACAACCTGACCAAGCTCAACGACAAAGTGGACGATGCCTCCGTACAGGCAGAATTCGGCGAAGTGAAAAAAGCCGCCAAAGAGCGTCTTGCCAAATACATCGAAACCGAGCTGGGTATCAAAGTTAATACCGATGCACTTTTCGACATCCAAATCAAACGTATCCACGAGTACAAACGTCAAGCATTGAACGTGATGCACATCGTCGACCGTTACAACAAAATCCTGGAAAACCCGGATTTCGATTGGCAGCCGCGTGTGTTCATCTTTGCCGGTAAAGCCGCTTCCGCCTATTACATGGCGAAGAAAATCATCCGACTGATTAACGACGTTGCCAAAGTCATCAACAACGACACCCGTATCCGTGACCTGATTAAAGTCGTTTACATCCCGAATTACAGCGTCAGCCTCGCCCAAATCATCATTCCTGCCGCCGATTTGCACGAACAAATCTCACTGGCAGGTACAGAAGCATCCGGTACCAGCAACATGAAATTTGCCCTCAACGGCGCAATCTGTATGGGTACACTGGACGGCGCGAACGTTGAGATTTTGGAAAAAGTCGGTGCGGACAACTGCTATATCTTCGGTAACACCGTAGAACAAGTCGAAGAAATCCGCCGCAACGGTTACGACCCGTTGAGCTATATCGAGCGAGACAGCGACCTGCGCCGCGTCGTCAACCAAATCAGCCAAGGCACTTTCTCTCCGGAAGAGCCAAACCGCTACAACGACGTGTTGCAACCATACGGCGACTTCTATCAACTGATGGCCGATTTCCGCAGCTACATCGACACGCAATACAAAGCGGACGAACACTACCGCAACGTATCCGCATGGCGCAAATCAGCCTTGATCAATATCGCCAACATGGGCTTCTTCTCATCCGACCGCTCCATCGCCGACTACTGCCGCGATATTTGGTACATCAAACCATTGAGCGAAAAAGAATTGCCCGGCAGAAATTAAGCGTTAAGCAGATAACGAAAGCCGATACATCGGAAAGGTGTGTCGGCTTTTTTTATATTCGCTGTTTTTGAATTGGATAATAAACTTAAAAGGCCGTCTGAAAACTTTCAGACGGCCTTTTGTTTCATTTGCTTTGAGCATCAATCAAGCAAGATTATTTTTCAGCTTCTTCAAAGCCGACGACTTCGAGGCCGAAGCCGGTGAGGCCGGTGAAGGATGACGGCTGGCCGAGGACGCGCAGTTTTTTGACGTTGAGGCCGGCGAGGATTTGTGCGCCTATGCCGTAGCTTTTGCTGTCCCATTTGTAGGCTTGGTTGGCGCCTTTGGGCAGGGTGCGGTCGAGCAGGGTGGCGCCGTCTTCGGTACGGTGCAGGAGGATGACTACGCCGCTTTCGGCTTGTTGGATGCGCTCAAGGGCTTTGGGCAGCGACCATGAATGGCGCGGGTTGGCTTGGATGAAGTCCATGACGCTGAAGGGTTCATGGACGCGGACGAGGGTTTCTTCTTCGGCGGAGGGTGTGCCTTTGACAAGGGCGAGGTGGGTTTCGCCGGAGAGTTTGTCGACGTAAACGTGTTGTTGGAACTCGCCCCACGGGGTTTGTACGGGTGCGTTGCCCATGTCTTCGAGCAGGCTTTCGGTACGGCTGCGGTATTCGATGAGGTCGGTAATGGTGCCGATTTTGAGGTTGTGCTCTTCGGCAAACTTCATCAGTTCGGGCATACGTGCCATGGTGCCGTCGTCGTTGATGATTTCGCAGATGACGGCGGCGGGAATCAGACCGTTCATTTGTGCCAGATCGACGCCGGCTTCTGTGTGTCCGGCGCGGACGAGTACGCCGCCTTTTTGGGCGCGGAGAGGGAAGATGTGGCCGGGTTGGACGATGTCTTCAGGTTTGGCGGATGGGGAAACGGCAGTTTGAATGGTCAGGGCGCGGTCGGCGGCGGAAATGCCGGTGGTAATGCCGTGGGCGGCTTCGATGGAGACGGTAAAGTTGGTGCCGTATTGTGCGCCATTTTTTTGGGTCATCATGGGCAGGCCGAGTTTTTCGACCATTTCGCCGTCCATCGGCAGGCAGACCAGGCCACGTGCGTTTTTGATCATGAAGTTGATGGCTTCGGGGGTAACGAATTGGGCGGCCATCAGCAAGTCGCCTTCGTTTTCTCGGTCTTCGGCATCAGTGATGATGACCATTTTGCCGGCTTTGATGTCTGCTAGGATTTCAGGGATGGTGGAGATGTGGGACATGGTATTTCTTTCTTGGCTGATGGTGGGGGCGTGGCGGTCTTGGTGGTCTTGATCCAACCACATGTCAGGCATATTTGCTGCCTGCTCGATTTTTCGGGCTTTTTTCTCGCCGAAAGATTTGTTTTTCAGTAGGGCGGACAGCTCGCCTTGGTTGATAGAAATGGCTTGGGCAAACTTGGTCTGCTGGCCGTTGTGGTGTTGTGTTATCCATTGCCGCAGGTTGTGGCGGCGCAGGTCGGTGGTATTCATGATGAGATGAAATTGAATTGTGTGTAATGGATTGTAGTCTTGTATTTACCAAAAGACAAACTTTGTTTGTTGAGATTTTTATTACTTTTTGGTAATGAAATTTATTGTTTCAGACGGCCTGGGTATGGCTTGAAATTGACGGTTTTGGGAGAATATGGGGAATGTTTTGATGATTATTTTAATGGGGGATGTTTGAAATGAAAATGCTTGGACGCGGATTGGTCGTGCTGGTGTTGTGTGCGCTGACGGCTGCGGGCGGCTGGTTTTATGCCCTGCATGGTCAGAACGAAGAACATCAGGTTTTGTCCCGTGAGGGGGTTTTGATGCAGATTAAGCAGATGAACCGCTTGGAAAGTACGGCATTTTATATCGATACGATTATCCGTACGGAGAAAAAAGGGGATTGGCGCAGGCTGTGGCAGGATTCACAAAGCGGTATTTTTATTGTGCGCGGTAAGGTGTTGGCTGGTTTGGATTTGGACAAGTTAGGCGCGGACAATGTCAATATTGTGGACGACAAGGTCTTAATCAGCCTGCCGGCGGTGGAAATTTTGAGCGTGGATTTGGAAAATATCGAAGTGTACGATATTCAGACCGGCTCGTTTAATTTGCTGCCTATGGATAAGTCGGTATTTAAGACGGTGCAGGAAGAGGCGAAACGGCAGGTATTGCAAAGCGCATGTAGGGCTGAGATTTTGGAACATGCCAACCGTCAGGCGCAAATGCAGTTGGAAAACCTGTTTGCATTGACGCAGACGAAGGTATCCGTCTATCCGGCTGCGGTAGGGAAGTGCGGTTAAATAGATTGCTTGAAAAGATAAGGCCGTCTGAAAAATTTTCAGACGGCCTTTGTTTCATCAAGCCATTAACCGCGTCGTAAAACGGCGGTATTGATGTATTTTTGAATACCGGTGGCAATGGCTTGGGCGCATTGTTGGCGGAAGGATTCGCTGCCGAGCAGCCGCTCTTCGGTAGGGTTGGAGAGGAAGGCGGTTTCCACCAAAATGGACGGAACGTCCGGCGCGCGGAGGACGGCAAAGTTGGCCTCGTCAACGCGGCCTTTGTGCAGTTGGTTGAGTTTGCCCAATTCGGTCAAGACGGAATGGCCGAGCTTGCGGCTGTCGCGCAGGGTTGCGGTTTGGGTCATGTCCAAAATCGTGTTGTCGACGTTGCGGTTGCCGCTGGATTGTACACCGCCGATGGCGTCGGCGTTGTTTTGGGTTTGGGCAAGGAATTTTGCCGCCGAGCTGGTCGCGCCTTTGGTATTGAGCATATATACGCCGGTACCGCGAGCGGACGGGCTGGTAAAGGCATCGGCGTGGATGGATACGAATACGTCGGCATTGCGCGCACGGCCTTTGGCAACGCGTACGCCCAATGGGATAAAGATGTCTTCGTTGCGCGTCATGAATACGTTGTAACCCAAGGCCTCGAGGCGTTTTTTGGTTTCGCGTGCAATGGAGAGTACGACGTTTTTCTCTTTGAGGCCGCTCGGGCCGATTGCGCCAGGATCTTCGCCACCGTGACCGGGGTCGATCATAATCACGGGACGGCGGTTGCCGCCGCTGCCGCGATTGTTTTTAGGGGCAGGGGTGTCGTATGCGATATTGGTATTTTGACGTTGTTTGGGAACATTGCCGTTGAGCAAGGCCATCATCGGGTCGTTGGCATCTGCGCCGTGCGGATAGAGGTCGATAACCAAGCGGTTTCTGAAGTTGCCGACGGGGGCGAGCGCAAAGACTTGCGGATGGGTGCTTTGTTTGAGGTCGATGACGATACGCACGGTATTGGGCGTATTTTGACCGGCACGAATGCTGCGGATAAAAGGGTCGTTAGACAGCACTTTGCTGGAAATGCCTTGCAGGACGCTGTTGATTTCCGCACCTTGAATATCCACGACCAACCTGCTGGGGTTGTCCAACATAAAATGTTGGTATTTCATCGAGTGGTTGCTCTCAAGGGTAACGCGTGTGTAGGCGTTCGCCGGCCAAATGCGGACGGCAAGGAATTGCGCAGGAGAGGCCGGTTTGGCCAATGCGGCACCAACGGGCGTGAGGGTGAGAAATAGTCCTGTGCCTTGACGGAGAATGTGTCTTCTAGTTAATTTGACCATGATTCTAAACTTTTTCGGCCTTGGTTTGTGTGGGCGGAAAAGGTGCAGGTTCTGCCCTTATCGGTGTACGTCAATGTAATGGTAATGTCTGCCAGAGGCGTGAATTCCCCACCTTGCTGCGGCCATTCGATGAGGCAGATGCTGTCGGGCGCAAACAATTCGTCCAAACCGGCATCTTCCCATTCCTCGGGCATGGTAAAGCGGTAGAGGTCGAAATGGTGGAGGGTGAATGCATCCAGCGGATAAGATTCGACAATGGTGTAAGTCGGGCTTTTGACTGCGCCCGTATGTCCCAGTCCGCGCAAAATCCCGCGTGTCAGCGTGGTTTTGCCTGCACCCAGCCCGCCTTCAAGATAGATGGTCAGCGGAGCGGAAAGCTGCTTGCTCCATTCTTCACCCAGTTTCAGGGTTGCTTCTTCATCGGGCAGAAAACGGGTGTACAGTCCGTTTGAGTGCATGGAATAGGCCTTGTCGTTCAAAAGGCTTAATTATGATGGAATTGGCGGCGTTTGCAAACCTGATAGACGATAAAGTTAGATAAAGATAGTGTTGAGGCCGTCTGAAAACGGAATTCAGACGGCCTTTAATGTTAAAATGAAAATATCCCTCACAAAATTGCGAGACAGCTTATGCCTTTATCCATAGACGAACAATTATTGCCGCACCGCAATGCCATCGACAGTATCGATGCGGAAATCCTCCGTTTGCTCAACGAGCGCGCCGGTCATGCGCATGCTATCGGCGAATTGAAAGGGACAGGCGCGGTGTACCGTCCTGAACGGGAAGTAGCCGTTTTGCGCCGGATTCAGGATTTGAACCGCGGCCCCTTGCCGGACGAATCGGTTACCCGGCTGTTTCGCGAGATTATGAGCGAATGTTTGGCGGTGGAGCGTCCGCTGACGATTGCCTATTTGGGCCCGAAGGGGACATTTACCCAGCAAGCCGCCATCAAACATTTCGGCCACGCCGCACACACCATGGCGTGTACCACCATCGACAACTGCTTCAAACAAGTTGAAACGCGCCAAGCCGATTATTTGGTGGCGCCGGTAGAAAACTCGACAGAAGGTTCGGTGGGCCGTACTTTGGACTTGCTGGCCGTAACCGCGTTGAAAGCCTGCGGCGAAGTAGTTGTCCGCATTCATCACAACCTGCTGCGTAAAGACAGCCACGAAATCGGCGGCATTACCAAAGTTTTCGCCCATGCCCAAGCCTTGGCGCAATGCAACGACTGGTTCGGCCGCAACCTGCCCAATGCCGAACGTATCGCCGTAGCCAGCAATGCCGAAGCAGCGCGTCTGGTTGCCGAATCTGACAGCCCGAATGTGGCCGCCATTGCCGGACGTATCGCGGCGGAAATTTATCAGTTGAGCTTTGCCGCCGAGTGTATCGAAGACGAACCGAACAACACCACGCGCTTCTTGGTGATGGGCCATCAAGAAACCGGCCGCAGCGGCAACGATAAAACCTCTTTGGTCGTCTCCGCACCCAACCGTGCCGGTGCCGTTACTTCTTTGTTGCAACCTTTTACCGAATTAGGCATTTCCATGACCAAATTTGAAAGCCGCCCAAGCAAATCGGTTTTGTGGGAATACCTGTTCTTCATCGACATCGAAGGCCATCAAAGCGATGAAAATGTCCAAAAAGCCTTACAGCTTTTGGGCGAACGCGCTTCCTTCGTGAAAGTTGTCGGCTCTTATCCGACCGTTGTTTTGTAAGGATTATTGGGTATCAAAGGCCGTCTGAAAAGTTTTCAGACGGCCTAAATTATGTTCTCAATAGTTGCCATTTATGCAACATTATTGGCAGATTGATGTCAGTAAGTTTGCATGATTGGAAATGAATCCTCTATAATCCGAACGTTTTTAATATTTTCATGCAAAGAAAGGAGCAAGCCATGACACGCAATACTTCAATCCGCTCAATCACATTCTTTGCAGCCCAAGCGTCGGTCTGATTTTCGGATAACGCTTTTCGCATTCCATGTCGCCCGCTTCGGGCTGCTTTCCCTACGATTATCGGCTAGAAACCAGGCCGTCTGAACATTTTGCAGACGGTGGATATTTATTGTCATCTGCTGACGGTTTCTATCCGTTTTAAAGAAAGCATAAACACATGGGCAATTATCCCCATCATATTCAAATTATTGCCGATTCAAATACATGGATTGAAGGCAACGCTGTCGCACAGCTCGAAACCACCGCCCGATTACCGCATATGTTACGCGTTGCCGGAATGCCGGATTTACACGTAGGGCGCGGTTATCCGGTTGGCGCGGCATTTTTCAGCGACCGTCATTTTTATCCTGCCCTGATTGGGAATGATATCGGTTGCGGTATGGCGTTTTGGCAGACCGATTTACGCGCAGCCAAACTCAAACCGGCCAAACTCGCCAAACAGCTGGGTAATATCGATACGCCGCTAGACAAAGACGAACAGGTCGAATTATTAGGCGACGCTGTCGATATGTTCCCATTTTCAGACGGTCTTGCCGTAGGTACGATTGGCGGCGGTAACCATTTTGCCGAGTTGCAAACCGTTGATACTGTTTATCGCGCCGATCTGCTCCCAATAGATTTTGATGAAAACCATCTGCAACTGTTAGTACATAGCGGTTCGCGCGGATTAGGCCAGCAGATTTTGCAACGCCATATTGCCGCCTTTGGGCATCAAGGTTTGGCAGAAGGGGGCGAAGCGGCAGCAGCCTACCTTGCCGAACACCAAACAGCCCTTGAATTTGCCAGCCTTAACCGTCGTCTGATTGCGGCCAGAATGCTCGACCGTTGGCGCGCAGAAGGAATATGCCTGCTCGATGTCCATCATAATTTTTTGGAACAAACCGAGATTGACGGCACAACCGGTTGGCTGCACCGAAAAGGCGCAACGCCCACCGATAAAGGCTTGGTCATGATACCCGGCTCGCGCGGCGATTACAGCTATCTGGTCCGACCTGCCGAAGATTGCCAAATTTCGTTGAACACCTTGGCTCACGGCGCAGGTCGGAAGTGGCAGCGCGGCGAATGCAAAGGCAGGCTGTCGCACAAATATACTGCCGACAGCCTGCGCCAGACCGAATTTGGCAGCGTAGTCGTTTGTCAGGATAAAGCTTTGATTTTTGAAGAAGCGCCGCAGGCTTATAAAAGCATCGACAGCGTTATTGCCGCCATGAAAAATGCTGGTTTGATTGAATTGGTCGCGAGGTTTAAACCTGTTTTGACTTATAAAACCGGCGGCGAGTGTGGAGCGTAAAGATGAAACAGAATACACCAGCGGTTTATCTGCAAATTTCCACCGCGCAAGGGCCGGCGGAGTGCCGTATATTTGCCCGTTTCGTCTTAGGCAAGCTGCTTGCCGAAGCCCAAGCCAAAGGCATTGATGCCGAACTTGTTACCGAAACCGCCGATAAGCACGGCATTTTGTCGGCAATGCTCAAATTGGAAGGGCAGAAAGCCGAAAGCTTGGCACAAACTTGGCAGGGGACGCTCCAATGGGTATGCCCCAGCCCTGTCCGCTCGAAACATCCGCGCAAAAATTGGTATATAGGCGTTTTCCGCTTGCCCGATATGCCGCAGATGTATGAAATGCCGTCTGAAAACGGAATCGAGTTTCAAACCTGCCGTTCTGGCGGTAAAGGCGGGCAGCATGTCAATAAAACCGAAAGCGCCGTCCGCGCCACCCATAAAGAAAGCGGCATTTCCGTGCGGGTCGAGAGCGAACGCAGCCAGCACGCCAATAAAAAATTGGCGGTCATGTTATTGGCGCAAAAGCTGGCGGAGCATCATGCCGGACAAGCTGGAAGTTTTGCACAGGAGCAGCACGCGCAACTCTATCAAGTTGAGCGCGGCAATCCGAAAAGAACGTTTGTCGGTACTGCTTTTAAGGAGAAGTAATTTGCCTGCCGGATAAACGGGCATAGTGAAAACAGAAATCAAAGGCCGTCTGAAAACGTTCAGACGGCCTTTTATCGTTTTATCGATTAGCGTTCGCTTAACGCTTGTTTCATACGCGTAATCGGTTTGATCAGGTATTGGAAGATGGTTTTTTCACCGGTTTTGATGTCTACCGTTGCAACCATGCCCGGAATAATCGGCATGGGTTTGCCGTTTTTATCTTTCAGGGAGTTGTTTTCGGTTTGGACGAGAACACGGTAATAAACTTGGTTCGGATCAAGTTTTAAGTCGTTGGCACGGTTTTGCATGGAATTGCTGACGGTATCGGCGCCGACGAGGGTAACCTTGCCTTCCAAACCGCCGTAGATGGAGTAGTCGTATGCGCTGACTTTAACCAATGCAGGTTGGCCTGCGCGGATAAAGGCGATGTCTTGCGGGCGGATATAGGCTTCGACCAGCAGTTTGTCGTCAACGGGGACAATTTGCATGATGTCTTCGCCTGCGTTCACAACGCCGCCGATGGTGGTAACTTTTATGCCTTTGACGATGCCGCGCATAGGAGCGCGGATTTGCGAGCGTTCAACCGGGTCTGCGCGCATGGCAACGTTTTCTTTGGATTGCGCCAGCTCGGATTCGGCTTGCAAAAGTTCGTTGTTGGCATCGGCTTTGTAGCGGTTGCGGCGTTCGGAAATTTGGGTGGCCAAGTCGGCAGACTCACGGCGCATTCTTAAGAGTTCGACTTCGGAAACCACGCCTTCGGCAACCATAGGTGCGGTAATGGCGATTTCGCGGTCAAGTGCGGCCTTGCTTTGGGAAAGGCCGCTGACGGCATCGGTCATGGCTTGACGGCGTGCTTTGTAGGCGGCGATTTCGCGACGGCGAAGCTCGGGACCCACGCTATCAGGGAAGGAGAGCTTGGTGCCGTAGGCTTCGGCTTTAAGGCGGGCAACAGTAGCTTCGAGGTTTTCGACTTTGGCTTCGCTTTCACGCAAAACGGCGGAGCTACGCGTGTCGTCGAGTTTCATCAGAATCTGATCTTTCTCGACCATGTCGCCTTCTTTAACCATGATTTCGGTGACGATGCCGGGATCTAGGCTTTGGATTACTTGCTCACGGCTGCTGGGAATGATATTGCCGTTGCCACGGGTCACTTCTTCGACAGGGCTGTTGTATGCCCAGACGACGAAGACAATCAGGAAAAGGAAGAATAGGATGATGACCCAAAATTGGCCGCTGTGTTTTTCTTTTTGAAGGGCGGCATTGAGGTCGTTGATGAGGTGTAGGTCTTTGGATTTGACGTTGTTTTCGCGGCTCATAATCGTGTATCTTTATTGTGTTTGGTGGATTTTAACCATTAGGGCAGGCCGTCTGAAAGGGTAAGTAGATTTTTAGACGGCCTTTTGCTTTATTGTGCTGCCGATTGAGGGGCTGAGGCAGCTTGTTGTTGCTGCTGTTTGACTGCAGCAGCTTGTTGCTGTTGTTTGACGTTGGCTGCTTTGGCTTGTTCGTTTTGCATGAGTTTTTGCAATACCAAGTCACGTGGGCCGTCCATCACGACTTTACCATTGTCCATCACAATGATGCGGTTGACGATTTGCAGCACTTGCGGACGGTGCGTCACCAAAAGCATAGTGCGGTTACGACCCCATTGGGCAATGGCATTGAGCGCCATACGCTCAGTGGCTTGGTCCAGGCTGGTGGTCGGCTCGTCCAGCAAGACGACTTTCGGGTTGCGCAAGGTCATACGCGCCAGGGCGATGATTTGTTTTTGACCGCCGGACAAGCCCAAGCCGTCTTCACCCAGAGGCATATCCAAACCGCGTGGATGGTTGCGGATGATTTTGTCGAGGCCGAAGCGGTTGAGTGCAGTCAGTAAGTCTTGGTCGGTAGAGTAGCTGCCGGTACGCGCCAAGTCCATGTTTTCACGCAATGTGCCGAGGAACAGGCGTGGCGATTGGCTCAACAGCAGGACTTGATCGCGCAGGAAGTTGGGGTCAAGCTGGCGCATATCGACGCCGTCAAGGGTAACGTTGCCTTTTTCAGTGTCGTACAGACCGCTGGCCAGTTTGAGCATGGTGCTTTTACCGCTGCCGATACGGCCCAAAATACCGACTTTTTCGCCCGGTTTGATGGTCAGGCGCAAATCTTCGACCGCGCTGTTGTTGTCGGCTTGATATTTGAACGATACGTTTTCAAAGGTAATATTGCCTTGAACATTGTCCAAAGTAATATATTTGCGTTCCGGATTGCGCTCGATAGGGCGGGTAACGATGTCGTTTACGCCTTTGAGGGCAAGTTTGGCCTGTTGGAAGCGGGTGGCCAAACCGGCAATTTGTGCCAATGGCGCCAAAGCACGGCCGGACAGAATCACGGAGGCAATCAATGCACCCATGGTGATGCGTTCCGCATGGTTGTCGGCATGAATCAGATAGGTACCGACGACGACCAAAAAGACGGTATTGAGCTGCTGCATGGCAACGGCAAAGTTGACCATGAAGTTGCTGGTGTCTTTGACTTTGATGGAAGAGGCGGAAGTTTTGGCGGTGTATTCGTCCCAACGTTGTTGCGCCCAAGATGTGGCGTTGTTGGTTTTCAGGGTTTCGATGCCTTCGATGGCTTCAACGGCAAGGCCGGAGCGTTGCGAACCTTCTTTCATCGATTCGTTAATGTGGCGCGAGAGCGGTCGTTGTACGACAAAACCGACAATCACGACAATCGGAATGATGGTCAGGGGAACGAGTGCCAGTTTGCCACCGACCATGGAAATCACGAAGATAAACAGCAACAGGAAAGGCAAGTCGACGATGGTCAACAAGCTGGCACTGGTCATGAACTCGCGCACGGCTTCAAATTCGCGCAGGTTGCTGGCGTATGAACCGGAAGAAGCAGGACGGTCTGCCAGACGCAATGCCATCACGCGGCGGAACAGGGCGGAGCTGATGATCAGGTCGGCTTTTTTGCCGGCAATATCGGTCAAGTGGCCGCGAATCATCTTGGCGGCAAACTCAAACAAAATCGCCAAGACCACGCCGATGCTCAATACCCACAAGGTCTCATAGGCTTGGTTGGGAATCACGCGGTCGTACACGTTCATCACATACAGGGAGCTGACGAGCGCAAGGAAGTTGATGATGATGGTGGCCAAGATGACTTGGTAGTAGTAGCTGCGGAAACGCCAAATGACTTTCCAAAACCATGCTTTGGGCAAATGGTATTCAGGCAGCTCCGAGCGCATATCGGTAGCCATTTTGGGTTTGATAAACCAGCAGTAGCCCAAATACAGGCCGGAGAGCTGCTCGTGGCTGAGTTCCTGTTCCAAACCGTCAACCTGGCGGATATGGTATTTGCGTTCTTGGCCGGAGCCTTCGATTTGGGTGATGACCGCTGCTTCTTCGTTGTGCAGGATAATCATAACCGGCACAGCGAGCGAGGGGATGTCTTCCAGATTGCGTTTGGATAAGGTGTTTTCAAAGCCGTGACTGCGCAGGACTTCGACCAGTGAGTGATAGTTGACCTTGAGCTTTTTGTCGCGCACGACTTCGGCGGACAAAGCGGCTTCGGATACGGGCGCACCCAAAAGGCGGGTCACTAAAACGATGTGTTCAATGATGGCTTTCATATTTTTTCGCGTAATGTTTTTGGTTTAACCGGCGGATATGGCTTTATTTTTGTGCCAAACCGACCCAAGCGGAGATTTTGGCTTGGGTATTTAAATAGTCAAGCGCCGCATCGCGGAAATCGTTGCGGGCGGCAACATAATCCTGCTCGATGGAGGATAACTCGCTGTATGCGCTCAAAACGTCGGTCAGCGTACGTCGGGCGATTTTAAATTGCAATTCATACACTTTGATGACTTCTTTTTGGGCGGCGATGTGTTGCGCCGTCAGCGCGGTACGCTGTTCGCTTTCCTGCATATCGATGGCCGACGTTTGAACGCGTTCGTTCATGTCGCGCAGGATTTGTTCGGACTTGGCTTCTGCGGCAATCAATGATTTGGCATTGCGTTCCACATTGTGTCGTGCGGCAATATCCAACACATTCCATGCAACGTTTAAATAAAGCTGTCTGGTGTTGCGCGTTGCACTGCCTTCCAAATTGAGGGCAGGCAGGCGTTCGGCTTTGGAGGCGTCCAAATCGGCACGGACGCTGTCGCGCTCGGCCAATTGCGCCTGATAGGACGGATTGTTGTTGCGGTTGGGATTGTTGAAGCGTTCAGTGATGGATTTCGCCGTGTCGTTTTTAAACGGATCTTCCAAGTCGTTGGCAGTCAGCTGGCGCGAGGTATAGCGGGACAGGCGGCTCAGGGCCAAATCCATGGTGCGGCGTTGTTGGGCAATGATGTTTGCCACTTGTAGTTGGCGCGCGCGCGCTTCAATCAGCTCGGAACGGCGGCCGACATCATATTTGACGATGGTGTCCAAGTCTTTTAAGAGGTTGTTGTGGCGCGCTAAAGTCTGCTCGTTGAGGATCAGGGTTTCTTTTGCACGCAATGCGCTCAGGTAGAGGCGGCCGATATCGCTGCCGAGCTGCTCTTGGCTTTCGGTGTATTTGTGTTGATAGTATTCTTCGCGGCTGCGGTCGCGGCGGACGGCGGCTTCAATCGCACCCCATGAGTAGATGTTCACGCTGCCGCGCACGCCGATACCGTCATCCATGTCGTTGCTGTTATATTTATTGTGTTGCGCCAGCACTTTCGTGCCGGTCAGGGTAACGACAGGATAATGGCGCGCACGCGTAGCTTTGGTCGTGCTTTGCGCTGCTTCTTGAGTGGCTTTTGCTTCACGCACAATCGGGTCGCTGATTAAAGCATCCCTGAGGATGTCTTGCAGGCTGTATGCAGAGGCCGTCTGAAACGGCATCAGACAGCAGGCGACGGCAACGGCCGATGACAATAAACGGAGCTTTGTGGGGGAAGAATAAATATGCGGCATGATTTCTAACCAAATGATTTATATATTATCGTTGTCCGTATCGGGTATCGCCTGAGGCATGACCGGGCGAATTTTGAACGAGAACACATACATTTACAAAGCATAAAGCATTTTTTCCAGCTTTTCACAATATTCTGATGAAAGGTCAAGATACATGCCTTAAAGTATATTATTGCAGAGCGCGACTATCGTTTCTAATGATTTTAATGTAAAAAATCTATTAAAAAGGCCGTCTGAAAGGATTTCAGACGGCCTTTTTCAACCTTAATCCTTACGTTGCAATACAGCGGCAAAGAAACCGTCGGTTTGGTGTTCTCCAGAGTTGAGGCGCAGGTATTTTCCGGTATCCAAATCAACCTTCAGGCTTTGCAGCAGTTCGGCGCAGTTGACGAGTTCAAACTCGGGATGTTCGGACAGGAAACGTTCGACTTGCAACTCGTTTTCTTCCGGCAACACGCTGCAGGTGGCGTAAACCAAACGGCCTTGCGGTTTCACCAGTTTGGAGGCGGCATCGAGGATACTGTGTTGCTGTTCCAAAAGGTTGGCCACGGTCTCGGCGGATTGGCGGTATTTGAGGTCGGGATTGCGGCGTAAAGTACCCAAACCGGAGCAGGGCGCGTCCACCAACACGCGGTCGGCTTTGCCTGCCAGTCGGGCGATACGGGTATCGTGTTCGCTGCTGATGCGTTCGGGGTGGATATTGGTCAGTCCGGCACGGGTCATGCGCGGTTTGAGGTTGGCAAGGCGTTTTTCGGCGATGTCGAATGCGTAGATTCTGCCTTTGTTGGCCATTTGCGCGCCGACAGCCAAAGTTTTACCGCCGGCACCGGCACAGAAATCGACAATGATTTCGCCGCGTTTTGCGCCCACCAATAAGGCAAGCAGCTGGCTGCCTTCGTCTTGGACTTCCAGTGTACCGTCTAAAAATAGCTCGTGTTTGTTAAGCGCGATTTTGTTTTTCAGGCGGATGCCCCAAGGCGAATAAGGCGTGGCTTCTGCATCGGCACTTTCGGCTTGCAACAATGGCAGCACTTTATCGCGTTTGCCTTTCAAGGTATTGACGCGGATGTCGAGCGGGGCAGGTTGGTTGATGCTGCGGCCGAAGGCGAGGATTTCTTCTTCGCTCCAATGCCGTTGCAGTTGTTCTACCAGCCATTGCGGCAATTCTGCGGCGGTATTCAGGCCGTCTGAAAACTCGGTTTTGCGGGCTTTCAAATTGCCGAGGAACTCTGTTTCTTCTTCATCAAGCAGGTCTTTGATTTGGCTGATGTTGGTGCTTCTGCCGAGAACCAGTGCGGCGAGTGCTGCTTTGCGCGGCTGCGCGTGCGGACGGCGCAGGGCGGTACTGATTTTTTGATAGTGGCGCAATGCGGCAAAGGCTGTTTCGGCGATTTCGTGGCGGTCTTGGCGGCCGAGCTTTTTGTGTTCGCGGAAATAGGCGGAGAGGACGGCATCGGAAGGCTGTTTGAAAGTCAGCATTTCAGCCAAAACTTTGGCGGTATGGTCGAGTTGTGCGGCGTTCATAATGTAATGGGTTCTCTTAAAGTTGGTAAAGGGTTTCAGACGGCCTTCATGATGCGTTCGATTTCGTGCCAAAAGCCGTCCGGCCGTAATTCCAAAACGGCAATCAAGCCTTGGTCGATACGGCGGATTTCGGTTTCGTTCAATGTTTCGGTTTCGGCGACACGAGCAGGCGCGAGATAGGCCATACGGTCGAGCAGGTGGTAGCGGACTTCTTGGTGTTCAAACCAGTATTCCGCCCAATCTTGAATATAGATGCCGCGCCAGCCGTATGAGTTAAGTGGCGGCTCAAAAGCATGGAAACCTTGTGGAAAAAATCCGATGCCGCGCACGATGGAAGCAGGAAGCGGATTTTCCGGCAGGCCTTGTGCGGTTAAGGCTGCTTTGCCTTGCAGTGTATGTAGCAGCTGGGATTGCTGCACCAATTTGGCGGCCTTGTCCGTCAGCGTGTCTTTAGGGTTGAGACCGTGCAGGTTTTGCACTTGGTCTCCGCCGTAGTATTTACACGCCAGCTCGATATGGTAGGGCTGTTGGTTGAGGGAAACGACAAAATCCGCGGCACCTAAAGTTTGGCCGTCTGAAAAAACGGGCAGGTTGTATGCGTGCAGTTTGGCGTGCGGCGCGTTGGCAAACCAAAACGTCAACAACTCTTCGGCATAAATGCCGAGACGGTGGCCGAATGGGGAACGTTGGGCAAGGTGATCCATCAGCGGCGCGGGATCGGCGTCCAATGCCAAAAGGTAGCGGAAACCGTGCTCCCCCAATAGTTCGCGCACGCTCAATTCGCAACCGCTTTGCCACAAAGGGGGCGCAGTCAGCAGCGAGGCGAGGTCGCGGACGGGTTGGCTGGTGAGTTTCCACCATAATGCGTCTAGGGCGTAATTCATGCTTATCCGAATATCAGTCATGCTGTCTGAAAAAGCTTGTAATGTTTTCAGACGGCCTTAAATCAGTCTTTTTTATGGATACGGTGGCTGACGGTATTGAAAAAACCGCGCAGGATGTCGATGTCTTCGGTTTGCGTGTTGGCGCGTCCGAACAGGCTCTGCATACGGCGCATCAGGCGCTCGCCGTTGCGGCGGTTGAAAAAGCCGATGTCGTTCATCACGCTTTCCATGTGGGCGACCATGCCTTTGATTTGCTCATGGGTCGCAGCGTGGTCTTCCTGTTGAAGATGGGTCATGGGCGAATCGGTTTGGCTGAAGATTTCGTAGCACACGACCTGCACGGCTTGGGCGAGGTTGAGCGAGAAATAGTCGGGATTGCCGTTGATGGTCATCAGTCGGTTGCAGGCTTGGACTTCTTCGATGCTCAAGCCGAAAGTCTCGTTGCCGAAAACCAGTGCCACTTTTTCGCCTCGGTTGGCGGCCTGCAGTAATTCGGGCACCAAATCGCGCGGGGTTTGCAGCGGCGCGGTGATTTCGCGGCGGCGACTGGTCAGGGCGCAGGCGATGGTGGTGTCGGCAAGGGCTTCGTCCAAAGAGGCAGCAATGGTGGCATTTTCCAAAACGTCTGCCGCACCGGAAGCGAGGATGAAACTTTCTTCCGGTAATTTAAACGATTGCGGATGCTCCGGATCGAATACGGGCGGATTTTCCGTCATCGGCGTTGCCATCAGATTGGGGGCAACGATGGTCAGTTTGTGCAGGCCCATTGTTTTCATGGCGCGGGCGGCGGAGCCGATATTGGCGGGATGGCTGGTACGCGTGAGGATGATGCGGATATTGTCCAGATAGGCGGGCAGGGCGGGTTTTTCGGAAGTCATGTTTTGTTTTCTGTTTGTACGGGAATCAGGTATAATGCGCCATCTTTTTGTTTTCAGACGGCCTTTTTCCATGCCGTCTGAAATGTTCTTTAACAGCATCGGAAACGATTAACAGCCTCTTGTGTGCCTGTTCGGCGCATTAGGGCGTATTTTACCTGAATTAGGAAGAAAACCATGAATCCGTTTTTAAATACCGCTTTCAAAGCCGCCCGTAAAGCAGGGCAAATGATGATTCGCGCCGCCGGCAATCTGGATGCCGTCAAAGTAGACAGCAAAGCATTCAACGACTTCGTTTCCGATGTTGACCGCAGCTCCGAGATGATTTTGGTGGAAGCGCTCAAAGAAGCCTATCCGCATCATAAAATCACTTGCGAAGAAGGCGGCTCCCACGGTAAAGCCACCGCCGAGTACGAATGGATTATCGACCCGCTCGACGGCACAACCAACTTCCTCCACGGCCATCCCCAATACGCCATCTCTATGGCACTCCTGCACAAAGGCGTGTTGCAAGAAGCTTTGGTGTACGCACCTGAGCGCAACGACGTATACATGGCTTCCCGCGGCAAAGGCGCGTTGCTCAACGACCGCCGTATCCGCGTTTCCAACCGCATCGAATTGAACCGCTGCCTGATTGGTACCGGCTTCCCTGTTGTCGATCAAAGCATGATGGACAAGTATCTGGCGATTTTGAAAGATTTCTTGTCAAAAACCGCCGGCGGCCGTCGTGAAGGCGCGGCTTCTTTGGATTTGTGTGCCGTTGCGGCCGGCCGTTTGGACGGTTTCTTTGAGTTCAACCTCAAACCTTGGGATATTGCCGCCGGTGCATTGATTGTCCAAGAAGCAGGCGGCATCGTTACCGATATGTCCGGCGATGAAGGCTGGTTGGAAAGCGGCGACATCGTTGCGGCCAATCCTAAAGTATTGGCACAAATGCTGAAAATTATTTCTGAACACCAATAAGCTTTTGTAGGGAACGGTCTGTATTTATCGTGACAGGCTAGAGTTTAAACAATCGGTAAAAGGCCGTCTGAAACCTGAAATAGGGTTTCAGACGGCCTTTTATTTTGTTATTAACGGATTCGGATAAGAGCTGAAAATACGGCTTTTAAAGGAAGC
This sequence comes from Neisseria sp. P0008.S002, assembly GCF_051962805.1. NCBI lineage: Bacteria > Pseudomonadati > Pseudomonadota > Betaproteobacteria > Neisseriales > Neisseriaceae > Neisseria > Neisseria sp. P0008.S002. The sequence goes on along the minus strand of NZ_JBQCUY010000001.1, from coordinate 89,753 downwards.
GTTTTTAATTTTGTCTGTATTTTCTATTGCTTCGCAGTTATGATATGGATACGTTTGGCTGAAATAATGCCGCATGCAATCATAAAAATAGAAAGCAGAGGAGAATAATGAAACGAGATTTTGAAGCAGTAAAACGCATTGTTATTAAGATTGGAACCAGTTCGTTGGTGTTGCCAAACGGCAAAATCAATTTGGCAAAAATCGACCAACTGGCCTTTGTCATTTCCAGCTTGGTCAGTAAGGACAAAGAAATTGTGCTGGTGTCTTCCGGCGCGATGGGCTTTGGGCTGAATGTCCTCAACATGGAAAAACGTCCGGCGGAAATGGCGCAGCAGCAGGCTGTTTCCAGCGTCGGCCAAGTGGCCATGATGAGCCTTTACTCGCAGATTTTTTCCCATTATCGGATGACGGTATCGCAAATCCTGCTGACGCGTGATGTGGTCGAATATCCGGAAAGTTTGGCAAACGTTACCAATGCTTTTGAATCCCTGCTTTCCATCGGCGTCATCCCTATTGTCAATGAGAACGACGCGGTCAGCGTGGATGAGATGGACCATGCCACCAAGTTTGGCGATAACGACCGTTTGTCGGCAGTCGTGGCGAAAATCGTTAAAGCCGATTTGCTGATTATGTTGTCCGATATTGACGGTTTGTTTGATAAAAATCCGGCTGTTCACGCCGATGCCAAGCTGCGCAGCCATGTTGCCGATATTACCGAAGAAATTATTGCTTCTGCCGGCGGATCGGGCAGTAAGTTTGGTACGGGCGGCATGTTCAGTAAGATTAAGAGTGCGCAGATGATGTTTGAACATCACGGCCAGATGGTGTTGATGAACAGCGCCAATCCGCGCGATATTCTTCAGGTTTTAGATGGCGCGCCTATTGGAACGTGGTTTGCACAAGAGAAATAGGGAGGTTTGATGAGCTATATCGAACAGTTGGGCAAGAATGCCCAAAAAGCCAGTAAAACGTTAATCAGCTTGGGAAGCTTGGAAAAAAACAATCTGCTGCGTCAGGTTGCAACGGCGTTGGTTGAACAGGCTGAGATGATTTTGGCAGAAAATGCCCGCGATTTGGCCGCTGCAAAAGAAAACGGCATTTCGGACATTATGCTCGACAGGCTGCGTTTGAATCACGAACGCATCAAAGGCATTGCGGAAGGCGTTGGGCAGGTTGCCGATTTGCAGGACCCAATTGGGCAGGTTGTCCGCGGCTATATCAATTTGGACGGTTTGAAAATAGTTCAAAAACGCGTGCCTTTGGGCGTGGTTGCCATGATTTTTGAAAGCCGCCCGAATGTTTCGGTCGATGCGTTTTCTCTGGCCTTTAAAACCGGCAATGCCATTATTTTGCGCGGCGGTCGCGATGCCATCCATTCCAATACCGCATTGATTGCCGTCATCAGGCAGACTTTGGTAAAAGCGGGGATGGATGCCGATGTGGTGCAGCTGGTTGAAGATACCAGTCATGCTGCCGCTGAGGAATTGATGCAGGCGGTTGATTATATTGATGTACTGATTCCGCGCGGCGGCGCGCGCTTGATTCAGACGGTGAAAGAGAAATCGAAAGTTCCCGTCATTGAAACCGGAGTCGGTAATTGCCATATTTATGTGGATGACAGTGCCGATTTGGAGATGGCGGTCAATATCGTCGTGAACGCGAAAACGCAGCGTCCGAGCGTGTGCAATGCCGCGGAGTCTTTGGTTGTTCATGAAAAGATAGCGGAAGCGTTTTTGCCAAAACTGGAAGAAGCCGTTGCCAAAGTGCATCCGATCGAATTTAGAGCCGATCAGGAAGCGCTGCGTATTTTTAAAAATGCTGTTTTGGCAACCGAGGAAGATTACAGTACCGAGTTTCTTGACTATATTATGTCGGTCAAAACGGTAAAATCAGTGGAAGAAGCCGTCGATTGGATTAACGGCCATACGACGCATCACTCGGAAGCGATTGTGACCCAAAGCATTGCCCATGCCGAGTTTTTCCAAGAAAGCATTGATGCGGCGGCGGTTTATGTCAATGCGTCCACTCGGTTCACCGACGGCTTTGTTTTCGGATTGGGCGCGGAAATTGGTATTTCCACCCAAAAAATGCACGCCCGCGGCCCGATGGGTTTGGAAGCGCTGACTTCGACCAAGTTCTACATCAACGGCAACGGTCAGATCCGACGTTGATAAACGCCCCTCAACTTCATCAATTTGCGTATAATGGCGGGAAATTTGATTTTTCCCGAACAACCGATTTAGTAAAAAGGAACACACCATGTCCTCTATCCACGATCAAATCAAAGAAGTCGTTACCACACACCGCGTCGTATTGTTCATGAAAGGCACGAAGCAATTTCCGCAATGCGGCTTCTCTTCCCGTGCCGTACAAATCCTCAATGCGGCAGGTTGCACCGACTATGTGACTGTCAACGTATTGGAAAACGATGCCGTACGCCAAGGCATTAAAGAATACAGCGACTGGCCGACCATTCCTCAACTGTACGTTAACGGCGAATTTGTCGGCGGCTCCGACATTTTGATGGAAATGTATGAAGCAGGCGAACTGCAAGAATTGCTGAAAGCTTAATTATCCACAATATTCCGTAATGTAAAATTGTTGACAAAGGCCGTCTGAAACCCTGATTCAGACGGCCTTTCGCATGAATACGCACTTTGCGCGCCATGCGAAAAAAAGTATAATCCCCCTCCATCAACGCAATTCGGAAAATCAACATGAACGTTACCGTTATCAACCACCCTTTAGTCCGCCACAAACTCACGCTGATGCGTGAAGCGGATTGCAGCACTTACAAATTCCGCACGCTTACCACCGAGTTGGCACGTCTGATGGCATATGAGGCCAGCCGTGATTTTGAAATTGAAAAATATATTATTGACGGCTGGTGCGGCTCTATTGAAGGCGACCGCATCAAAGGCAAAACGCTGACCGTTGTCCCGATTTTGCGTGCCGGTTTGGGTATGCTTGACGGCGTACTCGACCTGATTCCGACTGCCAAAATCAGCGTTGTCGGCTTGCAGCGCGATGAAGAAACTTTGAAACCGGTTTCTTATTTTGAAAAATTTGTCGACAGCATGGACGAACGTCCCGCACTGATTATTGACCCAATGTTGGCGACCGGCGGCTCTATGGTTGCCACCATCGACCTTTTAAAAGCCAAAGGTTGCCGTAACATCAAAGCATTGGTATTGGTTGCCGCTCCGGAAGGCGTAAAAGCCGTCAATGACGCGCATCCTGATGTAACCATCTACACTGCCGCACTCGATAGCCACTTGAACGAACACGGCTACATCATCCCAGGCTTGGGCGATGCTGGCGATAAGATTTTCGGTACACGTTAATTGAAATGTTTAAGGCCGTCTGAAAAGTGTCAAACATCAACTTTCAGACGGCCTTGTTATATGGATTGCTTTAAAACCCACATCAGAAAGGACAATCATGAGCTTCCAAGACAATCTGGCCGCCATGCCTGCCATCGATCATTTGAGCGGCTTGGATATTCTCGATAAAGAGGGCAATGTGGTTCATCACATTCCCAATGCGCCCGGCAAACAAGGCTCGCTCAAGCTTTACCATGCTTTGGCGCAAGAGTTTGACGGCAAGCTGGACGCAGCGGCAGCAGAACGTGGCTTGGCATGGTTTGCCGAGCATGTTGCCGATGCCGAAGCCAATCCGGGCAAACATCCGAATATTGATTTGCTGTTTAAAGTAAAAGCTGAAAATATCAGCCTGACTTTGAAACCATTGGCTGCTTAATGAATACAAAAAAGGCCGTCTGAAAACAATTTTCAGACGGCCTTTTTATATGCTTAAAACCTTAAGCGATAGAAGCTTCAACGAATGCAGTCAGTTGGCCTTTAGCCAATGCGCCGACTTTAGTGGCAACGTTTTTGCCGTTTTTGAACACCATCAGGGTAGGGATGCCGCGAACGCCGAATTTGGCAGGAGTGACTTCATTTTCGTCGATATTGATTTTAACGACTTTCAGACGGCCTTGGAATTCGGAGGCAATGTCGTCCAAGATTGGGGCGATCATTCTGCAAGGGCCGCACCATGGTGCCCAGAAGTCCAGCAATACAGGTACGTCGGATTTCAAAACGTCTTGTTCGAAGCTGGCATCGCTGGCGTGGATAATCAATTCGCTGCTCATGTTTGTTTCCTTTTAAATCGAGATTAATGAATACGTTGTTCAGAATAGTGGCAGACAGGGAAAATTTCAAGTGCCGCCGCCCGGTAATAGTTTTTTTGAAATGCGTCTATCGTAATCCTTAAAGATTCAGACGGCCTCTTGAACCATGTGGCCGGAGTGGGCAATCAAATGGCGTGTGTAGTCGCTGCTTGGATTGGCAAACACGTTTTCACATTCGCCTTCTTCAACGATTTTGCCGTCTTTCAACACCATCACGCGGTGGGAAATGGCGCGGATGACGGCGAGGTCGTGGCTGATGATGATGAAGGCGAGGCCGTATTCTTTTTGCAGGCCGCTGAGCAATTCAAGGATTTGTTGTTGCCATTGGACATCAAGCGCGCTGGTTGGTTCGTCCAATACGAGGATTTTCGGGCGGACAATAATGGCACGGGCGATGGCGAGGCGTTGGCGCTGGCCGCCAGAGAATGCGTGCGGATAGCGTTCGAGTGCATCTTCGGGCAGGCCGACTTGTTTGAGGACTTCTTGAACGCGGCGGCGCATTTCTTCGCGCGGCATTTCAGGTTCGTGTACGCGTAAGGCTTCGGAAACGGTATCAAAGACGTTCATGCGCGGATTGAATGCGCCGAACGGGTCTTGGAACACCATTTGGATTTCGCGGCGTAATTCGTGTCGCCATGGCTCGCCGTTGATGTTCAGGCTGCCTTCGGAATCGATAAGGTGCATAACGGCTTTGGCCAGCGTGGTTTTGCCGCAGCCACTTTCGCCGATAATGCCCAATGTTTCCCCCGATTTGAGATCGAAAGAAACGGGGTTGAGAATGGTTTTGTCGCGTTTTTTAAACCAGCCGTCTGATTCTTTGACGGAAAAGGCGATTTGTTCGGCTTTAAGGATGGTGGCAGGATTTTCAGGCAATGGGGCCACTCGGCGCGTTGTGCCGGCGTTGAGCAACATTTTGGTGTATTCGTGCTGAGGATTGGCGAAGACTTCGGCTGCTTTGCCGGTTTCGAGAATGCGGCCGTCACGCATAACGGCGACATCGTCGGCAAAACGGCGCACAAGGTTTAAGTCGTGCGTAATGTAGAGCATGGTCATGCCGTGTTCTTCCTGCAGGCGTGAGAGCAGGTCGAGGATTTGGGCTTGGACGGCAACGTCCAAAGCGGTGGTCGGTTCGTCGGCAATCAGGAGCTTGGGCTGGGCTGATACGGCCATGGCAATCATGGCGCGTTGGCGTTGGCCGCCGGAAAGTTGGAAAGGATAGGCCTGGGCTTTTTGCTCGGGCTGGTGGATGCCGGTTTCGTCTAGGAGTTCGATAGCGCGCGCCCATGCCTGTTTTTTATCCAAACCCAAATGCAGGGACAGGACTTCGGCGATTTGTTCGCCGACACGCATAACGGGGTTGAGGGCGGTCATGGGTTCTTGAAACACCATGCCGATTTCGCGGCCGCGCAGTTTTTGCAGGGCGCGTTCGGGCTGAGTCAGCAGGTCGGTTCCGCAATATTTCAGACTGCCTTCAAAGGTAACCATTGGATTCAGGCGCATAATGCCTTGCGACAATACGGTTTTGCCGCTGCCGCTCTCGCCGACCAATGCCAGTTTGCGGCCGGGTTGCAAGGTCAGGTTGATATCGTGCAGGACTTGCTTGCTCGGAAAGGAGCCGTTTAGGTTTTCGATTTCGAGTATAGGTGTCGTCATGGTCGTGGCCGTCTGAAAAGTTGTTGATGACAGGTTTTCAGACGGCCTGCATGAATCAAGAGGCCGTCTGAAACAGCGGTTTAGTCTTGAAACTGTTCTTTGAGTTTGCGTTTTAACACTTTGCCGGTGGCATTGCGCGGCAGCTCGTCTTGGAAGATGATTTGTTTGGGGATTTTAAAGTTTGCCAACAGGCCGCGCAGGTGGCTGCGGACTTCGGCTTCTTCCAGTTTCATGCCTTCTTTGAGTTGGATAAAGGCAATGATTTCTTCATCGGCGTATTGGTCTTTCACGCCGATTACGGCGGCGGCTTCCACGGCTTCGAGTTTGTAGATGGCTTCTTCGATTTCGCGCGGATAGACGTTTTGGCCTTTGGAGATAATCAGGTCTTTTTTGCGGTCAACGATGAAGATGAAGCCGTCTTCGTCTATGGTGACGAAGTCGCCGGTTTTCAGCCAACCGTTGACGATGGTTTCATCTGTGGCGTCAGGCATATTGAGGTAGCCCTGCATAACCGAGCCGCCTTTGATGATGAGTTCGCCCACTTCACCGCGCGGCACTTCGATCAATTCGTCATCGACGGCTTTCACGGTCAGACCGGGTAGGGCGACACCGACGCTGGCGGTTTTTTGGCGCTCAGGTGTATTGACGGCCACAACGGGCGAGCATTCGCTCAAGCCGTAGCCTTCCAGCAATTTGGCACGCGGGAATTTGGCTTTAAAGTCGTCAATGGTTTGTCCGGCCAAAGGCGCGCCGCCGCTGATAAACAGACGGACGCGGTTGAACCATCTGAAATACCAAGGAATTTTGGCTTTGCTCATGGCTGTGTAAATAGCTGGTACGCCGAGGAAAATGGTAGCGCGTTTGAGCAAAACCTGTTTCAACACGTTGGAGAACGGGAAGACGGATTTGACCAAAATAATCGAGCAGGCTTGAGATATCGGCAGCAAAACCATGGCGGTCAGAGTAAAGCTGTGGAACATGGGCAAGAAGACGACGAAGCGGTCTTTTTGTGAAATTTGGAAAATTTGTTCGATGCCCGAAAGGTTGGAAAACAGGTTGCTATAACTGATTAGTGCGCCTTTTGGGTGGCCGGTTGTGCCGGAGGTGTAGATAATGTGCGCCAAGTCGTTGACGGACGGCTGACGGCTCAGATTCGGCTTGCCGGGGAATGTACGCGCGGCATCGAAATAGCTGTCATCGCCACTGGCGGCGTTGGTTTCGCCAATCCAGATGATTTTATTGACTTTGGTTTTGGCTTTGATGTTTTTGAGTTCTTTGGCCAACGGCGCGGATGCGAACATAAAGCGTGCGCCGCAGTCATTGAGGATGTAGGAAAATTCTTCGCTTTTCAAAAAGACGTTGAGTGGGACGGCTACCGCGCCGATGGAAGTAATGGCGAAATAGGCGGCAATAAATTCGGGAGAGTTGGAAACGACAAGGGCGACCCTGTCGCCATATTGTACGCCTTGGTGTTGCAGATAGGCGGCGACGGTTTCTACTTCGCGTTTGAGGGAGGAATAGCTGATTTTTTCTTTGTCGTTGAAAATGACCGTGCCTTTACCGTTTTTTTGGCAGGCTGCAGTCAGCATAGCGTAAAAATTAGGGTGGGTGTGCATTTCGGAGTTTGTGTCCATATTGTGTCGATTGATGTACGGTTTCGATGAACCGTTTATTTCGAAGGGTAGGTTTTACATCCTATCGGTAAAATAAGCAAGAGGCCGTCTGAAAATACTTTCAGACGGCCTTGAGCTTTGCTGGGCTTAGGAAAGCAATATTTTGAATTTAAACTTATTTATTGTGTTGATGGGAATATTCCCATTCTTCAAAGTTTGCCGTTCGGAAGATAGCGCAAGCCGATTGCGTTTCTGTCTCAAGCCATTTCGAGTTTACCGTTGAGTTTGAGGCAGAATCCTGATGACGGATTGGCAGAGCCAATGTTTAGAGACTTTGAGACCTAGCCATTGTTCAGACGGCCATCGGGTACTTTCTTAAACAGGCGATAGAAATTGTCGCTGGTGTTTTGTGCCAATGTTTCCAAGCTCTCGCCGCGCAGATTGGCTAAGAACTCAGCCGTATAGCGGACGTAGGAAGGCTCGTTTTGTTTACCGCGTTTGGGAACCGGCGCGAGGAAGGGTGCATCGGTTTCTACCAAGATTCTATCGGCTGGGACGTATTTGGCGGCTTCCTGAATCAGCGGTGCGTTTTTAAACGTCACAATGCCGGAGAAGGAGATGTATAACCCTAAATCCAAAGTGGCTTTGGCAAAGGCGACGTCTTCAGAGAAGCAATGAATCACGCCGGAATTAGTGTGGCATTCTTTCAAAATCCGCAACGTGTCTTCGGCTGCATCGCGCGTGTGGACGATAACGGGCAGGCCGCTTTCGTTGGCTGCTTGGATATGGTCGGCAAAGCGTTGATGTTGCCATGACAAATCGCCTTTGCACCAGTAATAGTCCAAACCGGTTTCGCCGATACCGACGATTTTCGGATGTTTGGCGGCCTCTACCATTTCGGCAATGGTAAATTCTTCTGCTTCTTGGCTGTCGGGATGTATGCCGATGGTGCAGTAGATGTGGTCATTTGCCTGAGCAATGTCGAAGACTTCGGCAAAACTTTGTTTGCTGACGCTGATGGCAAGCGCCTGTTTGACGCTTTGCGCTTCCATATTGGCAAAGACTTCGGGCAGGCGGTCTTTTAAGCCGTCAAAGTTGAGATGGCAATGTGAATCGATTAAATACATGGTATTACAGGGTAAAAGTAGTGCGGTCGCTGCGCAGGCGCGGGCCAAGCTCGGCTTCGATCAGGTTTTTTGCCTGCAGGCAGCTTTCGTGTTCGGAGAATGCAAGGCCTACGCCTTTGGGGCGATGGGCCGAGGTGCGCGCCGGATTGATCCAAACGACTTTAGTTGGCAGGAAGCGTTTGGGATAGTCGGCGATTTCGACGGCCAAGAGGATGTCTTCGCCTAGTGAGAATACGTCATCGGTCGGTACGAACAGGCCGCCGTGTTCTAAAAACGGCATATAGCAGTTGTACAACAGATTGGGGTCTTTGAGTTGCAAGGCCAACATCTTCGCCGGAATGTCTTTTTTATTCATCATTGATTACCTGTTAGGGTTTGTTTTGCCAAAAATCTAAATATTCGATAAGCAGATACTCAAGCTGCATTTTAACACTCAAGGTATGGTATCCGTAAGGGTTGAGCGCGTTCAGACGGCCCAATAGGGCAAACAGTTTGCGTGAATCGGTTTTAGAGGCCGTCTGAAGCAGGGCTTGGGCATGGTGCGGATAATAAAGCGGCGCCATGCTTTGTTGTGCCAAGCCGACATCCATCAGCCACTTTTGCAACCAGTCGATGAAAACGGCCAGCGGTTGTTTTTGTTTGTCGAACGCGGCGGCGTAGTCGAGTATGGCTAACAGGCGCGGTGCGGCCAGCAGAGTCAGCAACTCTTCGCGTAATGCGTCCAATTCGGGAGTCGGCGTGAATAAAGGTGCGCCGCTGTGAAATGCCAACAAGGCTTCAGCATTTCCCACACCCTGTTGGCGCAGGTATGCCGCAGCCTGCTCATGGGTAGGCGAGGGCAGCACCATCTGGCGGCAACGGCTTTTGATGGTAGGCAGGAGTTTGTCGCGCGCATGGGTAACGAGCAGGAAAACGACGTGTTGCGGCGGCTCTTCCAGAGCTTTCAACAAACCGTTTGCCGCCTGTGTGTTCATGCTTTCAGCCGGATGCACCAATACCACGCGCAGTCCGCCGCGGACAGCGGTCAGGTAAATGTTTTCCACAATATCGCGCACGGCATCGATTTTGATTTGCAGGAGTTTGCGTCCTGTTGCCTCGCCTTCGGGCATTTCCGGCGTGAGTTCGTAAAAGTCGGGATGGGTGTTTTGGCTGAACAAATGGCACGAAGCACACTCGCCGCAGGGTTCATGGCCGGACTTGGGCGATTCGCACAGCAATGCCTGCGCGACAAAGCGGGCAAACTCGGTTTTGCCGGTATTTTCTTTGCCGGTAAACAGCCAAGCGTTGGGTCGGTTTTGCCAATGGGCGGCGAGCTGTTGCCATTGGGTTTCATGCCATGGGTAAATCATATCGTTTGGGAACTATAAGGTAGGTGGTTATTATACTCTCAGGCCGTCTGAAAAAGGTTTCAGACGGCCTTTAATAAACTGCTTAAAAATTAATCAAGTATCTTTTTGCTTTGAAATATCAATTATTAAGCTTACTTATTCACAGCCTTTGCACACGCTTGTTTGGGGAAAATGTGCATTTTGTTTGGTAGTAAAGTTGTACTTAAAATTTAGTCAGTCCTGTTTTTTAATGTTAAATCAGACAGTAATCTGATTTATGCACAAGCTGTCCACGCGATTGAATAGTGAAAATGTGCATGGTGGGGAGACATTTCAGACGGCCTTATTTGCTGCTTTTCAACAAAGCGGTCAAATCCCCGATAAATTTCGATTCCCGTTTGATGAGGTAAACAATCAACGGAATATTACCTACGGCAACAATCAAATACAGCAGCGTGATGCTGTTGAACAACATCAGCAAAACCGCGCTCAAAATGGCAGCCGACACCATAAACACGCCGTTGATGATGTTGTTGGCGGCAACAGCATGGGCGCGGAAGGTTTCGCTGCTGGCAGTTTGCAGCCAAGTGTAGAGCGGTACGGAGAAGAAGCCGCCGAAAAAGCCGATGGCCGACATCACGAGCATAATCGGATACGTTTGGGCTTGCGATAAAAACCAAATAATGCCGTTTAATTCGGTAAAACGTTGGCCTTGGGTCAGCCACACCAGCAATAATCCACAGACCGTCAGTCCCAGAGTGCCGATGGTAACCAAGCCCAAAATCAGGCGTTCGTGGCTGAGTTTGGCGCATAACACCGAGCCGATGGCGATACCGATGGAGAACAGCGCCAACATCAGGTTGAACACATTATCGTTGCCGCCCAAATGGATTTGCGTGAACGTTGGCAGTTGGGTGGTATAAACCGAGCCGATAAACCAAAACCATGAAATACCAATGATGGAAGTGAATACGGGACGATTGGCCGCCGCTTCACGAATCAGTGAATTCGTGCCTTTAATGATGTTCCATTCGATTTTTGTGTCCGACATTTTAGCGGGTACAGACGGCATAAACAGGCTGGTCATCGAGCCGCCGATAGCGACCAATAACACCAAACCACCAACAATATACGGCGGAACACCTGCGACTGCGGTGCCCAAAATTTGGCCGAGCAAAATGGCGATAAACGTACCCGATTCAATCAGGCTGTTGCCCATAATCAGCTCTTTGTCGTTGAGGTAATCGGGCAAAATGGCATATTTCAGAGGGCCGAACAAAGTCGATTGCGTACCCATGCAAAACAGGCAGATTAAAAGCAAAGGCGCGGATTGAATATAGAAGCCATATGCTGCCACTGCCATAATGATGATTTCCAACAGCTTGATCCAGCGCGCTAAAACGGCTTTATCGAATTTGTTGCTCAGCTGTCCTGACAGTGCGGAAAACAGGAAGTAGGGCAGAATAAACAGCATTGCGCCCAAATTCAGCATTTGGCTGGGCGGCAGAAAGTCGTTTTTACCCAAACCGTAAAAACTGATCATCACGAATAATGCGGTTTTGAACATATTATCGTTCAACGCGCCCAAAAACTGCGTCCCAAAGAGCGGCGCAAAACGGCGGGTCGTGTGGAAATTCAGATTGTCTTTTTTAAGGCTCATTGTTTGGATTCTTTGTCTTCGTCTTTTTCGATCAGTTTTTCAGTGGAGTCGTCATCCATCAAAATGCGGTGCGCAGGTCCTTCAAGGTCGTCAAACTGTCCGTTTTTACCCGACCACCAGAAAAACCAGCCGATGATGAAGGCCAAAATAATGCTGATGGGGACAAGGATAAACATACTTTCCATTACATCGCTCCGGTCAAATCGGTCAGGATAAAGGTTTTACCGCTAATGGTCAGGTATTCGTTGCGCAACGAACCGATATTTTTATCGTCAAAAAACAGTTCGATACGGTCTTTAACCACGCGCCAGTATTGCGGGATATCGGTTTGCTCAAAAGGCGACAATACCGCCGCTTCGGCTGCGTCTTCACTTTGCAGCTTGATTACAAAGCGTCCGCTTTGCGGCGGATTTTGCGATTCATCGTCTGCCAGCATAATGAAAAATCCGGCGTGTTCGCCGTCTTGAGTGTGGATACTGAAATAATGCATATCGGTAAATTTTCAAAACCGTCGTCATTTTTTCAGACGGCCTAAAATAAAATTCCGTCCATTTTACATCAAATATTAAGTCAAGCAGCCGATTACATTTTTTGTTAGAATACGACGTTTACTTTGTTAATCTGTTCAGACCGCTACCCACTACGTCCCACAAGGGGTGCAACATAGCCGGAGCCGCAGTAAGGTCCCGACAAAAATGCCGTCTGAAACCTCAAGGAGCATAAAAATGTCACAAAAATTAATCTTGGTTTTGAACTGCGGTAGCTCTTCCCTCAAAGGTGCCGTATTGGATAACGACAGCGGCGAAGTATTGCTGAGCTGCCTGGCAGAAAAGCTCAATCTGCCTGATGCCTACATTACCTTTAAATTCAACGGTGAAAAACACAAAGTTGACCTGTCTGCCAAGCCCGACCACACCGGCGCAGTTGAAGCCCTGATGGAAGAACTCAAAGCCCACGGCCTCGACAGCCGCATCGGCGCCATCGGTCACCGCGTCGTCAGCGGCGGCGAACTGTACAGCGAATCCATCCTCGTTGACGACGAAGTTATCGCTGGCATCGAAAAATGTATCCCGCTCGCTCCCCTGCACAACCCGGCCCACCTTTTGGGTCTGCGTGCCGCACAAAGCATTTTCAAAGGTTTGCCTAACGTTGTCGTATTCGACACCGCCTTCCACCAAACCATGCCGGAACATGCCTACACCTACGCTGTTCCACATGAATTGTATGAAAAATACGGCTTGCGTCGCTACGGCGCGCACGGTACCAGCTACCGCTACGTTTCTGATGAAACCGCCCGTTTCCTCGGTAAAGACAAAAAAGACCTGCGCATGGTGATTGCCCACTTGGGTAACGGCGCATCTATTACCGCCGTCGCCAACGGCGAATCACGCGATACCAGCATGGGTCTGACTCCGCTAGAAGGTTTGGTCATGGGTACCCGCAGCGGCGATATCGACCCTTCAGTTTTCAGCTTCTTGGCTGAAAATGCCAACATGACCATCGCCCAAATCACCGACATGCTGAACAAAAAATCAGGTCTGCTCGGTATTTCAGGTTTGTCCAATGACTGCCGTACCATCGAAGAAGAAGCTGCAAAAGGTCATCCAGGCGCCAAACTGGCTTTGGAAATGTTCATCTACCGCTTGGCTAAATACATCGGCAGCATGACAGTCGCGGCAGGCGGTTTGGACGCATTGGTCTTCACCGGCGGTATCGGTGAAAACTCCGACATCATCCGCGAACGCGTATTGGGCTACTTGGGCTTCCTCGGTCTGTACATCGACCAAGAAGCCAACCTAAAAGCCCGTTTCGGTAATGCTGGTGTGATTACCACTGCCGACAGCAAAGCTGTTGCCGTTGTGATTCCTACCAACGAAGAATTGATGATTGCACACGATACTGCCCGTCTGAGCGGCCTGTAATCTCCGTCATTATTGAAAACCTGCCCGCAAGGGCAGGTTTTTTTGTTGTGTATAGATGAAGAAAATTTTGAGGATATATCGAAAAAAGCCGGAAAACATTGCGTTTACCGGCTTTTTAATCAGTGCAATATGAAGAATGCTGATGGATAGGTTTAGAACTTATAACTGATGGTAAACAGCAAAGTCCTGCCGCGCGCATAGTTATTCAAGACGGAGCGTGTCGTGCCGCCATATTTGCCATTGCATAAACCGTTGGCATCGCATTCGACTTCCTCATCATCTAAACCACCTTTTCTTTCAAATACGCTGAAATAGCGCTGGGTTGCGGCATCGTTTGCGGAATCCAGAGGATCGATATAGCGCTTATTGAACGCATTTTGAATGTCGAAACGAAGGATAAGGTTTTTCTTCGGTTCATAATTGGCATAGAAATCAAAAATCAGCGGCTGTCTGTTGATGCTTTCTGTTTTTTTGATCACCCTTCTGCCCATTTGGTGTGAAGAGTAGGTATTGGCACCGGTTGTCCCGTCAACAAATTCCTCCTCAGTCGTCGCCCGTGTACTTTTGCCGTAATAGCGCATAATGCCGCCGATAGTCAATTTATTGCCCAACCATCGGGACCCTAATTCAAACCGACCGTAATCTCGGGGTAAGCGGGAAATTTTGCTTAAGCCGTAGCCTTGTTTGATTTGGTCTTCTTTAGAAGAGTTGCGGGGCGATTCGCTGGCATCGCTATAATTGGTCGGCTGGTTGGTTTTTTGATATGCGTAAGACAGGGTTGTAAAAAAGCGGCCGAAATCATAGTTCATTTCCACTTCCAAACCATTTTTATGGACAGGTTTGGCGTAGTTTCGATGCTGGATAGAGTATTGCAGGCCGGTACTGGTTACCCAGCTGGGTGCTTTATCCAAATCCCACCATTTGCCATAAACATTGTGGATATAGTTGTTTATCCTGCTGCGATAGGCGACCAGTTTGAAACCCAATACATCGTCCGGCTTGAAAATCCCTTTTTTGAAGGTATTGAAGCCTATTTGGTAAGTATTGGCCTGTTCCGGCTTGAGGGCGGTATTGACGCCTGAGTCGCCGATTTGTGAAAAATACATTTCTTGAATATTCGGCATTCTATGCGTACGCGAATAGCTGATAAACGGCATAAAGTAGTCGTTGACATTGATGTTTAATGCCACCGAATGGTTTACCGCATGCTTTTTACCGGATTTGGTATAAACCGGTTCGTAAAGGTCGCAGCTTGGCGTGCAATGCTGTTTATAAATTTCAGAATCTTCTCCAAATGCTTTTTTAAAGTCTTCTTGGGTATTGAAGTAGTCGGTATATTCGCCCTTGTAGCGGTAGTTGACCATATTGGCGCTGTAATTCAATTGATAAATGCCTTTTTTCAAGGAAGTATCAAAATAGAACGTATTGAATTTTTGCTGGCCTGAAGGTTGCAATATGGTTGATTTTTGAGGAAATATTCCTTTGTCTCCTTTGAAACGGCCTAAAAAGCTGTACAGGCCGGCATCTTGATCCGGGCCGTCGTAAAACAGGCTCAGCTCTTCCGGAAAGCGGTTTTTACTGTATTGGTTTTTAAAGAAATTGAAACCGACGGTAGCTTTTAAATCTGTTTTTTGGGGAAGTTTGAAAGAAAAGCTGTTGTTGATATCCAAAAGATTGGCTGTGTTTTTGGTTTCCAAATAATCAAGCAGCCCCCATCCTGAAAAACGTGAGTTTTTCGGATATTTTTGTTTTCCCAAATTATGGGCGGCCAACACGTTTAAATCGACATAATCGCCAATGTTTAAGTTGTAATTGGCTTGGTAGTTGCGGTTTTCTACTTTGCGGCTGCCGATACGGTTGTTCATGGTACGAAGCTGAAGGTCCAGCTTGTTGTTGTCGTTTTCGTATTCCACTTTGACCAAATGGCTGTTTGAGCGTTGTTGCAGGCTGGTAGGATCGATTGGGGTCAGATCCCATTGCGGTGCCAAATTCTCTTTCCAGCTTCTTTCCAAGTCATCGACATAATCTCTTTGCAAAACCTCAGGATCGTTATATTTTTTGGAGAAAGGGTAGTCCCAATAGCTTTTACCGACCGCATTGCGCTTGGAAAAGTCACGGACCCAGAGATTTTGTTCGTGGTCGAATTTCAATAAATTGCTCTCAAAATATTCTTGTTTTTTACGATCCAGATATTCCTCGCCAAAATTGCCGATACGCTGACCGCCACCGCCTACTTTATAGTTTTGCTCGACATTACGGTGGCTGTAACCATATAACGCACCAAGGCGCGCTCCGCTGTCAAACCATTTTTGTACCGCTCCGGTTGCCATAAAGTTGCTTTTGGTGCTGTTTGTGCCGGTCAATCCTTTGGTCAAGAGGCCGAAGGTATTGTTTCCGTGTACTACATCGTCTACCCGTAAAGTACGGAAATTGGCTGTACCGGATAAGGTATTGATGCCGTTGGCACCCGAGAAACTGCCTTTGGTTACATCCACGCCGGCAATAAAATTGGGATCCAGTGCCGTACCGAATTGTGAGGAGCTGCCGCTGCGTCCGGCATCGGCAGAAGTGGAATAGAAGGTTTGGGTTACGCCGTCAACCATCGTATTGACACGTCCCAAACCGCTATCGCCACGGATATTGACCGCCAATACGCCTGATCCTTTGTCTTGTTGGGTGAAAACGCCGGGCATGCTCCGCACGATGGTATCGATGTTTTCGCTGGATTGATAAACGCGTTCACGCGAACTTTTGGCTTGGCCTTCGGTAAAAACTTTTTTCTCTTTGGCAATGTGTTTACCTTTGACTTGAATTTCATCAAGCTCTTGAGTTGAAACCTCGTCTTCTGCGTGTGCGATACTGGTTATAGCCAGTAAAGATAATGTTAGTAGATTTAATTTGAAATTCGGATTCATGATAGTTACCTCAGAAACGAAGTAGATACTTTATAACATATTATTAAACTTTACAAATATTTAGATAATGGTTTTTATTTATTAAAAAATAAAGCAGATTCTTGTTTCAGGAGATAATCCAAGCGCATATGATTAATCTGGCTGAAAAGATAAAGCAGGTCTGAATTTGAATTTGATTGGTTGAGAAGAAGGGAGATTTAATTGAATTTAAACAGCCGGAAGAAGAAAATTTGATTGCGATATGTGAACTGGGCCGTTAGTTTCAAATGAAACCGGTAAAAAACATGAAATGCAAAATATAAAGTTAATATAGAAAGATTTGAAGTCAGTTGAAGAAAAGGCCGTCTGAAAATGATATTTCAGACGGCCTTTATTGTTTTAAGCCTTATTCCGGACCGCGGAATGTGTCGTGGCAGGATTTGCAGGTTGCACCGGTTTCGCCGTAAGCGGCTTTGATTTCTTCCAATTTGCCGGTTTGTGCGGCGGCGTTGAGTTTCTCAACTGCAGCGGCAAATTTTTCTTCTTCGGCTTTGAAGGTTGCCGTGTCTGTCCAGATGGCAGGCAGGGCGCGGCCGTTGCCTTGAGGGTCGGATTCAAACAGGGTGAACGGTTTTTTGCTGTTTTCGGCGAAGGTTGCGGCGGCTTGTTTGAATTTTTCTACGTCGTAAGGCTCTTCGTCTTTGACCATTTTGCCCATGCGGGTAAACTCAGGCATCATGGATTTGAACGCGGCCGTACGGTCTTCGGAAATAGGGCCTTTAGGCTGGGAAGGCGCGCTGCTGCCGCCGCAGGCGGAAAGGGTAAGCGCCACTGCTGCCAAAGCAACAGGGAGAAAACGGGTTTTCATATGGAGTGTGTCCTATTGTAATGATATGATTATCGTTAAATTTAAAATCAGCCGGCCAAACTCTCAGGCCGTCTGATAAGGCGTTATCATACCTTAAACCCAAGTCTGAAACGAGTACAGAAAGGAAACGATATGGCAATTTTGATTACCGGGGCATCGGCAGGATTCGGCGCGGCAATGTGCCGTACTTTTGTTGCGGCAGGCTATCATGTCATTGGCGCGGCACGGCGCGAAGACAAATTGCAGCAGTTGGCAGAGGAATTGGGCGAGCAGTTTTACCCTTTGGAAATGGATGTTTCTCGTACGGAGTCAATTCAAAACGCTTTAAACAGCCTGCCTGAGCATTTAGCTGAAATCGATTGCCTGATCAACAACGCCGGTTTGGCTTTAGGTCTGGATTCCGCTGATAAAGCCGATTTTGGCGATTGGGAAACCATGATTCAAACCAATATCATCGGCCTGATTTTTCTAACCCGCCAGATTTTGCCGCAAATGGTAGCGCGCAAACAGGGCTACATCATCAATTTAGGTTCGATTGCCGGCAGTTATGCTTATTCCGGCAGTAATGTCTATGGTGCAACTAAGGCTTTTGTGCGCCAATTCAGTATGAATCTGCGCGCCGAATTGGCAGATAAAAATATCCGCATTACCAATATCGAACCGGGTTTGTGCGGCGATACCGAGTTTTCCAATGTCCGTTTCAAAGGCGACGATCAGCGTGCGGCCGAGGTTTATGAGAATGTCGAGTTTATCCAGCCGCAAGATATTGCTGATACCGCTTTATGGCTCTATCAGCGTCCGGCGCGGATGAACGTCAATTCCATCGAAATCATGCCGGTTGCCCAGACCTTTGCAGGCATGAAAGTTTACCGCGATGAGCCTGCTCCGGTGAAGGAAGAAACGTTTGAAAAACAAAGTATGTCTTTGTTTGGAAAAATTAAATCTTGGTTTAAGTAATCGGCATCAGGCCGTCTGAACGTTTCAGACGGCCTCTTTGTTATCTGAAATTGAACAAACACGTTATAATGTAATTTTTTATTAACAAGGCCGTCTGAAAGGCTGTTTCAGTTATGAACGTAATCAAACAAAAAATCTTAGAACAAGCGCAGCGCGATGGTGTGCAGGTAACCGCTTTGCGCGAGCAAGTGCTTGATATTGTTTTGAAACAAAGCGGCGTGATTAAAGCCTACAACGTTCTGTCGCAGATGCAGCAGCAAAGCGAGGGCGTGGTTGCGCCGCCGACGGCCTACCGCGCCCTTGATTTTTGGGCGGAGCAGGGCGTTTTGCACAAAGTGGCGGCGGTCAACGGCTATATTCTGTGCAGCCACGCGCAGCACGAGTGCAATGACCATTGCCATGACCACGAAGAAGCCGAAGCGCACCACAGCGCGTTTATTTTGGTTTGTACCGAATGCGGTACGGCAGATGAGCAGACCTTGAGCCAAGAATGGGCGGCATTGCGTGCAGGCGTGGCGGAAACTGGTTTCTCATTAAAAGAAGAACATGTTGTTTTAACAGGAATTTGTAAAAAATGTCAGAAGTAAAAAAGACTAAAGTCCACCTGATTTCAGGCTTCCTCGGAACAGGCAAAACCACCGCCCTTAAAAGTCTGATGGCACAAAAAGACCCGAATGAAAAATGGGTCATCATTGTCAACGAATTTGGCGAAATCGGCATTGACGGCGCCGTCTTGAGCGACAACGGCATTCCCGTGGCAGAAATCGCCGGCGGCTGTTTGTGCTGTACTGCCGGCGCGCAAATGGGTACGACCGTACAAAAAATGCTGCGCGATGCCCAACCTGACCGCTTGATGATTGAAGCCAGCGGTTTGGCACACGCTGCCAGCGTTATCGACGAATTGAAAGCCAAACCGCTCGACAGTATGCTAGAAATCGGCGCCGTCTTTACTGTTGTCGATCCGCGCCAATTCATTAATCCCGATTACGCGCAACAAGCCTTGTATAAAGACCAAATCGGCATTTGCGACGTATTGGTCGCCAGCAAAACCGACTTGTGTACGCCGGAGCAACTGGCCGAATTTCATGATAAAGCGGCCAAGCTGTTCCCGCCTAAAGCCAAAGTGGTTGAAGTACAAAATGCGCAACTTGACATCCAATGGCTTGATATTCCCGTTGTCGAAAAATCGCGCTACCGCCTCAAAGCCCTGCCGGACAACACCATGGGCTTCCAGTCGCAAGGCTTTACTTTCCCTGCCGGACGTGATTTCGATGGCGAAAAACTGACTGATTTCTTCAACGACCTGCCTAAATTTACAGACGGTCTCGTGCGTGCCAAAGGCGTGTTCCAAGTGCTCGGTACATGGGTATGGCTGAACTGGGTGGACGGTCAATGGGGCGCAAACCAAGTTTCATGGCGCCGTGATTCCCGCTTTGAGCTGATTGCCAAATCGTTTGACGCGGATTTGATTGAGAAGAAATTGCAGGAGGCGTTGGAGAAGTAAATCATCGGCCAAACGCTTATTAATCCGTTACTATATGCCGTCTGAAGTCAGCGGTTTCAGACGGCCTTCAAATCAAAAAATAGAGGAACACTTAACCATGTGGCGTTATATCTTTCATCGTTTGCTCCTTTTGATTCCCACGTTGTTGGGGATTTTGGCGATTACCTTCGCTGTGATTCAGTTTGTTCCCGGCGGTCCGGTGGAGCAGATGGTTCAGCAGCTGACGCAGGGCGCGGTTGGCGGCGAGACGGCGGGACACAGTATGCCTGGAACTTTGGCCAAAAACGGCAACCGCATCAGTGCGGAAGATTTGGCCGCGCTGAATGCTTTGTACGGTTTCGACAAGCCACCTGTGACGCGTTTTGTGGATATGGTATGGAAATTTGCCCGTTTCGATTTGGGCGAGAGCTTTTTCCACCACCAAACCGTATTTGAGTTGGTAAAAGAGAAAATGCCGGTATCGATGAGTTTGGGTTTGTGGACGTTCTTCCTGACTTATTTGATATGTATTCCGTTGGGTATTGCCAAGGCGGTCAGGGATGGCAGCCGATTCGATACGATTACGGGGATGATCATTTTGGTCGGCTATACCGTACCGCCGTTTGTCTTGGGCTTGGTGTTGCTGGTGTTATTTGGCGGCGGCAGCTTTTTTGCCTGGTTCCCGCAGGGTGGCTTGGTTGGTGATGATTTTGATACGCTCTCTTGGGCAGGTAAAGTCAAAGATTATTTATGGCATATGGCCTTGCCGATTACCGCTTCGGTGGCAGGCAACTTGGCGGTGATGACCGTATTGACGAAAAACGTGTTCCTTGAAGAAATCCGCCGTCAATATGTTTATACCGCGCGAGCCAAGGGCTTGCCTGAGAAACAGATTTTGTGGAAGCATATTTTCCGCAACGCCATGATTCCTCTGATTACCGGTTTCCCGGCTGCATTTATCGGCGCATTCTTTACCGGAAGCCTGTTGATTGAAACGCTGTTCTCGCTGGATGGTTTGGGTTTGCTGTCTTACGAGGCAGTGATGAAACGTGATTATCCTGTCGTAATGGGTACGCTGTATGTATTCACGCTGATGGGGTTGTTGGCTAAACTGGTGTCGGATATTTCTTATTCATGGGTCGATCCGCGTATTCACTTTGGCGGACAGAAATAAGGCCGTCTGAAAATATCTTCAATCCATTATTAAAGAATGTTTCGAACCATGAAAAAGAAAAAATCTACTTCAAACCCTACTTGGCAAGCCTTTAAGCAGCATAAGCGCGGTTGGTTGGCTTTGCGGATTTTGGCCGTTTTGTTTGTCGTCACTTTGCTTGCTCCTTTGTGGAGCAACGATAAACCTTTGTGGATACGCTATCAGGGCGAGTATTTCTTCCCCTTGGTAAACGAATACAACGAAACCACATTTGGCGGCGATTTCGATACGCCTGCGGATTATCTGGATCCGCTTATCCGCCACAACATTACTTCAGACGGCAATTTTGCCCTTTATCTGCCCAATCCTTACGATGCCGATACTTTAAACGATTTTGATACGGCACCCGATCCGGCCAAACCGTCCGAACGGCATATCTTGGGAACGGACGACCGCGGCCGTGACCTGTTGGCGCGCTTGGTTTACGGTTTCCGCGATTCGCTGTTGTTTGCCTTGGTGTTGACTGTGGTGACTACCGTAATCGGCGTGGTTGCAGGCGCGGTACAGGGTTATTTCGGCGGTAAAACCGACCTTCTGATGCAGCGTTTTATCGAGGTTTGGGGCGGTATGCCGGAGCTGTACCTCTTGATTATCCTGTCTTCGTTTTTTAATCCGGGGCTGTTGATTTTGCTGGTGTTGCTGTCGCTTTTCGGCTGGATGGGCTTGTCCGACTATGTCCGTGCCGAGTTTTTGAAAAACCGTCAGACCGATTATGTTTTGGCGGCGCGCGCAATGGGCGTGGGCAACCGTGAAATCATGTGGCGCCATATCCTGCCCAACAGCTTGACGCCGGTATTGGCCTTCCTGCCTTTCCGTATTTCCGGTGCGGTACTTGCCCTGACCAGTTTGGACTTCTTGGGCTTGGGCGTACCTGCCTCACAGGCAAGTTTGGGCGAGTTGCTGGCGCAAGGTAAAGACAACTTGGACGCGTGGTGGATTGGCCTGTCTGCCGTTGCTACGCTGACGGTAATGCTGCTTTTGCTGGTCATGATCGGCGAAGGTTTGCGTCAGGCATTTGACGTACGCGCACGCAGTTAATTGCTTTTCTAAAGCGTGAAGAGGGTGGGCGGAAAAGCTTATCCTGCATTCTCAGGGCCGTCTGAAAAGTTTCAGACGGCCTCATCCATTCGTTTGAATCATTAAAAACCATGAATCAAGAAATCACATTTCTTACTCTTTTTCTGCTCGGCTTTTTTGGCGGAACGCATTGCGTCGGTATGTGCGGCGGATTGAGCAGCGCATTTGCTTTGCAGCTGCCGCCACATTTAAACCGAATCGGGCTGATTGTATTGTTGAACTTGGGGCGCATCAGCAGCTATGTCGTCATCGGCCTTCTGGTCGGCTTGGTCGGGCAGGTCGGCATTTCCTTGGACGATACGCGCGCGGTTCAAAACGGTTTGTATATTGCCGCCAATGTTTTGCTGCTTTTGCTCGGTCTGTATCTTGCCGGTATTTCGACTGCCGCAACCAAAATCGAAGGCATCGGTAAACCGATATGGAAACGCCTGAATCCTTTGCTGAACAAATTGCTGCCGATTAAATCAGTGCCTGCCTGTTTCGGCGTCGGCGTGCTTTGGGGCTGGCTGCCTTGCGGTTTGGTGTACAGCGCGTCTTTGTATGCTTTGGGCAGCGGCAATGCCTTGCACGGCGGGCTGTATATGCTGGCGTTTGCATTGGGGACCTTGCCGAACCTGCTCGCGATGGGCATATTTGCAGCGCAGTTGAAAACCTTTCTGCAAAAACGCATGGTTCGTTTGTGCGCCGGATTGTTGGTGGCAGGATGGGCGATATGGCGCTTGGCTGTATTTGCGATGGGGCAAATCGGGTAAGGTAAAAAGGTTTTATTTAGTTTGTTGTTTTGCAATTAAAAAGGCCGTCTGAAAGAATTTCAGACGGCCTTTTTCACAAGAAAGATTTAATGTATCAAATTCCAAGCCATCTTGGCGGCAATCAGCAGCAACATGATGCCGAAGGCGATTTTGAGTTTTCGGGCGGGCAGCTTGTGCGCCGTTTTTACGCCGAGTGGAGCGAAGAGGATGGTGGCAGCGCTCAATATGGCTACAGCCGGAAGATAGATAAAGCCTGCCGCGCCTTCAGGCAGGTGGGCAACATGTAAACCGTTGGCAAAATAGCCGATGGTGCCGGCAATCGCAATCGGCCATGCCAGACCTGAAGATGTGCCGATGGCGCGGTGTGCCGGAAAGTTGCAATATAGTAGAAATGGAACGGATAGCGAACCGCCGCCGATACCGACCCAACTTGAAGCCGCCCCAAAAAGCGTACCCACGGCTGTCAGGCCGTGGAGGGCAGGCAGGGTGCGTGAAGGTTTGGGTTTGGAATCGCGTAGGGTTTTGACTGCGATAAAGGCAAGAAATGCAATAAAGAAAACTTGCAAAGCCAGCGTCGGCATATATTTTGCCGTTACCGCGCCGAGGAGTACGCCAAGTATCATGCCCGGCGTCATTCGGCGGACGGTCGCCCAATCAATGGCGTGCTTTTTATGTTGGGCGTACATACTGGAGAAGGTAGTAAACACCATGACGGCAAAGGAAGTGCCGATGGCAAGATGCTGGGCATAGGGGTGGCTGCCTATGCCTTGCAGCTGCAACGCCCATAAGACAACGGGAACAATCAACGTGCCACCGCCTACGCCGAATAGTCCGGCAATAAAGCCCGCTGCGCTGCCGACGGCGAGCAGGGCAAGGATGATGTCCCAAGACCACATTTCAGACGGCCTTGTCGTGTTTGTGTGCTTTATGGCGTTTTTTAAACCAACGGATGACTGCCATCACATAACCGGACAGGCTGTAACCGAGGAAAAATAGGAAGAGGACGAGAGAAGGCTCCCAGTTGATGAGCAGCAATACCAACACGGCCAACACCATGCCCATAAACGGTACTTGGCGGCGGATGTTGATTTCTTTGAAGCTCCAAAACGGAATCTGCACAATCATGGAAATGCCGGCAAACAGGGTAATGCCCAATGCCCACCAATGCACGCCGGGGAAGCGTTCGATGCTGTGGTTGACCCAAATCAGGCCGACAATCAACGCAGCGGCGGTCGGGCTTGGAACGCCGATAAACCA
The DNA here is from genome assembly GCF_051962805.1 of Neisseria sp. P0008.S002. Classification (NCBI taxonomy): domain Bacteria; kingdom Pseudomonadati; phylum Pseudomonadota; class Betaproteobacteria; order Neisseriales; family Neisseriaceae; genus Neisseria; species Neisseria sp. P0008.S002. The sequence goes on along the minus strand of NZ_JBQCUY010000001.1, from coordinate 65,757 downwards.
GCGTTTGTCGACTTTGCCGATAAGCGTGTTGAACAGTGCCAAACGCAGAGCGGCGCAGGCGCAGTAGATAAAGGCGACGGAATAGCCGATTTTGCCAAACTGCCAAAGTTGCCATTTGTAGGCAATCAGGGCAGGCGCGACGCCGAAACTGACCATATCGGCGAGGCTGTCGAGCTGTTCACCGAATGCGCTCTGGCTGTTGGTCAAACGTGCAACGCGTCCGTCCATGCCGTCGAGCAGCATGGAAAGGAAAACTGCAATCGCCGCCGTTTCATAACGTCCGTGCATGGACTGTGTAATGGCGAAGAAGGCGCAAAACAGTGCGGCGATGGTAAAGGAATTGGGCAGCAGGTAAATGCTGTTTTTGCGGATGGAATTGCGTGGTGGAATCGGATTTTCTGTATTTTGTGAGTTGTCCATAATGTTTCCGTATATGCTGCGGGTGCAGATGAGGCATTATACCGCATTGGCAGGTTAAGGATTTTTAAAAGGCAGACATAGTTTCACTTCAATCGCATAAAGTTTCAGACGGCCTTTATTTTGTCAGTCAAACAACTCGCCCTGAGCCTGCTCTTTGGTCACGCGTACGTCGGTTTCGCCGTCGGCAAAAGTGATGTGCAGTTTCTGCCCTTGTTTCAATGTATCGGCATTGCGGATGACTTGTCCGCGTGTGTTTTTGACGACGGAGAAACCTCGCTCCAGAATATGCTGCGGCGATACGGCTTCGAGCAATGCGGCTTGGGCGATCAGGCTTTGACAGCGTTGGACAAGCAGCTGGCGGAAGGAATGCGACAAGGCCGTCTGAAAGCGGTCGATGTTGTGTTTGTAAATGGAAACATCAGGACGGCAATGTTTCAGGGTTTGGGTTTGGCGTTCAAAACGGGCGGTATGGGCACGGAGGTTTTGCGTCATCGAGTAAGACAGCGTTTGCGCCAGCTTGCTGATTGAAGCGCGCTGATCGTCAAGTTTTTGGCGCGGGTGACGGATTTGCCGCGCCAACCAGTCGAGTTTTTGGCTGGCATCGAAATAACGTTGCTCCAAAACGGTTTTCAGACGGCCTTGCGCTTGGGCTAGACGATGTAACGATTCTTGGCGGTTGGGGCTGACCAGTTCTGCCGCGCCGGTCGGCGTGGGTGCGCGTACGTCGGCGACGAAATCGGCGAGTGTGAAATCGGTTTCGTGGCCTACGCCGCTGACAACGGGAATTGCGCAGGCTTCGATGGCGCGCACAACCGGTTCTTCATTAAACGCCCACAAGTCTTCAATGCTGCCGCCGCCGCGACAGACAATCAGCACGTCACATTCGGCGCGTTGCGAAGCGGTTTTAATCGCTTGAGCAATTTGCAACTCGCTGCCTGTGCCTTGTACGGGCGTCGGATAAACGATAACGGGGATTTCGGGTGCGCGGCGGTTTAAGGTGGTCACGACATCGCGCAAAGCTGCCGCCGCCAGGCTGGTGACGATGCCGATACATTGCGGACGGGCGGGCAGAGGTTTCTTGCGTTCCGCTGAAAACGCGCCTTCCGCCTGCAACTGCGCCTTCAATCGCTCATAGGCTTCGTAAAGCTGCCCCAAGCCTTTGAGCCGCACCTCGTTCACCGTAATCTGAAATTCACCCCGCGCTTCATAAATACTGATTCTTCCTGATACCTCGATATGGTCGCCTTCTTTCAAAGGCTTCGCCAAGCGCATGGCCGCACCCTTAAACATCGCGCAACGCACCTGAGCGCGGCTGTCTTTGAGCGAGAAATAATAATGTCCGCTGGCAGCACGGGTCAGGTTGGATACTTCGCCGGCAATCCACAAGCCTGCGAGATGGTCTTCCAACAAGGCTTTGGCGAGGGCGTTGAGTTCGGATACGGAAATGGAGGAGGGCGCGAAGAGTTCGGACATTGCGAAACAGGAAAAATTTGGGAAAGTTGAATTATAAGGGTTTTAGAGCGATTCGTTGTATTCGTTTTTATGAAACTTGCGCCCTTTGTTTTAATATTATCAAAGGCGCATGTTCAGACGGCCTTGCCTGGGCGGGCTTGTGTTATATTATCGTTTGATTTTCGCTTCAAAAGCCGTGCGTATGCCCAAACTCCACCAAATTATCGAACGCCATTGGCAATCCCCCAATCCGTTTTTGTCTTTGCTGTTAAAACCATTGTCCAAGCTGTTTGCCAAAATTGCGGCGAAACGGCGCGATGATTTTGTTTCAGGCCGTCTGAAAAGCGAAAAATTGCCTGTGCCTGTGGTGGTAGTCGGCAATATCCATGCAGGCGGAACAGGGAAAACGCCGATAGTCGCTGCGCTGGTGTCGGGTTTGCAGGAAAAGGGCGTTAAGGTCGGTATCATCAGCCGAGGTTATGGGCGCAAGAGTAAGGCGGTTCATGTATTGAATACAGCCAGCAGTGCGGCAGATGCAGGCGACGAGCCTTTATTGCTGTTTCGCCAAACCGGTGCGCCGACGGCGGTAGGCAGCAGCCGTGCAGAAGCAGGCAGGGCATTGCTTGCAGCGCATCCGGAGCTTGAATTGATTGTGACCGACGACGGCTTGCAACATTATGCCTTGCAGCGCGATATGGAAATTGCCGTATTCCCGGCGGCGGATACGGGGCGGACGGATTTGGATTTACTGCCCAACGGCAGCTTGCGCGAACCTTTGTCGCGATTGGCTTCCGTTGATGCGGTCGTCGTCAGTGGCGGAAAGGCAGATGCGGCATTTAAGCCGTCTGAAAATATGTTTGTCAGCCATATTGAAACAGGGCGGATTTACCGGTTGAACAGGCCGTTTGAGAAATTGGATTTGGAAGGCTTGGGAAATCAAACCGTCGCTGCCGTCGCCGGTATCGCCAAGCCGGAACGTTTTTTCAATACGTTGCAAAGCATGAATATCGCTTTGAAACAAACCGTTGCCTTGCCTGATCATGCAGATATTACGGCCGCGGATTTACCGGACGCAGATGTGGTGATTATCACGGAAAAGGATGCAGTCAAATTTTCAGACGGCCACGGTTTGAATCATGTGTGGGTCTTGCCTGTTTATGCGATAATTGAGCCGGACTTGGCGGCGTTTGTATCCGCGAATGTTTCAATCTAAATGCTTATAGATGTTTCACAGATGTTTTAAAGATGATCTTCAAACTACGCAATAGGAGTAAATCATGAAGTTAAAATATTTGTTGGTCGCTTGCGCAGCTTTATTTGTATCCACTCAAAGCTTAGCTGCTAAACCAAGTGATGAATCTGCAATGAAATGGTTGGAAATTCAAGGGATAAGCAGTAATTATAGCGAGAAAGTACAACGTTCTTTAGAGATGGTGAATAAAGAGGACAATGAACGCTTGTTAACGATGACGCCCAAAGCTCAAAAAGCGCAGATGAAGGCGGTCATCAGCCGTTATATGAAAAACATGCAAGACGATTTGAGCCGCCCTGAGTTGAAAAAACAATGGTTGGATGAAGAAAAGCGTGCCGTACAGAAAGTATTCACACAAGAAGAAGTGGATGTAACCAACCGTTTTTTCTCTTCGGCTCAGGGAAAAAATATTTTGAAAAAGATAAGAAGTTTCCAACAGCATGGTGGAAATCTTGAGGATATGTTGAGCCAATCGGATATAGAAAAGATGACTGAAGCATTTGGGCATGGTGCCGGTAAGTCTGCGCTCGAGAAAATTAAGCATTTCGATAAGCTGAGTGATGAGATTATCCACAAAACCATGAGTCAAAACTACCTCAATGCAAGCGATAAATATACGCCTGCTTTTGAGGAGCAAACACATGGTATTTTATGCGAAGGCAACAAACATTTGCCGAAGTGTGCCAAATAATTTTCCGACTATCTGAAAATATTTATTTTTTGTTGAAAGGTAGAAAAAGATGAAGCTGAAAACCTTATTATTACCCTTCGCTGCGCTGGCATTGTGTGCCAATGCGTTTGCCGCGCCGCCCAGTGATGCGTCGCTGGAGCGTTTGTTTGAGGTGCAGAAGATGGATGCTCTGTTAGACCAGTCTCTCCAAAGCGTTGGAGGTATTGTGCTTTCTGATCCGAATGTACAGAATCTTTGGAAAGATGCGCCGGAAGACAAACGTCCTCAGTTGGAAGCAGTCTTGAAAAAATATACAACTCAATTGATTGCTGAAATCAATACACCGCAAGTGCGTGCCCAGTTGCATAAAGCGGCTTTGGAAGGCATAAAGACGGTTTATACTCAGGAAGAAGTCAACGCATTGATTGACTTTTACGGCACTGCAGTGGGTCAATCAATACTCGCTAAAACTCCACGCTATCTTGAAGCAACAATGACCCCAATATTGAGTATCATCACCGAAAAATACGAAAAATCCAGTCAAAACGCAAACTTAGCCCGTGAAATCCGTCAGATCATGTGCAATGGCAAAAATCCTGACCAAGCTTGTACACAGCAAACGAAGAAAACGGCACGGAAAAAATAATGCCGCTTGAGGCCGTCTGAAAACGAGTGCAGCAAGTTTCGCCAAAACGAGCAAAGTGATTTTCGCTAAAACCACCAAACCAGAAAGTAACCCCATGGAAAAAAAATTCTTAGACATCCTTGTTTGTCCTGTTACCAAAGGCAAACTCGAATACCATCAAGACAAACAGGAATTGTGGAGCCGTCAGGCAAAGCTGGCTTATCCGATTCGTGACGGCATCCCTTATATGCTGGAAAACGAAGCACGAGCGTTGAGCGAAGAGGAACTGAAAGCATGACCGAATTTGTCGTATTGATTCCGGCGCGGTTGGATTCTTCACGTCTGCCGGGCAAGGCTTTGGCCGATATTCACGGTAAACCGATGGTTGTACGTGTTGCCGAACAAGCAGCGAAAAGCAAGGCCGCGCATGTTGTCGTTGCCACCGACCATCCTGATATTCAGACGGCCTGTCAGGCGCACGGTGTCGAAGTGGTCATGACTTCTAATCAACACGAAAGCGGTACAACGCGTCTTGCCGAAGCGGCCAATACGCTGAAACTGCCGCAGCATCTGATTGTTGTGAACGTACAAGGCGACGAGCCTTTAATCGATCCCGAACTCATCAACCGTACGGCTGAAGTTTTGGTTGAAAACAATGTGCAAATGGCGACCGCCGCCCACGAATTGCACGATTTTGACGAGTTTATGAATCCTAACGTTGTCAAAGCCGTCCTCGACAAAAACCGCAACGCCATCTATTTCAGCCGCGCCCCGATTCCTTATCCACGCGATGTGATGCGCTCTGAAAAACGTGAATTGCCTTCAGAAACAGCTGTCTTGCGCCACATCGGCATTTATGCCTATCGTGCAGGTTTCCTGCAACGCTATTCCGAAATGGAAGTTTCTCCTTTGGAAACCATTGAATCTCTGGAACAATTGCGCGTCCTGTGGCACGGTTATCCGATTGCTGTTGAAATTGCCCAAGAAGCGCCAGCCGCCGGCGTGGATACACAGGAAGATTTGGACAGGGTAAGGGCTGTGTTCGAGGCCGTCTGAAAGGAAAAAACATGAATGATTTACGCCATTTGAGCCGTGACGAACAAAAACTGCTTGCCGATGTCGCTTTGCTGGTCAAAGACGACGATCAAGAGTTCAACTACGAAATGTTGAAAGTGGCCGCGCCCGACGAGGCCAGCGGCGAATTTTGGTTTCGCATGGCAGAAATGCTCAGCACCCTGCCGCCCAACCAATCCTTAGATTTGCGCATGACCGGCGGACGGTTGGCGGTCGCCGTATCGATTTTATCGGTGTTGTTGCAGGAAAGCCCCGATATTCCCCAGCTTTGGGCACAAAAAGTGATTGCGCTCAACTATCTGGCACACGGCCATCGGACACGCGCCCTCGGTTTAGCGCAACAGCCGGATAAAGCGGCAGAAGCCAACGAGGAAGAATATTTGGCAAAAGCCTTGTCCCAAAACCTACTTTCCACGTTGAAAGACGCATTGGAACGCTTCCCCGAAGACAGCTGGTTTATCGAAATGCGCGATGATGCGTGGCAGCACTTTGGCTCAGAGCAGGCCGTCTGAAGTTTTGAACGATAAACGCAAGGCGTGTAGAATTAAACAAACATCAAATCCATAAACCAAGAAGGACTCATCATGAAAGTATTATTGTTGGGCGCACCAGGCGCCGGCAAAGGCACACAGGCTCAATTCATCACTGCTGCATTCGGCATTCCTCAAATCTCTACCGGCGATATGCTCCGTGCTGCCATCAAAGCAGGCACTCCGCTGGGTTTGGAAGCAAAAAAAATCATTGATGAAGGCGGTTTGGTACGCGACGACATCATTATCGGCATGGTCAAAGAGCGTATTGCCCAAGACGACTGCAAAAACGGTTTCCTGTTTGACGGTTTCCCACGCACATTGGCACAAGCCGAAGCGATGGTTGAAGCTGGTGTGGATTTGGACGCGGTTGTTGAAATCGACGTACCCGACAGCGTGATTGTCGACCGCATGAGCGGCCGCCGCGTGCATTTGGCTTCCGGCCGTACTTACCACGTTACCTACAATCCGCCTAAAGTTGAAGGCAAAGACGACGTAACCGGCGAAGATTTGATTCAACGCGACGACGACAAAGAAGAAACCGTGAAAAAACGCCTTGCCGTTTACCACGAGCAAACCGAAGTTCTGGTTGATTTCTACAGCAAACTGGAAGGCGAACACGCGCCTAAATACATCAAAGTCGACGGCACCCAAGCAGTAGAAGCCGTGAAAGCCGAAGTATTGAAAGGTTTGGGCAAATAAGTTTTGCTGAAGTAAAATCATGAGGCCGTCTGAAAAAATATTTTCAGACGGCCTTTTGTGTACAAAAGCTGTTAAAATCGAAGCTATAACCGTTTCCGCAGGCATCTTATGAATCCCTTGATCTCCGACTTCCAAACTCAGCAACAACGTACTCCCGTTATCGTCGCCCTTGATTTTGCCAACGAAAAAGATACGCTCGGATTTGTCCGCAATCTTGACCCGGCATTGTGTCAAATCAAAATCGGCAAAGAGCTGTTTACCGCAACCGGCCGTAATTTGGCAGAAAGCTTAATCAATCAAGGTTTCAAACTTTTCCTCGATTTGAAATACCACGATATTCCCCACACAGTTGCTCAGGCCTGTAAAGTTGCTGCCGATATGGGCGTTTGGATGGTCGATATGCACGCCTCCGGTGGCCGCCGCATGATGGAAGCTGCAGCAGAAGCCGTTGCCGGATATCAAACCAAGCCGCTCCTAATCGGCGTAACCGTGTTGACTAGCATGGAACAAAGCGACTTGTCCGAAATCGGTTTGAACATCGCCCCTGAAGAACAAGTCATCCGCTTGGCGAAACTGGCGCAAAGTTCAGGCTTGGACGGCGTGGTATGTTCCGCTCAAGAAGCCGCACCATTGCGTCGTGAATTGGGACAGGATTTTGTCTTGGTCACACCAGGTATCCGCTTGGACGTTGCAGGCAATAATGACGACCAACGCCGTATTATGACACCGGCCGAAGCATTGGCTGCCGGTTCAACCTATTTGGTAATGGGCCGTCCGGTAACCAAAGCTGCCGATCCGGTAGCCGTATTGCGTGAAGTCAATCGAGTAGCCAACGCTTAAGGCCGTCTGAAGTATGAAGACGATTGTGATTGGTGCGACAGGCGCAACAGGAAAATCCTTGTTGCCTTTACTTGCAACCAGTTCAGAGGTTGAGTCTATCGACTGCTTCGGTCGCAGACATCCTGATTTTACCCACCAAAAGCTAAATAGCCATCAGATTGATTTTTCTCAGCCTGATGATTGGCGCGATGAAGTACAGGATGATTGTTTGCCTGCTTGGGAACAACCCTGAAAGCAGCAGGAAGTAAAGAAGCGCAATGGGCAATTGATTATGAGGCAAATCTTGAATTTGCCAAAGCCGCACGAGAAAACGGCGTCAATACTTTGGTTTTGATTTCCGCTTCCGGTGCAAATTCTGCTTCGCGCCTGTTTTATCAACGGATGAAGGGCGAATTGGAGCAAGCAATTATCGCTTTGAATTTTCCTCACCTTATTATTTTCCGCCCGCCATTGCTGATTCGTCCGAACAGCGACCGCTTGGGCGAAAAAATAGCAGAACGGATTTTTCGCGTACTCAACCGCATCGGCATGCTGAAAAACCAACGTCCACTTGCTGTCGAAAAATTGGCGCAAGCCATGCTGAAAGCAGCGTTGTTGTCATCTCATGAACAGGCGTCGTACTCGAAAAACCATATGCAGGTATATGAGCCTCAAGATATTTTTAGGCTGTTAGATCAATAAACCGATAACAAGCCTTACACAGAGATTTTAATGGAGCCAGTATGGTAACCAAGTTCCAACAAGAAACCCTCAAATCCCGTTTTGCACAAGCCAAAGTCCTTGTTGTCGGCGATGTGATGCTCGACCGTTATTGGTTTGGCGATGTGTCCCGCATTTCTCCTGAAGCCCCTGTGCCGGTGGCGAAAATCGCCCGTATCGACCAGCGGGCGGGCGGGGCGGCAAACGTTGCGCGCAATATCGCTTCATTGGGCGGCAAAGTAGGGCTGTTGTCCGTGACTGGCGATGATGAAGCTGCAGATGCGTTGGACGCATTGATGATGCAAGACGGCGTTGCTTCCTATCTGATGCGCGACAAGCAAATTGCGACTACTGTCAAATTGCGCGTTGTTGCCCGTAATCAGCAGCTTATCCGACTTGATTTTGAAGAATCGCCTCATCGTGAAGTGTTGGAACAAATCAAGCATCAATATTGCGAAGTGTTGCCTGAATACGATGCCATTATTTTTTCAGATTACGGCAAGGGCGGCCTGTCGCATATTTCCGATATGATCGATTGGGCGAAACAGGCCGGTAAACCTGTTTTAATCGACCCCAAAGGCGATGATTACGAAAAATATGCCGGCGCTACGCTGATTACGCCTAACCGTGCAGAGTTGAAAGAAGTGGTGGGTAGCTGGAAAAACGAAAATGATTTGACTGAAAAAGCCCAAAACCTGCGCCGTCATCTTGATTTGACCGCGATTTTGCTGACCCGAAGTGAAGAGGGTATGACCCTGTTCAATGAGGGCGAGCCGATTTATCAGCCTACACGGGCCCAAGAAGTCTATGATGTATCGGGTGCAGGCGATACCGTTATTGCCGGAGTGGGCTTGGGTTTGGCCGCTGGTTATACCATGCCCGAAGCGATGCACCTTGCCAATACTGCGGCAGGTGTTGTCGTGGCAAAACTTGGTACAGCGGTTTGCTCGTTTGCCGAATTGACTAAGGCATTGGAAGAGCAATAATTGCGGTTTCAGACGGCCTTAAAATCTAAAGGCCGTCTGAAAATAGAGTTGGAAAATAATCCAGACAGACAAGTTTTTATTTTTAGACAGCATGATTTCTTCAAGGCCGTCTGAAAAATCAAAATAAAGGAAATTCATTATGACCATTATCGTAACAGGCGCGGCCGGCTTTATTGGCAGCAACATCGTCAAAGCACTTAACCAGCGCGGTATTACCGACATTGTTGCCGTCGACAATTTGAGCAAAGGCGAAAAATTTAAAAACCTTGCCGAGTGTGAAATTGCCCATTATCTCGATAAACACGAATTTATCCGTCAAGTGCGCGGCCATCTTCTGCCTTACGACGATATCGAAGCCGTTTTCCACCAAGGCGCATGTTCTGATACCATGAATCATGACGGCCTTTACATGATGGACAACAACTACCAGTACACACTTGATCTCTTGGACTGGTGTCAGGATGAACGCATTCCGTTCCTTTATGCTTCCAGCGCCGCAGTGTACGGCAAGGGCGAAATCTTCCGCGAAGAGCGCGAACTGGAAAAACCGCTCAATGTATATGGCTACTCTAAATTCTTGTTTGACCAAGTATTGCGCCGCCGCATGAAAGAAGGCCTGACCGCCCAAGTCGTTGGCTTCCGCTACTTCAACGTATATGGACAGCAGGAGCAACACAAAGGCCGTATGGCATCCGTCGCCTTCCATCATTTCCACCAATACCGCGAGCATGGTTATGTTAATCTGTTTGGCGCCAATGACGGCTACGGTAATGGTGAGCAAACACGCGATTTTGTCAGCGTAGAAGATGTTGCCAAAGTTAACCTTTACTTCTTCGATCATCCTGAGCTTTCAGGTATCTTTAACCTCGGTACAGGTCGTAGCCAACAGTTTAACGAACTTGCCGCCGCAACCGTCAACGCTTGTCGTGCGGCCGAAGGCAAGCCTGAAATGAGTTTGAAAGAGTTGGTTGAAGAAGAACTTATCCGTTATATTCCATTCCCAGATGCACTCAAAGGCAAATATCAGAGCTTTACTCAAGCGGATATTACCAAGCTGCGCGAAGCTGGGTATAAAGAAGAATTCTTGGATGTAAAACAAGGCGTCAGCCGTTACGTTAAATGGATGCTGGAGAAATTGGTTTAAGTCCTTCTGATTTGAATGATAAGGTCGTCTGAAAAAGGATTTTCAGATGGCCTTATCATTTTGGGAAATTTTAAAATGAGACCTTTGCAAAATTCCTTTTCCTTCCAGCAGCCGAAATCCAAACATAGATTTTCGACTGTTTTCGTTCCAAGTACCCACTGATTCTACTCAAACCCCCCTCTTTACTCTCCCCAGATACCTGATAATCAGGCATCCGGGCCGCCTTTTAGGTAACAACAGGCGCACTTAGCCTGTTAGCTGCTTTCAACAGGTTTAAACACATTGCCTTCAGATGGCTTTATGCACTCACTTTAATCAGACCGAAATAGGCTACCCGAGTGTAGCGGGACTTACGGTGCAGCGTACCGAAGCTTTGTTCGACCACATAACGGGTCTTCGATAGATGTCGGTTACGTTTGGTTTACGCTTCCATCAGCGGACGGTTGCGGTGGGCTTTGCGCATAATGCCGTCCAGCAAACGATGATTACCAGATGCTACCGGTCTTCCTCGTTGTCATAGCCTGAGACCTTTGCACGAGCTTGTCACATTTGACGCAAATGGCGCAAGTTAGATACAAATCAGGCACAAACAAAAAAGACAGCCTTACAAATAAGCTGTCAATTAGAAATTTAGAATATTAGGTTTTTCAATAAATTCAGATATTTATTGGTGCCCGGAGCCGGAATCGAACCGGCACGGCCGGTTTAGGGCCGACGGATTTTAAGTCCGTTGTGTCTACCTATTTCACCACCCGGGCGTAGACAGTAAATTGAGAAATTGGAGGCGGGGGCGCGGATTTGAACCGGCCTGTATAAGGGTTGCACCCCTTATAGCATAAACACTCTGCCACCCCGCCATGAAAGGGATGGAGGCGAGAGTCGGAATCGAACCGGCGTAGACGGATTTGCAATCCGCTGCATAACCACTTTGCTATCTCGCCAAAACTACGTTTGAGTGTTGTAGTATGAAACTGGAGCGGGAAACGAGTCTCGAACTCGCGACCTCAACCTTGGCAAGGTTGCGCTCTACCAACTGAGCTATTCC
>NZ_JBQCUY010000001.1:0-54218 GCF_051962805.1 Neisseria sp. P0008.S002 | reverse complement strand
CTGGAGCGGGAAACGAGTCTCGAACTCGCGACCTCAACCTTGGCAAGGTTGCGCTCTACCAACTGAGCTATTCCCGCATATTGAAAAAGAACAATCAACAAGTAATCAGAATGGAGCGGGAAACGAGTCTCGAACTCGCGACCTCAACCTTGGCAAGGTTGCGCTCTACCAACTGAGCTATTCCCGCTCTGATAGTTTGTTGCTTCGTATATCGAAGAAGACGCAATTATTATGGATTTAATCGCGTGCGTCAAGTATTTTGTTTTTATTTTTTTTAAAAATTTATTTGAATTCTTTCCATGCCATTTTCAGGTAGTAGCACATGGACCAGATGGTCAATACAGATGCTATAAACATCAATATGTTACCAATGAGATAGAAAGGATCGTTATATTTGTCTGTGCCGATAAGCAAAAGGAAGATGGCGATCATTTGGGCGGTGGTTTTGAATTTGCCGATAGTGGCCACTGCAACGCTGCCGCGTTTGCCCATTTGTGCCATCCATTCGCGCAAGGCGGAAATGGTGATTTCCCGGCCGATAATAATCATGGCGAAGATGGCATATGTTCTGCCAAGGCTGACGAGCAGGAGCAGGGCAACGGCAACCATGAGCTTGTCGGCAACGGGGTCGAGGAATGCACCGAAGTCGGAGGTTTGTTTCCAGCGGCGTGCTAAAAAGCCGTCGAACCAGTCTGTAATAGCTGCAAGTGCAAAGATGATAGCGGCTGTCCAGTTGACGGTTTGTGGTTGAATCCATGTGTTCGGTAAATAGAATAGGATGGTGAACACGGGGATTAATAGGACGCGCATCCAGGTAAGTAAAATAGGTATGTTCCAAGGCATGGTTTGGGATCTTTTGGATGATGTGTCGGGTTGTTCATTATAGCTTATTTGTTCACTCTGCTTTTTGAAGTGTTGTTTTTTTGCCGACAAGTATCTTGGGCATAGATTTTTGTCGTGTGGGTTGTGAAGAAAATCTGCTAAGGCCGTCTGAAAAATAGGCTGTTGCGGGGTGTAAATGTTTTTGGGTAGAAAAGTAGCTGCGAAATAGTGAGCAATAAGGTCTGCCTGCTGTTCGATATTTAATTGGTTGATGTGGGGTAAGGGGATAGGGTAGGCGTAAGCTTTGCGTTTTCTGTATCCGCCTTTGAGCATGATGAATAGGCCGGAAAGCCAAACTTTGTGACCGCGCTGGTGTTGCCAGACATGTGTCAGCTCATGAATCAGCCAGATTTTGTAGGCGATGCCGGCTTGAGTGAAATCATCAGGGCAGTGTTTACGAGGAAAGTATATGTTTCCATTGGGCGCAATGGCGGTATTGGCGTTGGGTATAAGTGGAATGCCGCGATATATTTTGATGTGGTGGAAGTCTATGCTGTCCGCAAAAACTTGTTTTGCCATACGGACTTCATTTTCGGTCAGTCTGCGCCAATCGGAAAAAATCATATTTGGAAGGGAATATAAGAGGGTATGAAGATTTCAGGCCGTCTGAAAGGTTTCAGACGGCCTGGGTCGGGATTTATTGTTCTGTTGAAGCGGCTTGTTTGCCGTTGTCGAACAATTTGTCCATAGGCGTCAGATTGACTGCATTGCCTTGGCTGACTATCCATTTGTTTTCAACACGCCATACGCCTGAGGCATCTTCAACGCGTAAGTACCAATGATTGGTTGGGCGTAAAGGTTTAAAGACGGCTTCGTATTCCATGCGGCCGTTTTGTGGTTCGGCTGTTACGGCGCGCAGCTTGACGGTTTGGTCATCGGCTTTGCGCGTCGGGTGCATCAACAATAGGTTTAATGGCTGTTTGGTATCGAATTGTCCGCTGACGAATACTTTGGCGGCATTCATATCCGGACTGATTAAGACCTGCACTTGAATTTGCCGTTTAACGGCTTCTTCATCACGGTGAAGTTGGATTTCGATGTGTTTGCCGTCTTTGTAGTAATCGTCAGACACCAAGTCTGTCGTGTGTTCTTTTGCGACGAAGAACATGGAAACGCTGGCGATAACGACGAAGATGGGGCCTGCCATCAGCACCCAGGGCCAAATATGTTTGTACCAAGGTTTGATTTTGGGTTGTGGGGACACCGTTTATTCTCCGATAAAGGTTGCTTTTTCTTCTAAAGTAGTCGGTTTGGAGTCGGCAGAGCCGGTCTCGCGATAGATAAAGGTAAATTCAATCGGATGGCTGCCTTTGTCGGCGTATTCGGGAATGGTAGATACCTGTACTGGGATGGTAACGGTTTCCCGCGGCGCAATTTTAATACCGTTTTCAGGCAGGCCGGTCAGCGCGATTTCGTCAAAGCCTTTGACGGTTGCGGTCATCAGTTGTTCGTTTTCACTATTGTTGATAATACGCAGGTTATAGGCATTTTCCAACCAGCCTTGGCTGTTTTCGCGAACCATGACACCACGGTCTTTCAGGATATCGACTTCGACCATTTTTCGGGTGGAAATGCCGACCAGGAAGGCGATGATGACCACCAGGAGTACTGCGCCATAACCAGCTACGCGCGGACGTTTCAAGCGTTTTTTGATGTCGCTTTCAGGGTATTCGTGTTCCAACGCGCCTTCGGTTGTATAACGGATCAAGCCGCGCTCGTAGCCCATTTTGTCCATGATTTCGTCGCAGGCATCGATACACGCCGCGCAGCCGATACATTGGTATTGCAAACCGTCGCGGATGTCGATACCGACGGGGCAGACTTGCACGCACATGGTGCAGTTGATGCAGTCGCCCAAGCCGCTGTCTTCTTTGTTGGCGGTTTTCTTGCGTGCGCCGCGCGGTTCGCCGCGTTCGGTATCGTAAGAAATAATCAGCGTGTCTTTGTCAAACATTGCACTTTGGAAACGTGCATACGGACACATATGCAGACACACTTTTTCGCGCATGATGTGGGCGAAGAAGAAAGTCATGAATCCGTAAAATGCTGCGGCAAACATTGCGCCGCCGCCTGCTGCTCCGGTGAATAAATCGGGAACAAATTGGCGGATCGGGATAAACCAGCCTGCAAAAGTGATACCTGTCCATGCGCAGACAAGGAAAATCAGCAGGTATTTGGTGGCCTTAATGCGAATTTTAGTAAAGTTCCAAGGCGATTTTTCCAGTTTTAGGCGTTTGTTTCTATCGCCTTCGACCAAGTTGTCAATCCACAGCATAATTTCGGTGTAAACCGTTTGCGGGCATGAATAGCCGCACCACAAACGACCGGCAATGGTTGTCCACCAAAACAATCCGAATGCGCAAATCATCAGCAGTAAGGCAAGGTAAATCAAATCGCCCATACCCAGCGACAGTCCGAAAATGAAGAAATGACGGTCAGGGATATTGAATAAAACCGCCTGACGGCCGCTCCAGTTGAACCATGGAATAACGTAAAATACAAACTGGGTCGCCAATACTGCGGCGATACGCAGTTTGGCAAAGCGTCCTTCCGCCTTTTTAGGATGGATGCGTTCGCCTTCAGGATGGATTTGAATCACGCTGGATTTAGGTTTGGAAGGTTTGGGCGGAGTGGCTTTTGCTGTTTTTTCTGTTGAGGGTGTGGTATTTTCAGCTTGGTTTTCTGGTGACATTTCAGTGTTCCTTGATGAAGTGCACACAAGCCTGTTGTCATGGTAGTAGTTTGATGTGGATATTTTCAGACGGCCTTTCGCGTGCATACAAATCATAACATTTGACTCTATTCAAAGCAAAAGAGGGACTTCGTATTAACGATGGATTCCTTGCGGCCGTTTGATGTAGGGCCGTCTGAAAAGGGCAGTATTCAAAGGTTTATGGTTCGGCATGTGTGCAAACTTATAGTGATTTGCTATTTACACGATAAAAATATATAAAGCACTGTTTCAAAACGAAATAACAGTTAATATCATCTGTCCCGTCCGTTTCGGGTAACCGAGTGGAAACAGGCCGTCTGACAAAGCGAATATCAAAAGCTATCCTTGAAAGCACGGCTGATTCAGGCGATAATCGGTACACCTTTTTTCATATTTCCAATCTTGTCCAAGGAAGGTCAAACCATGTCTCAACTGGCAAACGCAATCCGTTTCCTCTCAGTCGATGCCGTACAAAAAGCCAACTCAGGCCACCCGGGTGCGCCTATGGGTATGGCGGAAATGGCAGAAGTGTTGTGGACGAAGTTCCTCAATCATAATCCGGCCAACCCGAAATTCTACAACCGCGACCGTTTTGTCCTCTCCAATGGTCATGCTTCCATGATTCTTTACAGCCTGTTGCACCTGACCGGCTACAACGTTTCTATTGATGATCTGAAAAATTTCCGCCAACTGCACAGTAAAACCCCCGGCCATCCTGAATATGGCTACACCGACGGCGTGGAAACCACGACCGGTCCATTGGGACAAGGTATTGCCAACGCAGTGGGCATGGCTTTAGCCGAAAAAATCTTGGCTGCCGAATTTAATAAAGACGGTTTGAACATCGTTGACCACCACACCTACGTCTTCATGGGCGACGGTTGTATGATGGAAGGCGTATCGCACGAAGCCTGCTCGCTTGCCGGCACTTTAGGTTTGGGCAAACTGATTGTTTTATATGATGACAACAATATTTCCATTGACGGTAAAGTGGACGGTTGGTTTACCGAAAACATCCCGCAACGTTTTGAAAGCTACGGCTGGCAGGTGATTCCAAATGTAAACGGTCATGATACCGATGCCATTCAGACGGCCATTGAAGCCGCCCGCGCCGAAACCGGCAAACCTTCCCTGATTTGCTGCAAAACCTTAATCGGTAAAGGCAGTGCTAACAAAGAAGGCAGCCACAAAACCCACGGTGCGCCTTTGGGTGCGGACGAGATCGAAGCCACGCGCAAACATTTGGGTTGGGCTTATCCTGCGTTTGAAATCCCTCAAGAGATCTATGCTGCATGGGATGCAAAAGAAAAAGGCGCGAAACTTGAGGCCGAATGGAACGAACTCTTCGCTCAATATCAAGCCAAATATCCTGCCGAAGCCGCAGAATTTGTGCGTCGCATGGATAAAAAACTGCCTGAAAACTTCGATGCTTACGTTCAAGCCGCATTGAAAGAAGTGTGCGCCAAAGCAGAAACCATCGCCACCCGTAAAGCCAGCCAAAACAGCATCGAAATCTTGGCAAAAGAGCTGCCTGAATTGGTGGGCGGTTCTGCAGACTTGACCCCGTCCAACCTGACTGACTGGTCAAACAGCGTTTCCGTTACCCGCGAACACGGCGGCAACTATATTCACTACGGCGTTCGCGAGTTCGGCATGGGCGCAATCATGAACGGCCTTACCCTGCATGGCGGTGTTAAACCATTCGGCGCGACTTTCCTGATGTTCAGCGAATACGAGCGTAATGCTTTGCGTATGGCGTCGCTGATGAAAATCAACCCTGTATTTGTGTTCACTCACGATTCCATTGGTTTGGGCGAAGATGGTCCTACCCACCAACCTATCGAGCAAACTGCCACTCTGCGCCTAATTCCAAATATGGATGTATGGCGTCCATGCGATACCGTTGAATCTTTGGTGGCGTGGGCTGAAGCCGTTAAAGCTGCCGATCATCCGTCCAGCTTGATTTTCAGCCGTCAAAACCTGAAATTCCAAGCGCGTGATGAACAACAGCTGAACGACATCAAACGCGGTGGCTACGTCATCAGTGAAGCTCAAGGCAATGCACAAGCTGTTGTAATTGCTACCGGTTCTGAAGTTGAATTGGCTCTGGAAGCGCAAAAAGTATTGGCAGAACAAGGTATTGCCGTACGCGTTGTTTCCATGCCTTCTACCAATGTATTCGACCGTCAAGATGCCGCCTATAAAGCCGCTGTTCTGCCGGAAGGTTTGCCACGCGTAGCCATAGAAGCCGGACATGCCGACGGTTGGTATAAATACGTCGGTTTGAACGGCGCCGTGGTCGGTATCAACCGCTTCGGCGAGTCTGCACCTGCTGATTTGCTGTTCAAAGAATTCGGCTTTACCGTAGACAATGTGGTTGCCACTGTTAAATCTGTTTTGTAAATCAGATTTTTGATTGGGATAAAAAGGCCGTCTGAAATTTCAGACGGCCTTTTATTTTTCAGTCGGTTAAACAGTTTCTGTTTCAGGTTTGACCTTGCTTTTCTTAAACTTCAACACGGCTTTTTCTTTTGCTGCATCCCAGTCTATCAGCACAAAGCCACCTTCGGTGAGTTTGCCGAACAGAAGTTCGTCGGCGAGCGGTTTGCGGATTTTTTCCTGGATCAGGCGGTTCATCGGGCGTGCGCCCATTTGCGGGTCGAAACCTTTTTCCGCCAGATATTTGCGCAATGCCGGTGTGAATTCGGCTTCGACTTTTTTGTCGAGGAGCTGGTGTTCGAGCTGGAGCAGGAATTTGTCCACGACTTTGACGATAATGGGTTCGGACAAGGGCGCAAATGGGATAATCGCGTCCAAGCGGTTGCGGAACTCGGGCGTGAAGAGTTTGTTGATTGCCTGCATTTCGTCGCCGCGCTCGCGTTTGGCGGTAAAGCCGAGGTTGGGTCGGCTGAGGCTTTCCGCGCCTGCGTTGGTGGTCATAATCAGGATGACGTTGCGGAAGTCGGCACTCTTGCCGTTGTTGTCGGTCAGTTTGCCTGCGTCCATGACTTGCAGGAGGACGTTGAAAATGTCGGGGTGGGCTTTTTCGATTTCGTCCAAGAGCAACACGCAATGCGGCTGCTTGTTGACGGCTTCGGTCAAAAGGCCGCCTTGTTCAAAGCCGACGTAGCCTGGTGGTGCGCCGATGAGGCGCGATACGGCGTGGCGTTCCATGTATTCGGACATATCAAAGCGTTGCAGCGGTACGCCCATCGAGTAGGCAAGCTGTTTGGCGACTTCGGTTTTGCCGACGCCGGTTGGGCCGGAGAAGAGGAAACTGCCTATCGGTTTGTCGGGCAGGGCGAGGCCAGAGCGCGACATTTTGACGGCGGCAACCAGCGCGTCAATGGCGTTTTCCTGACCGTAAACCATGTTTTTCAAATCACGGCCGAGGAATTGCAACACTTGTTTGTCGTCGTGCGACACGGTTTTTTCGGGAATCCGCGCAACTTTGGCGATGACGGTTTCGATTTGCGCTTTGCCGATGACTTTTTTCTGTTTGGATTTGGGCAAAATCCGTTGCGCCGCGCCTGCTTCATCCATTACGTCGATGGCTTTGTCGGGCAGGAAACGTTCGTTGATGTAGCGGGCGGAAAGTTCGGCTGCGGCTTCAAGTGCGCCTTGCGTATAGCGGACTTGGTGGAAATCTTCAAACATCGGTTTCAAGCCGCGCAGGATTTGTACGGTTTCGGAAATGGTAGGCTCGACCACGTCAATTTTTTGGAAACGGCGGCTTAAGGCGTGGTCTTTGTCGAAAATGGTACGGTATTCGTCATAAGTGGTCGCACCGATGCAGCGCAGCGAGCCTTTTGCCAGCGCAGGTTTGAGCAGGTTAGACGCATCCATTGTGCCACCGCTGGTGCTGCCCGCGCCGATGATGGTGTGGATTTCGTCGATGAATAAAATGGCGTGCGGGATTTTTTCGAGCTGTTTCAAGACGGATTTGACCCGTGCTTCAAAGTCGCCGCGGTATTTCGTGCCCGCCAAAAGCGAACCCATATCCAGTGCGTATACTTCGGCTTCTTTCAGCACGTCGGGAATATCGCCGTTGACGATTTGGTGTGCTAAGCCTTCCGCCAGCGCGGTTTTGCCCACACCAGCCTCGCCGACCAAAAGCGGATTGTTTTTGCGGCGGCGGCACAGGATTTGTACCAGCCTTTCCATTTCGTGTTTGCGACCAATCAAAGGGTCGATACGGCCGGCTTTGACTTCGGCGTTGAGGTTGACGGTGTAGTCGGAAAGAGAGCCGGTTTTCTGTTCCGCTTCTTCGCCCTCGCGTCCCAGGCCGTCTGAATCATTGCAGTCTTCGTCATCAGGCGAGCCATGGGCAATGCAACGCAAGACTTCAAAGCGTGTAATGGATTGCAATTTGAGGAAATAAACGGCATGGCTTTCAGATTCGCTCATCATGGCAACCAAAATATCCAAAGGCTCTACTGCGGCTTTGCCGGCAGACTGGGTATGCACCATTGCCCGTTGGATGACGCGTTGGAAGCCCAATGTCGGCTGGGTTTCGACCGTATCCAGAAGATGATCGGGAATTTGCGGTGTATTTTCTGCAACGCTGGCCGCAAGCTGCTCGGACAGGACTTTCAAATCCGCACCACACAGTTTCAAGACGTTCGGCACAGCCGCATCTTCTTCTATCAACACCAAAAGCAGGTGTTCCAAGCTGATAAACTCATAACGGGCGTTGCGTGCTTCACGGTAGAGCAGTTGCAGGATGTGTTCCAATTCGGGTGAAAGCATGATTTAAACCTCTTCGACTATACATTTGAGCGGATGCCCTTCAGCTTTGGCACGTTCCATGACCTGATGTTGCTTGGTCTGCGCAATATCGCGCGTGTAGGTGCCGCACAGGCCTTTGCCTTCGTGGTGCACCAGCAACATGACGGCCACTGCCTGTTCCTGTGTAAGCATAAAGACTTCGGTCAGGATTTCGACGACAAATTCCATGGTGGTGTAATCGTCGTTCAATAAAAATACGCCGTAACGTTTCGGCGGCTGTGTGTTGATATCGCTGAGCAGGGTATCGGATTGGTGGTCGGTATTCGGATGGTTCATAAGCTTAGGTTTCAGTTTTCAGACGGCCTGTTTTAGAGTGTAAACAGTTTTCTGTTGTATTTCGGCAATTTTTTTCTATTTTCCCACTTTTTTGAAAACATAGCTTGACGTTTTGTCTTAACAAATGTAAAAAGACGGTTAAGCAGAAGTTGGCACTCGACCGCGTATGTGATACGTGGGAGAAACGCTGAACGTTTTAGTTTGCTGTATGCCTTGTTTTGCTGATTTTGTTAATTTTTAAGTATAGGAAGTTTCTAATGGCAACCGGTATCGTAAAATGGTTTAACGACGCTAAAGGTTTTGGTTTCATCACTCCTGATGAAGGTGGCGAAGATTTGTTCGCTCACTTCTCAGCGATCAACATGGATGGTTTCAAAACCCTGAAAGAAGGTCAACGCGTATCTTTCGACGTAACCACCGGCCCTAAAGGCAAACAAGCTGCTAACATTCAAGCTGCTTAATCAAATGCGCGGCGTAAGCCGTAAAATCATGGCGGGGTTTCCCGCCATTTTTTATGGGCGTTCGAGTTAAAAATTATGAATCAAAATTCATCTTATCAAAATGCTTTAAACCAGTTAGACGAGCTTATCCGTCATTTTCGTAGCGAAGGCGAGGTCAGCTGCGCCGTTGCCGAGCGTGAAGACCAAATCTTAATCCGCCTTGCCGATTTGAAACTGGATTTGCGCCCTGAAGATGAAAAAGCGATTGCTGATATCGACCGTTTTTACCGCCGCCATGTTTTAAGCGAATAAACGTTTCAAAACCGTTTGCCGTTTTATTTTTTAAGCATGCCTGATAAAATAGGCCGTCTGAAAAGTTTGTAAAGAATCAGCACAATGAGTATTGCCAATAATAAAAAAGCCTTTCACGATTTCTTTATCGAAGACCAAATCGAAGCCGGTATAGTATTGGAGGGATGGGAAGTCAAAGCCATCCGCGCTGCACGCGTGCAATTAAAAGAAAGCTATATCTACTGGAAAAAAGACGCATTCTATTTGGTGGGCTGCCACATTACCGCATTGCCCACTGCCTCGACACACGTCAAACCCGACCCTGTCCGTCCGCGTAAGTTGTTGTTGAAACAATCGGAAATCAACAAGTTAATCGGTAAAACCGAACGTGCCGGTTATACGATTGTGCCCTTAAACCTGCATTACACACGTGGTAGAATCAAAGTGGAAATCGGTTTGGCCAAGGGTAAGAAACAGCATGACAAACGCCAAAGCCTGAAAGAAGCGGATTGGAAGCGTGAGAAACAACGTTTGATGAAAAACGTACGTTGATTTTTTCAGACGGCCTTTTTGTAAAGGCCGTCTGAATATTTATTGTTTGAAAATTTTAAAAAGGAAAACAGATGAAAACCATGATTTTAGCAGCGGCTTCAGCCGTATTGTTGCTGGGCGCGTGTTCTACTACGGAACAAAGAGTATTGAAACCTGAAGAGCTGACCAGCATCAAACATGTCTGCATCATTCAGAATGCAAAAGTGCGTCCGCATGATTTGGACAAGGCTTTGTCCAAAGCTTTGGCAAAACGCGGCATTGGCAGCACGATTGTAACCGCAGACAACCGTGGCAAACTGTATGATTCTTCTTGCCCGTATAATCTGCGTTACAAAACCAAAGGCAATGACGAAATCTTGCGTAAAGGCGTATTTGTGTTGCGAAGCACGAAGTATGCGGTTTCTACTGTCAGCTACTCTTTAAATGATGAAAACCACTTCCGAACCAACCCTGATTTGGTGAAACAGGCTGAAGGCGTTGTGGCCAAATTGTTGGAAAAAAACAGCAAATAAAAGCCAGAATAAAAAACCGGCTTGCCGTGATATGGAGAATATCGGGCAAGCCGGTTTTATTTTCAGACGGCCTTAAATGGATTTGATTTTTTCCCAAAGGGTTTTGACTGTACCTTGATAGTAGGTTTCGGAAGTGCAATAGACTGTTTCTAAAGCACATTGTCCTTGTGAGCCGTATTTTTTGATACATTGGTTCAAGGCAATTTGATGCACGGTTTTGAAACGTGGGGAGGTAATGGCTACCACGTTTTGAGCAGTCAATTTGCCCATGGCTTTAGGATAGGCAACAGCGATACAGGTGTTGTGCAGAGGGACAACCGTTTTGCAGCCTGTTGCTTGGCCTGCACCGATGCCGGCTAAGGCATCTTGGCCTTTGCAGAATGTTTCGAGTTCGGCTGTCGCATCCAGTTGGGTGGCATTTTCTTTGGTGGTTTTGATTTGCAGCGCTTCATCGCTGTTGGCTGGGTTTTGCCACATGGCCAGGTAGCCGTAAGTATCGGCAGCCAGGGCGGCAGGAGTCAGTGCGCAAAGGATAAGTGTCATTAGTGTTTTTTTCATGTTCGTTCCCTGTTTGTTGGGTATTTGTCGTTATTATAAAGCAAAAGTACTTATTTGATATAAATTTGCTTTTAAAATGAATATTTAGTGTGGCAGATAGATTATAGGCCGTCTGAAATTTCAGACGGCCTTTTGATTATGTTTTAAAGAATAGGGCGTAGCTTAGAGGTTTATACACCGTGGCGGTCGAGCCAACGTTCGGCATCAAGCGCGGCTTGGCAGCCGGAAGCGGCGCTGGTGATGGCTTGACGGTAGGTATGGTCTTTGACGTCGCCTGCCGCCCATACGCCTTCGATATTGGTTGCGCCGACATTGTCACCGGTACCGCCTTTGGTTTTCAGGTAGCCGGTTTCATCCATATCGAGTTGACCTTTGAAGATATCGGTGTTGGGTTTGTGGCCGATGGCGATGAAAACGCCTTTTACAGCGATTTCTTCAGTACTGCCGTCATTGTGTTTCAGGCGTGCACCGGTAACGCCGCTTTCGTCGCCCAAGATTTCATCAACCGAGCTGTTGAGCTTGAGGATGATTTTGCCTTCTTCGACGCGTTGCATCAGTTTGTCCACCATGATTTTTTCGGCACGGAAGCTATCGCGGCGGTGAATCAGGGTAACGGTGTTGGCGATATTGGCAAGGTAGAGTGCTTCTCCCACAGCGGTATTGCCACCGCCGACTACGGCAACATCTTGTTTTTTGTAGAAGAAACCATCGCAAGTCGCACAGGCGGAAACGCCTTTTCCGGCAAAGGTTTCTTCGCTTGGCAAACCTAAATATTTGGCGGATGCGCCGGTGGCAACGATGAGTGCATCGCAAGTGTATTCGCCCATATCGCCTTTGAGGGTAAACGGACGGTTTTGCAAATCAACGGTGTGGATTTGGTCAAAAATCATTTCAGTACCGAAGCGTTCGGCATGAGCTTGGAAACGAGCCATCAGTTCCGGACCTTGTACGCCTTCGGCATCGGCAGGCCAGTTGTCCACTTCGGTGGTGGTCATCAGTTGTCCGCCTTGCTCAACGCCGGTAATGATTACAGGGTTGAGGTTGGCACGGGCAGCATACACGGCGGCAGTATAGCCGGCAGGGCCGGAGCCGAGGATGATGAGTTTATGATGGTTGCTCATGATGGTTTCCTTGCTGATAAATGATTGAATTTTGTCGTATCTAAGCTTTCAGATGGCCTGAATTTTACTTGAATCTGCCGCCGTCTGAAATATGTTTGTTGCTTGGATTTAGTGGCTGTCTTTCCATTGATAGTATTTTGAGCCGAGGAAAGAGCCGAGTTTGCGCAGGAAAGGCTGGGTAATGATGTTGCTGTGGCGCAGTTGCTCAAAAGGTTTCAGACGGCCCTCATCTCCCATGATGGCCTCGGCAATTGCCAAGCCGGCAATGCCGGTAATCGCCATGCCGTGTCCGGAATAGCCTTGGGCGTAGAAAACGGTAGGGGCGAGGCGGCCGAAATGTGGGACGAGGTTGCGCGTAATGTCGCATTCGCCTCCCCAAGAATGCTCGATTCTGACATCGGCAAGTTGCGGGAAAACTTTCAACATGTCTTGGCGGACGAGTTCGGTCATGCGGTCTGGATCGTCGATAAACTCGTTGTCTTTGCCGCCGAAGAGCAGGCGGCCGTCGGCGCTGAGGCGGTAGTAATCGAGGACGTGGCGGTTGTCGCAGATGGCCATATTGTTACGGATCAGGTCTTTGGCACGCTCACCCAGAGGCTCGGTGGCAATGATAAAGGTGCTGACTGCAATGGCTTTTTGTTCCAATACTTTGAATTTCGGGTGTAAACCGGCATAAGTATTGACGGCATAAACGAGGTTTTTGCACTCGACGCTGCCATTAGGTGTATGAACCAGCCAGCCGTTATTGCATGGCTCGATACGCGTCATCGGGGATTGCTCAAAAAGTTGTGCGCCTGCATCGGCTGCCGCTTTGGCAATGCCTAGGGTGTAATTAAGCGGGTGCAAGTGACCGGATAAAGGATCAAATTGCGCGCCTTGATACATATCGCTGGCAAGTTGTTGCTTCAGCGTGGCTTTATCCCAAAGCTGGTAATGGCTTGCACCATAATGTTTTTGAGCGTGTTCGTGCCATTGCTGCAATTCTTCCCAATGCTGAGGACGGACGGCGACGGTAGCGTAGCCGCGTTGCCAATCGCATTGGATATTGTGTTTTTGAATGCGCGAGTCAACCAGTTCGACGGCTTGCAGGGATTGCTGCCAGAACCATTGTGCCTGTTCCAAGCCGACTTGTTTTTCGATTTCTTCCATGCCGCAGGCAAAGTCACTGATGACTTGTCCGCCGCTGCGACCTGATGCGCCGAAACCGATACGAGCGGCTTCAAGTACGATGACTTCATGGCCGTTTTCGGCAAGCGGTAGGGCGGTGCATAAGCCGGATAGGCCACCGCCGATAACGCAGGTTTCAGTTTTCAGACGGCCTTCAAGCGTCGGATAAGATGGATGGGGATTGGCCGTGCTGACATAGTAGGAAGGAAGGTATTCCTTGAAGCTGGGATTGATCATGATTTGAGCTTTAGGTTGGTTTTTACTTCATTGAAATTGGTTTTCAGACGGCCTTAAATGTGGGTTTAGGTTCAGGCCGTCTGAAAGGATAAGATGCAGTTAATAAAACAGGCTGTTCCGACACTTTATCGGACAGCCTGTCTGCATATTAGGCGGCTTTCTCGGCTGCCAATTTTTCTTGGCGGTAGGCTTCGGCAGCCTCGCGTTCCCGTTTGGTTGCCTGACGCATCATCCAGTAGTTAACAACAATAACCAGCGTACCGATGATACCGATCAGGATGGTTGCCAAAACGTTCATCTGAGGGTCAAGGCCGAGTTTGATTTTGGAGAAAATCACTTGCGGCAATGTCGATGAACCCGGGCCTGATAGGAAGGAGGTAATCACCAAGTCGTCCAAAGACAGGGTAATGCCCAAGAGGAAGCCTGAAGCAATCGCAGGGGCAATCAGCGGCAGGGTAATCACGAAGAAAATCTTCAGCGGACGGGCACCCAAGTCCATTGCAGCCTCTTCCAAGGATTGATCCAATTCCACCAGGCGCGAGCGGATAACGACGGTAATGTACGCCATGCAAAGTGTGGTGTGACCGAGGAAGATGGTGAAGAAACCGCGATCGAAGTATAGCGATTGCAGCAATTCGCTGCCTTGCAGGAACATTTGCACCTGAATAATCAACAGCAGCATGGACAAACCGGTAATCACATCAGGCATCACCATAGGCGCGGAAATCATACCGGCAAACAGGGTGCTGCCGCGGAAGCGCTTGATACGCGCCATAGCGTAACCAGCTAATGTGCCGAGTGCTACGGCGGCAAGTGAGGAAACAATGGCGATACGCAATGACAGCCAAGCTGCTTCCAAGATGGTGTCGTTTTCCATCAATGCGCCGTACCATTTGGTTGAGAAACCGCCCCAAACGGTAACCAGTTTGGATTCATTGAAAGAATAGATGACTAAAACTACCAGCGGAATATAGAGGAATGCCAGCGAGAGCAGGAGCATCAGTTTCAAGAACCAGGATAATTTGGTTTTCTGCATTATTTGCCTCCTTCTTCCAATTCGCGGTTTTCATAGTGCTGGAACAGGGCAATCGGTACAACCAGCAGGGCAACCATGACGACGGCGACAGCAGAAGCCAGCGGCCAGTTGTTTTGGTCGAAGAATGCCTGCCACAATACTTTACCAATCATCAGGTTTTCAGAACCGCCCACCAATTCAGGAATCACAAATTCACCGACGGCCGGAACGAAGACCAGCATAGAGCCTGCGATGATGCCTGTTTTGGATAAAGG
Organism: Neisseria sp. P0008.S002; assembly: GCF_051962805.1. Classification (NCBI taxonomy): domain Bacteria; kingdom Pseudomonadati; phylum Pseudomonadota; class Betaproteobacteria; order Neisseriales; family Neisseriaceae; genus Neisseria; species Neisseria sp. P0008.S002. The sequence continues at coordinate 39,391 of NZ_JBQCUY010000001.1, read as the reverse complement.
CAGGGTAATGGTAAAGAACGATTTGATCGGACCTGCGCCCAAGTCGGAAGCGGCTTCGAGCAGGCGGTTGTCCAGTTTTACCAATTGTGTGTACAGCGGCAAAATCATAAACGGCAGATAGGCGTAAACCATCACCAAATTCAGCGAGAACGCATTGTAGAACAAGTCTAAAGGCTCGCTGATGATTCCATATTTGATTAAGAAATTATTGATGATGCCGTTGTGACCCAATAAGCCCATCCATGCGTAAACACGCAACAGGAAAGAGGTCCAGAAAGGTAGCATGATTGCCAACAGCAGGCCGTTGCGCGCAGCCGGATTGGCGCGTGAAATGGCATAAGCGGTCGGATAACCAATCAACAGGCAGATGATGGTCGTCGTCAGCGCGGTCTTAATCGAAGACCAGTAGGTCATCAGATAGATATTGCTGTTTTCACTGTCGCCAAACGGATTGAGCGTATTCCAAAAGTTTTGGAAGATGTCGGCGTAGTTCTGATAGCTGATGGCAATGTTCAGACGGCCTAAGTCTTCATCAATCGTCGTCAAAGGCGTAAATGGCGGAATGGCGATTTCTTGTTCGGCAAAGCTGATTTTCAAGACGATGGCGAACGGAATCAGAAACAGCACCAAGAGCCAAATATACGGTACGGCAATAACTGCACGCTGGCCGGGGCGGCGAAACAGTTTCTTTTTCAGTTTTTTAAGGTCCATTGCATTTCCCTCAAATTAACTGTACAGAGGTGTCGGTTGGTTTTCAGGCCAGCTGATATAGACGGTCTCGTCCCAAGTCGGCGGCGTAATGTTGCGCACATACCAATAAGGTGCGGGAACTTGGCTTTTGACGACACGGCCGTTGGCGAGTTTGATGTGGTAAATTGCGAAGCTGCCCAAGTAGGCAATTTCTTTAACCGTACCTTGGGCCCAGTTGTGCGCGCCCAAGTGTTCCGGTTTTTCTTTATGCAAATCAATGTCTTCAGGGCGGATGCTGATCCAGATTTCATGCTCGTTCGGAACGCCCAGACCGTGGTCGATGCGGACGTGGTTTTCCAAGCCGTCACATTTGACGATAGAGAAATCGGCGCGGTCGTCAATAACGACGCCGTCAAAAATATTGGTTTCGCCGATAAATTCAGCGGTAAAGCGACTGTTAGGGTAATCGTACACGTCGCTAGGCGTACCGACTTGGCGCAGTTGGCCGTCGGACATAATGGCGATACGGGTAGCCATCGTCATCGCTTCTTCTTGGTCGTGGGTAACCATGATACAGGTTACGCCGACTTGTTCCAGCGTGTTGACCAATTCCAGTTGGGTTTGTTGGCGCAGTTTTTTATCGAGTGCGCCCAAAGGTTCGTCAAGCAGCAGGATTTTAGGACGTTTCGCCAGGCTGCGTGCCAAAGCGATACGTTGTTGTTGGCCGCCGGAAAGTTGGTGCGGCTTGCGTTTGGCGTATTTGGTCATTTGCACCAGGCGCAGCATTTCTTCCACGCGGGCATCGATTTCGCCTTTAGGCATTTTGTCTTGTTTCAGACCGAAAGCGATATTTTGCTCAACGCTCATGTGCGGGAACAGGGCATAGCTTTGGAACATCATGTTGATTGGGCGCTCGTACGGAGCAAGCTTGGTAATGTCTTGGCCGTCGAGAATGATTTTGCCCTGATTTGGGCTTTCCATGCCTGCCAACATGCGCAGCAGCGTAGATTTGCCACTGCCTGAGCTGCCCAAAAGGGCAAAGATTTCATGTTGGTAAATGTCCAAGTCGATGTTATCGACAGCGTAATTGTCACCAAACTTTTTCACCAAGCCTTGGATTTGCAGATAAGGTTTGGCTGAAGACGCAGTGGTTGCGGTCATAATGGCAATACTCCAAAAAGAAAGACGAGTACCGGCAAAACGGATTTTCGAATGGGTGATAAAAAGCTGTTTGATTGCTGGCGGGAGCCGGACGGAGGCCGTCTGAAACTCTTGTAAAGCGCACGGGCAGCGTGGATAGAAAGCAGTTTAAGCCTAAGCTTTTGCTCTCGGCAAACTCGATATTATATTAGCCTAAGCCTCATAGGGGCAATATGAAATTGCTTGTATCGGCTGATTTGAAACAAATATGAAAGGAAAGGCAGGCAGGGGAACAGGATAGCGAAAATGGGTAACGTTGTTTTTCTGCACAAAGTGGCTTAATTGTTATTTATATGTCTTAAATAATTATTCAAAATAGAATAAAATACGCAAATTGCATTTATTTGCTAAAACCATAATGGATCACGTTTTATATCGGGAGAGGCGGGTTTGCTCAAAATTGAAACTAAATCCGCTATATAAATAAAAGGGAAAACATGAGTATCAAAGAATGGCCTGAAGGGGAACGGCCGCGCGAGAAGCTCTTGGCGCATGGTGCGGCGGCGTTGAGTGATGCGGAGTTGCTGGCGATTTTGTTGCGTGTCGGAACGCGCGGTATGAGCGCGGTCGATTTGGCTCGTTATTTGTTGAGCGAGTTTGGCAGTTTGGGGAAGCTGATGAGTGCGGATGCCAAAACACTCGCTGCTTATAAGGGCATGGGCTTGGCGAGCTATACTCAATTTGCAGTGGTCAAAGAAATCGGGCGGCGGATTTTGGGTGAGGATTTGCAGGAGCAGATGGTTCTGTCAAACCCGAAATCGGTTGCGGATTATCTGCGCCTGCATCTTGGGCATGAAAAAATCGAGGTCAGCGTTGCTTTGCTTCTCAACCGTCAAAATCAATTGATTGCGGTACGGGAATTGTCGCGTGGTACGGTGGCGGAAAACACGGTTTATATCCGTGAAATCGTCAAATTGGCATTGGATGAATACGCCGACAGTTTGATTTTGGCACACAATCATCCGGGTGGTTCGGGAAGGCCGTCTGAATCTGATGTGCAGTTTACAGAGCGTTTGAAACAGGCTTTAAGTTTGGTCGATATTACGCTGTTGGACCATTTTATCGTGACGGCAAAAGAAACCTGCTCTTTGCGCGAACAGGGCTATATGTAAGGATGAATGTTCAGACGGCCTCAGTAGGATTGGTTACCTTACTGAGGCCGTCTAAAGGATTATTGCGCTACTTCGTCGGATGAATCTTCCTTATAGACGATTTCTTCCGATTTTGGCTTTTCTTTGCTCTTTTCCTTCTCTTTTTCTTTATCCTTGTCTTTTTTACTGTCGGGAATGGCGGCATCAATCACTGCCCCCGTTCCTTTGACGACCAATTTTCCGGCAGTCAGGACGGTTGTGGCAGCCAAATCGACAGCCGCGCCTATAACGCAGCCGTTAAGCGTCAGACAAAGGGCAAGTGCCGGAAGCAGGCGTTTTGTGCATCTCAATGACTGCATCCGCAGTGTCCTTCATGATGATGGCCGCATCCGAGTGCTTCTTGCCAAGCATCATCATCGCCGTCAAATTCTTCAACTTCGTCAAATTCGCCGTTTTCTACCATGCTTACCAGCTCTTCCAGGCTTTCTGCGCCTTCTACCCAAAAGCAGGGAATATCGGGTGGTGTGTCGGGGGCAAGCAGGGCGGCTTGCTGGTCGTGCCAGGCAATCCAATAGCCGTTTTGCGTTTGTACGAATACGGCATCGGGATGAATGGTTTCCTTTTCGGTATTGACAAGCATTCTGGCAGCGATATCGGTTTGAAAAGGTAAGGTTTGCATGATGGTTTGAGAATGTGGGAAAAGAAAATATTGTAACACGGCAAAAACAAACGCACCGTCTGAGGCAGGCGGTGCGTTTGTGTCTCGGCAACTTGGGTGCGGTCAGTTTAGAAGTGTCAGCCGCACCGGGAATGTCATTCCGTCAAGATTATTTGTCGTTGTTAGCCAAAACGAAGCGGTAAATAGCCGCGCCAACTGCTGCGCCGGCAATAGGAGCCAACCAGAACAACCACAGTTGTTCAACAGCCCAGCCACCTTGGAACAAGGCAACGCCGGTAGAACGTGCAGGGTTAACGGAAGTATTGGTCACAGGAATGCTGATCAAGTGAATCAGGGTCAGACCCAGGCCGATGGCGATAGGGGCAAAGCCGGCCGGAGCCAATTTGTCGGTAGAACCCATGATGATAATCAGGAAGAATGCGGTCAGTACGAATTCGATCAGCAAAGCAGCCATCATGTCGTAACCGTTAGGAGAGTGCTCGCCGAAACCGTTGCTGGCAAAGCCGGAAGCAACAGCATCAAAACCGGTTTTACCGGAAGCAATCAGATACAGAACGCCCGCGGCGGCAATCGCACCGATAACTTGGGATACGATGTAAGGCAACAGGTCTTTACCGTTGAAACGGCCGCCGATGAAAAGGCCGACGGAAACGGCAGGATTGAAGTGGCCGCCGGAAATGTGGCCGACGGCGTAAGCCATGGTCAGTACGGTCAAGCCGAATGCCAAGGCGACACCGGCAAAACCAATGCCAAGTTCAGGGTAGGCTGCTGCCAAAACTGCGCTGCCGCAGCCGCCGAATACCAGCCAGAAAGTGCCGAAAAATTCTGCAAAATATTTTTTCATTTGTTTTTCCTCGTAAAGGGTGGGGGTGTTGCCGAAGGCATGAATCATAATAATATTGCTTCTAATCGAAAAACGGATTTACCTGTTTTTTCCGGTCTTGACAAAAGGCAGTCTGAAAATGGCGACAAATGGATAGGGACATATATTTGGCAGGTCGAATTTTGATTATTGGGACTGGATTTATTTGATAGCGAAGCAAATGCCGTTAATGCAAAAGCATTTGTTTTTGTAAGAAATGCCGTTTACAGATTACTTATTTGCTTGTTTATTTAATTGGAATCTCTGAACCCATTATCTGATTAAAAAAGGCCGTCTGAAAACTTTTCAGACGGCCTTTTATTGATGGAGATAAGTTAATCTAAATGCTCACTGCTTTGCGCCAAGATGGTGCGGTTGCCATTGTTTTCCGCCGGGGAAACAATACCGTCGGCTTCCATTTGATCAATCAGGCGGGCAGCGCGGTTGTAGCCGATGCGCAGTTGGCGTTGGATATTGGAAATGCTGGCCTTACGCGATTTCAAGACAACGGAAACGGCTTCGTCATACATGGGGTCGAGGTCGCTGTCGTTGCTGCGGCTGGTGCTGGTAAAGTCCTCGGTCGAACCGCTGCTTAAAATATCGTCGATATAGTCAGGCGTGCTGAATTGTTTCAAGTATTCCACTACGCGGTGTACTTCGTTGTCTGATGCGAATGCGCCGTGTACACGTTGCGGATAGCCGGTACCGGGTGGCAGGAACAGCATATCGCCTTGACCGAGCAAGTTTTCCGCACCCATTTGGTCAAGAATCGTGCGGCTGTCGATTTTGCTGGACACTTGGAAGGCAATGCGTGTCGGAATATTGGCTTTAATAAGTCCGGTAATGACATCCACGCTTGGGCGTTGGGTGGCAAGAATCAAATGGATGCCGGCTGCGCGTGCTTTTTGGGCAAGACGGGCAATCAGCTCTTCGATTTTCTTGCCTGCAGTCATCATCAGATCGGCAAACTCATCTACCACGACCACGATAAACGGCAGTTTCTCCAATGGTTCAGGATTTTCAGGCGTGAGGCTGAACGGGCTGCCGATTTTTTCGCCACGAGCGGCGGCTTCGGCAATTTTTTGGTTGAAGCCGGCAAGGTTGCGCACGCCCATAAAGCTCATCAGGCGGTAGCGTTTTTCCATTTCGTTGACGCACCAGTTCAGCGCGTTTGCGGCCAGCTTCATATCGGTTACGACAGGGGCGAGCAGGTGAGGAATGCCTTCGTAAATGCTTAATTCCAGCATTTTCGGGTCAATCATAATCATGCGCACGTCTTCAGGCGTTGCTTTGAAGAGCATGGACAGAATCATGGCATTCACACCCACGGATTTACCCGAACCGGTCGTACCGGCAACCAGCAGATGCGGCGCTTTGGCCAAGTCGGTGACGACAGGCTGGCCGGTGATGTCTTGGCCGAGTGCGAGGGTCAGTTTGGATTTGGACTCGGTAAATGCAGGCGAATTGAAGATTTCGCTCAGGCGGATCATTTGGCGTTTCGGATTAGGCAATTCCAAGCCCATGCAGGTTTTGCCTGGGATAGTTTCCACCACGCGGATGGAAGCCACGCCAAGCGAGCGCGCCAAGTCTTTTTCAAGGTTCAAAACGGCACTGCCGCGTACACCGACATCAGGCTCAATCTCATAACGCGTAATGACCGGGCCGGAATAGGAGTCCATCACTTTGACTTTAACTTTGAACTCGGCCAGTTTTTCTTCGATGGTAATGCTGTTTTCCAGCAACTGTTCTTCAGTTTGCGAGGCGCTTGGGTCAAACTGCGGCGGCAGGAGCAGGGCAGTGGTCGGCAGGTGTGCCTCGGTCAGGGTTGCCGAAGTTGGAATAGCTATGCTTGGTGTATCTTCTTGAACGCTTGGTTCTACGCTTCGAACAGGCGTTTCAATGACTGTCTGTGTATATTCAGACGGCCTTGCGATTGTTTCAACAGGTTCAACAGGTTCAATCGTTTCAACCGCTTGAATCGCTTCTGTTTCCGCTTGTACAGGCGCTTCCGGCTCACCATCGAATTCTGTTTCTTCTTCCGCAGATTCGCTGATTAAATAATCGCGGATACTGCGTTCAGGCTGATTGCTAACATGCGCATTGACTTGCGAATCAAAAATCGGCACTTGGATTTTATGTTCGAAAGCAGGCGGCTCGGGGATATCAATCGGTGCAATCGAGGTTTGGAAAACGGGCGGCTCGGGAATATCGGTTTTCGCCATCGGGACAACCGGTACGGCAGGCGGCTCGACTACGGTTGCGTTTGGCGCGGCAGGTCGGGAGATATAAGGGGATTTTTTAACAGGCGCAGCCGGTTTTGGACGGGACGGCGTTGCCGATACGGCAGGTTGTGGTGCAACAGCTTCCGTGGCAGCTTGTTTGCGCGCCCATCTTTCGGCGGCCGCTTCGGTATGGCGAACTTGACGGCGCAGGCTGGCAGGACGGCTGATTTGTCCCAAATTGGCCAGAATTTCGTCATTTTCGATGGTGCGCGGAGAGTAGTCGCGCAATGGGGCGACGGCCGCAGCTAGTTTGTGGCGGGCGGCGGTGCGGCGGGCAAGGTTGTCGTGAATATCTTCCGCTTGGATTTCAGAAGGGAATGCCTGCATGGAAGTATAGGGGAGGATGGCTTCTTTTTCGGCAGTTCTTAAGGCCGTCTGAACGGTTTCGATATGCGGCGCATTGGCTTCTGCCACGCGGACATTATTGGCACGCGCCAAGGCACGCTCGCGTGTGCGGCGCAAGATAGGGTCGTTATAGTCGATGATTTCCATGCCGGTCATCGGCAGGGATGAAGCGCGCAACAATGGAGTTTCAACTTCGTCTTTGTAAATCGGCGTATTTTTTTCGGCCAAATGCTCGTTCCATTCCTCAACCGCTGCTTCATGCAGGGAACGTGTGGCTTCTTCTAATGTGATTTCTTCAAAATTGCTGTTTTGCACCAAAGACGGGCTGTATTCGGGCGTTTCCATTTGTGCAAACGGCGTGATTTTAGGAATACGTTCCGGTTTGGCAGATTTACGGGTTTTAGGCGCAGCTTTGATTTCTTCTTCGGTAGCTGCGATGTGTTCTGGCTCTTCGGCAACTGGATCTGCTGCGTGTTCTTCTGTTTCGGCGCGTTGCGTTTTATTGTGTTCGAGCGCGGAAAGCAGGCGGATGCGGGCGATTTTATGGTTGTCGGCAGTGCGTTTGTTCATGCTGAATAAACGTTTCAGGCTGTCCAGTTGGTCGGAAAAACCGACCGGGCTGTCTTCTTCGTTTATTTCTTCATCGCCACTGAGTCGGGCCAATTCTTGGCGCCATTTTTGCTCTTGTTTCTGGCGCCACCAGAACAAGCCGGCTATGACAGCCAGCAGAATTAAAGCCAATATTGTCCAAAGCATGCGTCCATCCCCTTAATTAAACGGCAAAGTCCGTTATTCTAACGCTTTTTTCGGGTAAACAAAACCAGCCGAAACAAGCTTTAACGGCAAAGGCAGACAGGATTGTCAAAGCTATGGCTTGAGACGCGTATAATAGGCCGTCTGAACATTTTGCGGATGAAATGATGATTTTTCAAAACGGATGGTTTCCCGTTGGTGTTGTGATGGCGGCATGGCCTGTGTTGCTGGTGATTTTTGCTTTGTGTGCAAAGCAGGCATGGGTGTCGGTATCGCAGCATCGTTCCGCTTTTTTGGTGGCTGCCGTGATGTTGCCGCTGGCTTGGAGTTTGAATGCCTCTCCTGAAAGCGGACAACTGGCCGGAATGAGCTATCATTTGCTTGCCTTAAACTTGATGGCTTTAATGCTGGGCACCTCTGCCGCATTCTGCCTTGGCGTATTGCTGTTTTTTCCGTATTTGTGGCTTTGGGGCGATTGGCATATGTTCCCCATCAACGCCTTGTCCGTATTGCTTCCGCCTTTGTTAGTGAACTTAGGTTTCCTCCATTGGGTGTCGCGTTTGCCTGCCAATATCTTTATCTTTATTTTTCTGAATGGTTTTTGGGCTGCGGCGGTCGGAATGGTGTTTACCGGCGTAATTTTGGTCGGTTTGTTGGACTGGGCGGATGTATTTGATACGACGGTATTATGGAAAACTGCTTTTCCTGTTTTCTTCTTAATCGCTTGGGCGGAGGCATTTTTGAGCGGTATTTCAACAGCTATTTTTATCGCGCTCAAGCCGCAATGGATTTGTACTTTCGATGACGACAGGTATTTGAAATCCGCGCCTAAGATTTGGCAATGAGATATGAGGGCATCCTTGCCTGGTTTTCAGACGGCCTAATGACCGGATGGCCTGTTTTTTGAATTGAATTTTTAACTTGTTATGTTTGCTTATATTTTTCCCATTGTTTGCGGTGCCGCTGTCGGAGCTGTATTGCGGTGGCTGTTTGGCTTGGTGCTGGTGTCTTCGGCGCCTTTTTCTATCGGTACATTGGCGGTAAACTGGCTGGGCGCGTTGCTGATCGGCGTATTGGCAGAACTCTTAACCGATCCGCAATGGCGTTTGCTTTGGATTACCGGCTTTCTCGGCAGCTTAACCACATTTTCAGGTTTTTCTGTGGAAATGGTTGGTTTAATGCAGGTGCAACGTTGGGGCATGGCTTTGATGGCGACCTGTCTGCATGTTTTCGGTTCGTTTGGTTTGACGGTGCTGGGGATTAAATTGGCGCAGATTTGGAAGTAAGTTGCTATTTTTTATTTGAAATATAAACCGAAGGCCGTCTGAAAATCTGTTTTCAGACGGCCTTTGGCTTTATCAATTAGGGTTGTACATAGCTTTTTGTACGCGCTAAATCGGTAATCAACAGTGGATTGTCTTTGCGCATCATATCGATCAGCTCTTGGCAACGTTTTGTTGTTGGATCTTGCCAGAGCCAGTCAAGCTCGGGCTGGGTAAGGCCGACTATCTGCAGAAATTGAACTTCACCGTTTGGTGTTTTGATAGCGGGCAGCTTGGGGTCTGGTGCGAAGGCTACGCCGACGATGGCGGTTTCTGTATCCATTCGGATAGGGTCGTTAGTTGAAGTAAAGTGATAGGCTTCAAACCAGTTACCACTTTCAAAAACGTAACGGCCAAGATTATTCATTAGATTAATTGCCCAGTAAGGCTCGTGTTTGGTGTTGTAGCCAGAATCCGGATCCTGATCGTAAGGGGGAGTACGGAAGGTAAATTCAAATCCCCATTTACTGTAATCTGCACCGGCAAGTTCTGGATTAAAGTAAAGTTCGCTCATGCCGTAGGAAACAATGTGGCGATGGAAGGTTTGCTCTTCGCAATCATAAATACTACTGCCGTCTAATGGGTCATCACCACCTAGAATGTATTTGATAATAGAGCCGTAATGACGAGGTTTGATATCACCATAAAGTGCTTTAAGCGCAGTATCGATAGCTTCCCAGCCGACAGCCTGATCTTCTTTAAAAGTTTGGCGGTATTCTTGTTCGTTCATTGTCTGTTTCCGTGTCGTTGATAATTTAGTCGTAAATTAATTGGCGTGTTTCTTTTAGAATGTGTTGTTTCTAAAAATAAAGCGATTTAAATATGACGTCTTATTTGCTTTTTTAATCAATGCCAATAGGCAAACAGACGGTTTCTTGACAATAGGTTTTGCCGAATTCGCTTAAATGCGCCGGTTTGTAGGCGGCAAAGGTGTAGGTCAGGTCTGCGCGGAATGTGTCGGGATCGGCTTCGGCGGTGTCGCAGTTGAGGCCGGTGGGAATATCGAGGGCGACTTTCAGGCCGTCTGAATGATTGAGTTGGCGGCAGAGGGCGGCGATTTCGGTTGGAAGTGCGCCGCTGAAGCCTGTGCCGAATATGCCTTCGATAATGATGTCGTAACCGTTTTTTAGACGGCCTTCCAGTTCTTGTACGGATATCAATTCAATATGGGGCAAACCGTTGAGGCGTTCGCGATTGGTTTGAGCTAAAGGGGAGAGGTTTTCTCCGAGTGAAAACAGAATATCGATGTGCCAACCTTGCGCCTGCATATATCTTGCCATGACTAAGCCGTCGCCGCCGTTGTTGCCTTTGCCGCAAACAATCAGGGCGCGTCCGGCTTGAGGATGACGCTGCATGAGGTCTTGGGCGGCAGAGCTACCGGCGTTTTCCATTAGTTGGTCGAAGCTCGTGCCTTTATCGACGGCTGCTTGTTCGCGTTCGCGCATTTGGGTGGCGGTATAGACTTTCATGATCGGCTCTCTTTGCAGGAAGTTATTGGTCGGCGGTATTCATCAGGCGCAAGGCTTTCAGACGGCCTATTTCTTTTTGATATTCCACCAGCCCGATAAATGTGCCGTCTCGGTTGTACACACGGATGGGCTGCTCGGCGGAAATGTCTTCGCTGAACTGGGGGCGCTGGCCGTGTTTGAGCATGGTAACGGCGTAGTCGTTTAGCTCAAGTTTGGGGAAATGTTGCACCAAGACATCGCAAGGCAGCAGCAGGGTATCGCGTTCGGCTTCGTCCAATTCTGCCAAGGCTTCGAGCGTGTGGCTTTGGTTAATGGTAAAGCCGGCGGTTTCGGTACGGCGTAGGGCGGTCAGGTGGGCGAATGTGCCGATGTGTTTGGCGATGTCTTCGCTGAGGGTGCGGATATAAGTGCCCTTGCTGCAGCGTACGTCTATCACGGCTTTGGGTGCATCAAATTCAGTGATATCAATGGAGTAGATGGTGATATCGCGCGCTTTGCGTTCGATAACGATGCCTTTGCGTGCGTATTCGTATAGCGGTTTGCCTTCGTGCTTGAGGGCGGAAAACATGGGCGGAACTTGGCGGATATCGCCCGTTAAGGCTTGGCAGGCCGTCTGAAATTCGGACAATGAAATATCGGCGCGTGCGGTGGCGATGATTTCGCCTTCTGCATCGCCCGTGCTGCTGGCTTCGCCCAGTTTCAGCGTGGCGGTATAGGCTTTGTCGGCATCAATCAGGTATTGGGCGAACTTGGTCGCCTCGCCGAAACAAACAGGCAAAAGCCCTGTGGCCAAAGGATCGAGTACGCCGGTATGCCCGGCTTTTTCGGCACGGAACAAACGCCGCGCTTTTTGCAGCGCGGTGTTGCTGGAAAGGCCTTCAGGTTTGTCGAGGAGAAGAACGCCGTTGACCGGGCGTTTGGTGGGTTTGGTTGTCATATCGGGTAGGGGGTAATGTTCAGGCCGTCTGAAAGCATTCAGACGGCCTGTGTGTTTTAATCAATCAGTCTTCAACCGGTTTTTCCGCCGCCACTTGGTCGATCAAGCTGGAAATGCTCATGCCGCGTTCGAGTGATTCGTCGTATTTGAAGTGCAGCTCGGGCGTTTTGAAGAGTTTGATGCGTTTGGCCAATTCGCTGCGCAAATGGCCTTTGGCGTGTTCCAAAGCTTCTTCGGTGATGTCGCGTGTGCTGTCGTCGAGGACGGTGTAGAACACGGTTGCGTGGCTGTAATCGCGGGTAACTTCGACTTCGTTGATGGTGATGAAGCCTGCGCGCGGGTCTTTCAGGCCGGTGCGGACGAGTTCGGCCAGTTCGCGCATGATTTGTTCTTTGACACGGTCTTGGCGGGCGTAGCCGCGTTGGGGTTTTCTCATGGTTTTCCTTGATGTATGGCAGGCTGTCGTTTTCAGACGGCCTGCGGTTTGGATTTTGAATAGCTGCCTATTATAACGGAGCGCGGTTTATTGTGCTTGAACCGAGAAAGGCATATCGATTTTTTGCCATTGCGCGCTTTCGTAGTCCAGCGCATCGGCGATGAGGGGGTGTTGCTCCAGCCATTGGGCGTTGATGCGCAAGATGAAGCTGTGGTTGCTTTCATCTATGCGAAGCTGGGTTTGCGGCGGCAAATCGAGCGGCAGGCGCGAGCGGCAGAAGAGGGCGGCCAAACGCAGGGACAATACGGCACACCACATGATTTCGTTGTCGCCGATAATATCCGCCATTTTCTTGAGGTCGCCGCGATGGCCGATAACCAGTTGCGCCAAAATGGTTTGCTCTTTGCGTGAGAAGCCCGGCATATCGGCGTTTTCGAGAATGTAGGCAGAGTGTTTGTGATAGCCGGTATGGGCGATATCCAAACCGATTTCATGCAGACGGCCTGCGCGGCTGAGGTATTGGTTCCACAGGGCAAGCTCTTGAACGGTTACGTTTTTGGCGTGGCACAGGCTGTTCATGAAGGCTTGCGCGGTATCGGCAACACGTTTGGCTTGGTTGAGACTGACGTGGTAGCGTTTTTGGAACTCTGCCGTTGTTTGCTCGCGCATATCAACATTGAGGCTGCGGCCGATTAAGTCGTAGAACACGCCGTCGCGGAGGGCGGCTTCGGTAACGGTCATTTTAGTCAGCGAGAGTTCGTCGAAAGCGGCCATCATCACGGCCAATCCGCCCGCAAAAACTTCGACGCGTTCGGGTTTGAGGTTTTCAAATTTGGCTTTTTTAACCGAACCGGCTTCGATAATCCTATCGGCAAGATAACGCATGCCTTGGGCGGTAATGTCGGCTTCCTGCGGCAATTCGGCCACCAAAACGTCGCGTATGGATTTGGCCGAACCAGACGTGCCGATGGAGAAATCCCAACCGGTGCGTTTCATCAGTTTGCTGATGCGTTGGATTTCGATACGCGCGGCGGAAACGGCGGCTTGGAAATCTTTGGCGGTAATTTTGTTTTGGAAAAAGCGCATGCTGTACGTTACGCAGCCTAAAGGCAGGCTTTCTGTGGTCAGCGGTTGCAAATCCGAGCCGATGACAAATTCGGTCGAACCGCCGCCGATGTCGATAACCAGCATTTTGTCGCCTTTGGGCGGCAGGGTATGCACTACGCCGGTGTAAATCAGACGCGCTTCTTCGCGGCCGGCAATGACTTCGATGGGGAAACCCAGCGCCGCTTCGGCACGAGGCAGGAATTGGGCGATGTTTTTGGCGACGCGGAAAGTATTGGTGGCCACCACGCGCACGTTTTCAGGTTGGAATCCGCGCAGGCGTTCGCCGAATTTTGCCAAACATTCCAAGGCTTGTTCTTGAGAGGCTTCGCTCAGGTTTTTTTGTTCGTTCAAGCCGGCGGCAAAGCGTACCATTTGTTTGAAGGAGTCGATGACTTTCAGCTGGCCGTTGTTGTTTTCACAAATTTGCAGGCGGAAACTGTTGGAACCCAAATCGACGGAGGCTAAAACGTTGGCGGGAGTGGTGGTCATAAAAAATACCGCTTGATTAGAAAAACCTAAATGTTACTTGAGGCGGTATCACTTGACAATAAAAGGAATACAGCTCTTTGATTCTGCTCATAGATGTATTTTATAATGCTGATTTTAAGCAAATATATCAAAGGCCGTCTGAACTTTTCAGACGGCCTAAAAAGAGAAACACATGAAATCGGAAAACCAAGATTCCTTATTTTTATCGCGCCGCCGCCTGTTGCAAGTCGGCGGAGCCATGCTTTTGACGCCTGCGGCCGCTTGGGCGGGGGCGCAACGTGAAGAAACGCTGGCCGATGATGTGGCGTCCGTGATGCGCAGTTCGATCAATAGCGCCAGTCCTGCGCGGCTGGTGTTTACCGATGCAAGGGAAGGGGAGCGTTGGTTGGCGGCGATGTCTTCCCGATTGGCACGCTTTATTCCCGATGAAGGCGAGCGCCGCCGCCTGCTGATCAATATCCAATACGAAAGCAGCCGCGCCGGACTCAATACTCAAGTGATTTTGGGTTTGATTGAAGTGGAAAGCGCGTTTCGCCAATATGCCATCAGCGGCGTGGGTGCGCGCGGTTTGATGCAGGTGATGCCGTTTTGGAAAAACTATATCGGCAATCCGTCACACAACCTTTTCGACATCCGCACCAATCTGCGCTACGGCTGCACCATTCTGCGCCATTACAACAATATCGAAAAAGGCAATATTGTCCGCGCGTTGGCAAGGTTTAACGGCAGCTTGGGCAGCAACAAATATCCGAATGCTGTATTGGGCGCGTGGCGGAATAGATGGCAGTGGGGTTGATTCGGGATAAATGGGATAGGGCAGATGTTGCGTGATGTTGGTTTCTGTTGAAACCGTTTTATACCGGTGAAGCAGGTTTGCGATAAACGGCTTGCGATTTGACCCCATGCAATTCCTTTGAATCCTGTATAATCAGAAAATCTGTTAATTCACACTTTCAGACGGCCTTTCGCAAACTTAAGGCCGTCTGAAACATTATTTATGGCAAGAGATAACCGCATTCAAATGTTTCCGCACGAGTGGCGTGCCAGTACCACACTTTCCGGCGTTTACGCACTGCGTATGTTGGGGATGTTTTTGGTATTGCCTGTTTTGGCGATGTATGCCGCTTCGTTGCCCGGCGCAGAAAACAATAAAGCGCTGGTCGGTATGGCGATGGGCATTTACGGTCTGACACAGGCTTTGCTGCAGCTGCCTTTGGGCATGGCTTCCGATAAGTTCGGCCGTAAAAAAGTGATTTATGCCGGCCTGATTGTGTTTGCGGCGGGTAGTTTTTTGGCTGCAGTTGCCGACAGCCTGCAGATGTTGGTTGCCGCGCGTGCCATTCAAGGCGCGGGTGCCGTCAGTGCGGCGGTAACGGCTTTGCTGGCGGATTTGACCCGTAATGAAGTGCGGACGCGTGCGATGGCGATGATCGGCCTGAGTATCGGCTTGACCTTCTCCGTCAGCCTAGTGCTGGCACCGATGATTGCCAGCTTTATCGGCGTATCCGGCCTGTTTGCGCTGACCGGTATTCTGACTGTAATCAGTATCGGTGTGGTTGCGTGGATGACTCCTGATCCGGAAGTGTCAAAAATGCACGAAGACACGCAGGCGCAGCCTTCGCGTATGGGCGAGGTATTGAAAAACCGCCAACTGCTCAATCTCGACTTCGGTATTTTTGCTTTGCATGCGGCGCAAATGGCTTTATTTACCGCATTGCCGTTTGCCATGACGCAGTTGGGTTTGGAAAAAATCCATCACTGGCAAGTCTATCTGCCGTCAACCATTACCGGCCTGATTATTATGGTACCGCTGATTATCGTCGGCGAAACGCGCAACAAACTGAAACAAGTGTTTATCCTTGGTATCATCTGCATTGCCGCAGCGCAAATCGGTTTGCTGTTTGGAATGCACTCGGTCTGGTTGATTACCGCTTATCTGATTGTTTACTTTATTGGTTTCAATGTATTGGAAGCCAGCTTGCCGTCTATGGTGTCAAAAATTGCTCCGTCTGATTTGAAAGGCACGGCGATGGGCGTGTATAACACCATGCAGTCGGTCGGCTTGTTTGTCGGCGGCGCAACCGGTGGTTTATTGTTCCAAAAATACGGTTTTGTAGGCGTATTTGCCTTTTGTAGCGTATTGATGTTGCTGTGGCTGGTATTGGCAGTCATTTCGCCGGCACCGAAACCTGTCAAAAACCTCAGCTATCCGCTTAACGCTGAATGGCAACAAAATCCGGATTTGCTCTACCAAAAATTGACCGAAATTGAAGGCGTTGAAAGCATTAGCTTTAGCGCAGACAAACAAACCATTTATATCAAGGCCTTGCAAAAAGGATTCGACCAAGAGGCCGCCGAAAAAATTATCACAGGAGTGTAAAATGTCATTGAATAAAGTTATCCTCATCGGCCGCCTTGGCCGCGACCCGGAAGTCCGCTATATGCCCAACGGCGAGGCCGTCTGTAACTTCAGCGTTGCCACCAGCGAAACGTGGAACGACCGCAACGGCCAACGCGTAGAACGTACCGAATGGCACAACATCACCATGTACCGCAAACTCGCCGAAATCGCCGGTCAATACCTGCGTAAAGGCAGCCAAGTGTACCTGGAAGGCCGTATCCAAAGTCGTAAATACCAAGGCAAAGACGGCATCGAGCGCACCGCTTACGATATTATCGCCAACGAAATGAAAATGCTTGGCGGCCGCAACGACAACAGCGGCGGCGCACCATACGATGACGGCTACAACCAAGGCGGCCATTCAAGCCAAGGCAGTCACCAACAAGCGCCACAACAGCAATACCAATCTGCCCCAGCTCAAGAACCCCCAGCCGCCCCAGCCCGTCGTCCTGCTCCGGCACAACCGACCGCTCCGGTTGATGATATCGACGACGATATTCCATTTTAATCATTGAGCAATACAAAAGGCCGTCTGAAAAATATACTTTCAGACGGCCTTTAATTTAAAATGATTGAAAAGAAAATCCTACATTTGCACTGAGCCGCTGACGGTCAGGCTGATTTCTTCCGAACCAGGGGAGGCAGGTATGCCATCTTCTATTCCTGCAGCCATCTCTGCGACGGGGGCTGCCCGTAACATTTTGGCGCGGGCGAAATCGCCGCCGACTTGGCGGTTGCCGATATGGCCCAAGTTGAGTTTAACGATTTTGTAGCTGGAGAAGCCGAGTGTTTGGGCGAGGTTTTGGGCGCGGTCTTTGAAGCGCAGGATGACTGCTTTGCTCAGTTGGTCGACGGTTTCTTCGCGTTTTTCTTTGGATACGGAAAACGAGGAGCTTTCCAAAACGGCGATATTGATGCTGTCGGCAATCAGGCGGTTGAGTGCTTCAAAGTCTTTGCTTTCTACTTTGAAGTAGGCGTGTTCTTCCCAGCCGGTTTGGGTGCGTTTGCCGTTGGTGTATTGATAGCGTGGGGACGCGTTGCGCTCCATCAGCTCGGCTTTAAATTTGTTGTTTTGGGAGATTTTGTTGAACTGGTTGAATTTCTTCATGAAGGCTTGGTTGACGGCTTGACGGTCTTTGCCTTCTGCGTTGATGCTGAAATGCGCGGTCATGGTATCCCGTGGCACTTCCATGTTGGCGGATTCGGAAAATTCAACGATGTTGTAGTTGAGGCTTTCTGCTGCAACGGGCAGGGAGGCGGCTAGCAGTAGGGTGGTAAGGGTTGGGCGGAGCATTTTGTTTTCCTTGTAATGCGGATTTCAAAAAAGTAATTTAGCATGAAAGATGGAAATGTTGGCTTTGGCAAGCGTAAGGATTTGTATGGGTTGAGGCCGTCTGAAAAGAAGTTACTTTGTATCCATCAAGCCGACTTCATGGGGATTGAGGCGGGCTTTTTCTTCTTGGCCTAAGCCGACCAATTTCCGCAAGCGGGTCATGTAGGCATTGACGTCAAGGCCCCGTCCGTAGCGTTGTGCTTCCCAGATGGTTTCTGCTAAGGCTTCCATCATATCGTGTTCGGCTTTGACCCAGTCGCCGTTGTAACGGGCGCAAAGTTGTTGGTGGATGGCACGGATGCCCGGGGGCTGGTCGATGGCGCTTTGCTCTTGCAGGGAAAGGTGTAGCGACATATGCAGGAATGGGTTGCTTTCACCGTCTTCAGGCAGCCATTCTTTATCTAAATATTGTTCGATGTCTTCGAGATAGTGTCCGTATTCGGGATGGGCTTCGATGATGCGCAAAGCTTTTTGTTGCAGGCCGTCTAATTGGAGCGGCGCGAGCCTGTGTTGCCAGACGTGGGCAAAGAATCGGCGGACATCGTGGGTGTTTACGTCATACATGATGGGTGTGATTTGATTTTGGGATATGTGATTATATAGCGATTGCGATAAAAAAGGCCGTCTGAAAATTGAATCTCAGACGGCCTTTGTTTTGCAGGGTTTAGCGGCGGTCGATGATTCGGTAATACACTTCGCCTTCTTGGACATAGCCCAATTCGACACGGGCAATTTCGGCAATGGCCTCTTGTCCGTGTGCTAAGTCTTCAACTTCCGCATTGAGGAAATTGTTGCGTAAAGTGAGCGTTTGGTTTTTTTCCTCCTGACGGACGAGCTGCTCCTGCAATTCTTCCGTATGCCCGACGCTGCCTTTACCAAACCAAAGGCTGTACTGACAGCACAAAAGTGCGAAGGTTAAAACAAAAGTCACCCACTTCATACAATCAATATCCTATATTCTGCTTATTTGCCCAATTGGTAGAATGCGGCTTTGCCAGGGTAGTAAGCGGCTTCGGCCAATTCTTCTTCGATGCGCAACAATTGGTTATATTTCGCCATGCGGTCAGAACGGGACAGGGAGCCGGTTTTGATTTGCATACAGTTGGTAGCAACTGCCAAGTCGGCAATGGTGCTGTCTTCGGTTTCACCGGAACGGTGGCTCATTACGCTGGTGTAGCGGTTGCGTTTGGCCAAGTCAACGGCTTTCAGGGTTTCGCTCAATGTACCGATTTGGTTGACTTTGACCAGCAATGCGTTTGCCACGCCTTTTTCGATGCCTTCAGCCAAGATTTTTGGATTGGTTACGAACAAGTCGTCGCCGACCAATTGAACTTTGCCGCCCAATTTTTCGGTCAGCAGTTTCCAGCCTTCCCAGTCGTTTTCGTCCATACCGTCTTCGATGGAAACAATTGGGAATTCGTTAACCAGGCCTTCCAAGTATTCGGCAAATTCTGCGCTGGTGTAAGAGCGGCCTTCGGCTTCCAAGTGGTATTTGCCGTCTTTGTAGAACTCGCTGGATGCGCAGTCCAGGGCGAACAATACGTCTTCGCCTGCTTTGTAGCCTGCGGCTTCGGTTGCTTCTACGATCAGTTGCAGGGCTTCTTTGTGGCTGTTCAGGTTAGGTGCGAAACCGCCTTCGTCGCCCACGGTAGTTGGGAAGCCTTTGGCATCACACAGTTTTTTCAGTGCGTGGAAAATTTCGGCGCCGCAACGCAGAGCTTCGCGGAAAGATTTTGCGCCGACAGGCATGATCATGAATTCTTGGATGTTCAGGCTGTTGTTGGCATGTTCGCCGCCGTTGATTACGTTCATCATCGGAACAGGCAGAGCCATTGGGCCTGCGCCGCCCAAGTAACGGTACAGCGGCAAGCCTGCATCTTCAGCGGCCGCGCGTGCTACGGCCATGGAAACGGCCAAAGTGGCGTTGGCGCCCAAGTTGCCTTTGTTTTCAGTACCGTCCAATTCGATCATGATTTGGTCGATATAAGATTGTTCGCTGGCATCGATGCCGATGAGGGCTTGCGCGATTTGGTTGTTAACGTGGTCAACGGCTTTCAATACGCCTTTGCCCAAGTAACGGGATTTGTCGCCGTCACGCAGTTCCAAAGCTTCTTTTTGACCGGTTGATGCGCCGCTTGGTACGGCTGCACGGCCCATGACGCCGGATTCCAACAATACGTCACACTCTACAGTAGGGTTGCCGCGAGAGTCCAAAATTTCGCGTGCAAAAATATCAACGATTGCGCTCATGAATATCTCCAAATAGGATGGTAAAAGAAAAGTAGCTTTGTTACGCTTCAGACGGCCTTGAGGATGATTGCCAAAGTCTGATGAATGCAGACATTATACCGTCTTTGCCGGGCATGGCATCGGCGTCGGTATGAAACCGACTGTAAGTTTGTTTCACGTCAATATCGGTCAAACAAACATAAGCTGTATAGTGTAACATTTTTTACCCTTTTTAGGGTGAAAAGCTGATTAAATCAGGCATAAGGCCGTCTGAAAATCAGATTAGCCTTCGCCTAAAATCATCGAGCCTACGCCGTCATCGGTCAGCACTTCCAAGAGCAGGGCGTTGGGAACGCGGCCGTCTATGATGTGCGTGGCTTTGACGCCGCTTTTGGCGGCTTCGACGGCGGAGGCAATTTTAGGCAGCATGCCGCCGTACAGCGTGCCGTCTTCAATCAGTTCGTCAATGCGGCTTGGCGTCAGGGTGGTCAATAATTTGCCTTCTTTATCCAGTACGCCGGGGATGTTGGTCATCATCAGCAGTTTTTCGGCTTGAAGTTTTTCCGCCAGTTTGCCGGCAACCAAGTCGGCATTGATGTTGAACGCTTCGCCGTTTTGGCCTACGCCGATGGGTGCGATGACCGGAATGCAGCCGCGTTCGACCAAGCCTTCTACCAAACGGGTATCGATGTCGGCCACGGTACCGACTTGGCCGATGTCCACGCCTTTTTGTTCGGGCGTGTCGATCAGGAGTTTTTCCGCTTTGATGAAGTGGTTGTCCCGGCCGGTAATGCCGACGGCGCGACCGCCGAAGGAGGTAATCATGGAAACGATTTCTTTATTGACGTGTCCGCCCAAAACCATTTCTACGATGTCCATGGTTTCGCTGTCGGTGACGCGCATGCCTTGAACAAATTCCCCTTTTTTGCCGACTTTTTCCAGCATTTCATTGATTTGCGGGCCGCCGCCGTGAACGATGACGGGATGCAGGCCGATCAGTTTGAGCAGGACGACATCGCGTGCGAAGCCCTCTTTTAAGGCCGACTCGGTCATGGCGTTGCCGCCGTATTTGATGACGATGATGGAGCCGGAAAAACGGCGGATATAAGGTAAAGATTCGGCAAGGACGCGCGCTTTGATCGCAGAGGAGACAGATTGTTGCTGAGTCATGGTTTCAACCTTGTTTCATGATTTCGGCCTTTATCTTAATCCCAAAGGCCGTCTGAAACAATATTTCCAAGCGCTTGAAATCCTGTTAAATCAGTTAAATGGTTGAAACCAGCCTCATGCAAACGGTAAAATGACGGTTTGCTTCGGCCTCTTTGCCGATTACTAAGGATACCCATGATGAAAATCAGCACCCAATTCGATGCCGGTTCGGTCGTTGTCAAAGATTTGAGCAACCCTGCCGATATCCGTCTCGCCCTGCGTCCCGACAATGCTTCGGAGTTTGCCCAATGGTTTTACTTCCGTTTGCAGGGTGCGGCCTATCAAAACTGTGTGATGCATTTTGAAAATGCGGCGGACGCTGCGTATCCTTTGGGCTGGGAGGACTATCAGGCTTGCGCTTCTTACGACCGCCAAAATTGGTTCCGCGTGCCGACCAGCTATGAAAACGGCGTGTTGACCATCAACCATACGCCTTTGTCCAACAGCGTTTACTACGCCTATTTCGAGCCTTATTCCAACGAGCAGCATTTGAACCTTTTGGGCGATGCGCAGGGTAGCGGTTTGTGCCGTATCGACGACTTGGGCAGTACCGTTCAAGGCCGTGACATCAATCTTTTGACCATCGGCAACCAAGTCGAAAGCGACATGAAAGTCTGGATTATCGCCCGTCAGCATCCGGGTGAAACCATGGCGGAATGGTTTGTCGAAGGTTTGCTGGGCCGTCTGCTTGATCCGCAAGATCCGACCGCGCGCATGTTGCTTGACCGTGCGACTTTCTACATTGTGCCGAATATGAATCCGGACGGTTCGGTATTGGGCAACCTGCGCACCAATGCCGCCGGCGCCAACCTCAACCGCGAATGGGAAAACCCGACTTTGGAGCGAAGCCCCGAAGTCTTTACCGTCCGCGAAAAAATGATGGAAACCGGCGTGGATTTGTTCTTGGATATTCACGGCGATGAAGGTCTGCCGTTTGTCTTTGTGGCCGGTACCGAAGGCGTGCCGAACTACAACGAGCGCATCGAAGCCTTGGAAGACCAATTCAAACTCGCGCTGCTCAATGCCAGCCCCGATTTCCAAGACGATTACGGCTATGACAAAGATGCGCCGGGTCAGGCAAACATGACTTTGGCGACCAACTGGGTCGGCAATCATTTCAACTGCCTTGCCTATACTTTGGAAATGCCGTTTAAAGACAATGCCAACCTGCCGGACGACGATTTCGGCTGGAACGGCCAACGCTCGCTGCGCTTGGGTGAGGCTATGTTGTCTGCTATTTTGAATGTGGTTGGCGATTTGCGTTAAACCGTCCGACACTGCATACAGGCCGTCTGAAAGTTCAGGCTTTCAGACGGCCTTTGAGATAAGGAACACACATTATGATGATACATCCCCAGTTTGATCCGGTGCTGATCAGCATCGGCCCGCTTGCCATCCGCTGGTATGCCTTGAGCTATATTGTCGGCTTTATCCTGTTTACGATTTTGGGCCGCCGCCGTATCGCGCAGGGCAATTCTGTGTTTACCAAAGAAACACTCGACGATTTCCTGACTTGGGGTATCTTGGGCGTCATCTTGGGCGGCCGTATCGGCTACGTTTTGTTTTATAAATTTTCCGACTATTTGGCCAACCCGTTGGATATTTTCAAAGTGTGGGAAGGCGGCATGTCGTTTCACGGCGGCTTTTTGGGCGTGGTCGTTGCCATGTGGCTGTTTGGCCGTAAGCACAACATCAGTATCTTGAAGCTGATGGATACCGTTGCGCCGCTCGTGCCGCTGGGCTTGGCTTCCGGCCGTATCGGCAACTTTATCAACGGCGAACTTTGGGGACGAGTTACCGAACTCAATGCTTTCTGGGCGATGGGTTTCCCCCAAGCGCGTTACGAAGATGCGGAAGCTGCGGCGCACAATCCTTTGTGGGCCGAATGGCTGCAACAATACGGCATGCTGCCGCGCCATCCGTCTCAGCTTTACCAGTTTGCCCTTGAAGGCATTTGCCTGTTTGTCATTGTTTGGATTTTCTCGAAAAAACCACGTCCGGCCGGACAAACGGCAGCATTGTTCTTGGGCGGTTACGGTTTGTTCCGCTTTATTGCCGAATTTGCCCGTCAGCCTGACGATTATCTCGGCCTGCTGACCTTGGGTTTGTCTATGGGTCAATGGTTGAGCGTGCCGATGATTGTATTGGGTGCGATTGGTTTTGTTTGGTTTGGCCGTAAAAACAGCGTTGCCAAAGCATAAATAAAACAAGAAATAAAGGCCGTCTGAAAAGGTTTTCAGACGGCCTTTTTATGGCTTCAAGCAAACGGATTTTGGGTTTAACCGAAAAAGCCCATTTTAACTTGAATGAGTTTCTCCAGTTCCGGCAGAACGCGGCGGCGTGAGACGAAGAAGATAATGTGGTCGCCGTCTTGGAGGATGGTTTCGGTGTGGTGTCCCATGATGACCTCGCCGGTTGCGCCGCGGACGATGGCGGAGATGTAGCAGTCGCTTGGCCATTTGATGCCGCTGATACGGCGGCCGACGATGGCGGAAGTGTTTTTGTCGCCGTGTACCACCACTTCAATGGCTTCGGCTGTACCGCGGCGCAAAGGATGGACGGCAACGACGTCGCCACGGCGGATGTGGGCGAGGATGGAGCCGATGGTAATCAGGTGGGGGGAAACGACGATATCGATTTTGTTGCCTTCGAGCAAATCGACGTAACTTGAGCGGTTGACGATGGTGATTACGCGTTTGGCACCAAGGTTTTTCGCCAGCAGGCTGGACATGATGTTGTTTTCGTCGTCGTTGGTCAGCGCGCAGAAGACGTCGATTTCGTCGATGTATTCTTCGTCCAGCAGGGTTTCATCGGTGGCGGAACCTTGCAGGACGAGGGTGTTGTCCAGATTCTCGGCTAGCCATTCGGCGCGGTGGGGTTTGTATTCGATGATTTTGATGTCGTATTTGGATTCGAGCTGTTTGGCGAGGCGGTAGCCGATGTTACCGCCGCCGGCAATCATGATGCGGCGGGTACGCGCTTCTTTGGGGCGCAGTTCGCGCATGATGATGTTGACGCTGCTGATGTCGGCGGTAAAAAGTACCTCGTCACCTTCGATGATGACGGTTTGCGGCGTGGGGACGATAAGGCGGTTGTTGCGGTAGATGGCGCAGATTTGGCAGTCCGCGCCTTCGGGGAGATGTTGGTTGATGTCGGCAATTTCACGGCTGATCAGCAAACCGCCTTTGCGAGCTTGAACAATCACCATGCGGACTTGGTCGTTGGCAAAGCTGAGTACCTGTAATGCGCTGGTGTAGCTGAGCAGGCCGACAAGTTGTTCTGTAACCAGTTGTTCTGGGCTGATGGTTTCGGTAATGCCGAAGATGTTGAGGCTGCCTTCTTCGGGTTTGTCGCTGCCGGCAACCGGATATTCGAGGTATTCGCTTGAGCGTACGCGTGCAATACGGCCGGGGATGTTGAACAGGTCGGCGGCGATTTTGGAGGCAACGATGTTGGTTTCGTCGCTGCGGGTCAGGGCAAGCAGGAGGTCGGAGTCCGCCGCACCTGCCTGTTCGAGGGTAAAGGGCGATGCGCCGTTGCCGACGATGGTTTGGACATCGAGGCGGCTGCTGATGCGGTTGAGCGCTTTTTCGTCGATGTCGATGATGGTAACGTCGTTGCTGGGAACGGAGGCAAGGTTTTGGGCGACGGTCGAGCCGACTTGGCCGCTGCCGAGGATGAGTATTTTCACGGTAATTGAGTGTGTTCGGTAAAAATGAAATTGTAACAAAAGGCCGTCTGAAATTGGAGTTTTCAGACGGCCTGAGTTTTAAATAAGCCAGAAGGTTACCAGTAGCCCAAAACTTTCCACCACAAGATACCGACAGTGCCGAAAATCAGGATTTCGAGCACGCTCATGATGAAGCCGGCTTTCCACCATTCGGTCATGGTTACATAGTTGGAGCAGTAAATGACAGGTGCAGAACCGGTAGCGTAGTGGGTCAGCGACATCATGATGCCGGTAGCGGCTGCCATAATCAGGGCAAACAGCATCGGTGGTGCGCCCAAGGCCAAGCCTGCGCCGTAGAATGCGCCGAACATGGCGGTAACGTGTGCCGTACCGCTGGCGAAAACGTAGTGGGCGTAGAGGTAGGCCAGCATCAACAGGGCACAACCGGCTTCCCAACCCAAACCCATGTGGGCGATACCGCCTTGCATGGAGTCGGACAACCAACTGATGAGGCCCAGTTTGTTGAGGAAGTTTGCCATCATCACCAAGGCAGCAAACCAAACAATGGTATCCCACGCGCTTTTTTCTTTCAGCGCGTCGTCCCAAGTCAGTACGCCGGTCAACAGGCACAGGCTCAAGCCGAGGAAGGTGGTGGCAGTAGCGTCCACTTTCACGCCAAACAGCATCTCAGGAATACCCGCCCACAACAGCAGCAGAACCAGGAAAATACCGAGCATGATTTTTTCTTCACGCTTCATCGGTCCCATTTGGGTCAAATGCTCTTTTGCCAATGCAGTGGCGTTAGGGGTTTGTTTGATTTCAGGCGGATACAGGAAATACAGCACCAGCGGCATCAGTAGCATAGCAAGCAGGCCGGGTACGATCATTGCCAAGAACCAAGTACCCCAAGAGAGTTGGATTTGTGAATTGGTGGCTTTGGCAACCAATTCGACCACCAGTGGATTAGGTGCGGTGGCGGTGATAAAAATCAGTCAGGTAATTACATTGGAGTGGAAGTTGACCAGTGAAAGGTATTTACCGATTTTGCCTTCCGTACCCTTTTCAGGGTCGGAGTCGAAGCTCAAGGCAATGGATTTCATAATCGGATGTACGATGGCACCGCCGCGCGCGGTATTACTCGGCGTTACCGGACCGATGACCAAGTCGGCAAGCGCTAAGCTGTAACCTACGCCCAGCGTGCGTTTGCCGAAGAGGGAAATCAAGAGGTAGCCGATACGCATACCCAAGCCGGTTTTCAACAGGCCACGCGAGATGATGATGGCGATACCGATCATCCAGATGAGTGAGTTGTTGAGGCTGCTCAAAGCGTCTTTGGTTGCGTCGGCGGCTTTTTCATTGGTCACGCCGGTCAGTGCAACCAAGGTAATGCCCAAAATCGCCATGGCGCCAATAGGCATGGCTTTGCCGATGATGCCGGCAATGATGCCGACAAACAATGCCAAAAGATGCCATGCGTCAGGCGATACGCCTTGAGGAACGGGGATAACGAACCAGATAAGCAGCGTCAGCACAAGTGCGACCGCAGCAGGAATTGGCTTGAAGCCCATTTTGAATCTCCTAATTTGAGGATTAAAGTATTGGGAAATCTGTTTTCAGACGGCCTGAGTGTCGCTTAAGCCTGTCTGAACGTATTTTGGTAGGTTCGGAAGGTATTTTTCTTATTGGGTTTCTCTTCCATCTTGGAAAGAAGAGAATGGGAGTCGGGTATCGTTTTTCAGACGGCCTTTATAGTAACAGGCCGTCTGAAAACAACGCCGTTTTACTCCTGTTCTTGCGGCAGGCCGTACTCTTCGGGGAAGGTACGCAGCGAGCTTTGCAACACGGTAACTGCGCCGTCAATCAAACCGCAACGGCCGCTTCGTGGCAACAGTTGGCACAGGCTTTGCAGGGCGCGCAGGTCGTCGGAAGTGCCGATACCGGTGTCCACGCGGTTGAGCAGGCGGGAAAGCTGGAATGTGCCGCCTTTGCAAGGCGGGCATTGACCGCATGAGTTGGAAGCGAAAAATTCCACATACTCGGCCACTTTGCGCACCACGCTGGTGCCTTCGGAAATCACAATCATCGCGCCGGTACCGAGGCTGGATTTGCGTTCGCGTACGGACACGAAGTCCAAAGGCACATCCAAATCTTTTACGGTCAAAAGCGTGTTTGACGGGCCGCCGGTAAATACGGCTTTAAACGTACGGCCTTCGAGCATACCGCCGCCGTGATCGTAAATCAGCGATTGCAAGGTCGTGCCCATTGGCAGTTCGTACAGGCCCGGATTCAATACGTCGCCGGAGAGAGAGTAGAGTTTTGTACCGGCCGCATCGCCCAAACCCAAAGATTTGTACCATTCCGCGCCTTTGGCAAGGATTTGCGGAATATTGGCGAAGGTTTCGGTATTGTTGATAAGGGTCGGCTCACCGTTGACACCGCTTTCGGCGGGGAAAGGCGGCTTGCGGCGGGGGAAGGGGAAACCGCCCTCCAGCCATGAAATTACGGCAGTTTCTTCGCCGCCGATATAACGGCCTGAAGTTTCAACCAGTTGCAAGTCCAAAGGTTTACCCAAGTAGTTTTCGATGCGGATAAACAAATCGCTGTTTTTCCATTGCTCGATGGCCGGTGTGATGGAAGCGATGGATTCGGTTTGATGAGGGTTGACGTACAAAATTGCTTTATTGGCACGGCAGGCAACGGCGGCAATCAGGACGCCTTCGATGACTTGGTGCGGCGTATTTGCCAGCAGTACGCGGTCTTTAAATGTACCCGGTTCGTCTTCGTTGGCATTACAGACGACGTATTTGTCGCCATTTTTGCTTTGGGCGGCAACGGCGGCCTCCCATTTGCGCCAAGTCGGGAAACCTGCACCGCCCATACCGCAAAGATTGGCATCTTGCAGTTTGGAAACAATGCTTTGAGGATCGGCAAGCGCAGCCAGCAGGCCTTCGCCGCCGCCGACTTTGCGCCACGCGGCTAAATCTGCGCCGACTTGGCGGGAAGGATGCAGTAAGTTTTGATTGGCTTGATTCATGATTGTTGCTCCTGCAAACCGGCGTGTTCGCGCAAATCGAATTTGCCGTAGTCGGGATATAAAACGGGGGCTTTGATGTCGCTGGTCAGGCCGGCCCGGGTCATTTCGCGTTGCAGGTCGTGGACGTGTCCGACACCGCCGCGTACTTTTTTCAGCGGCAGGCCGCAATTTGCCGCGGCTTTACCGGCACGGCGACCGAAGCTGATGATGTCCAAAAGTGCATTGCCCATCAGACGGTTGCGGCCGTGAATGCCGCCGGTTACTTCGCCGGCGCAATAGAGGCCTTCGACGCAGGTCGCGCCGTTGCCGTTGATTTCGATACCGCCGTTTTGATAGTGCAGGGTCGGATGAATCATGACCGGCTCAACAGCAGGGTCGATGCCGCATTTGTGGGCAACATGGCCGAGTGTTACTAGACGGTTCAATACGTCAGGGTCGTTAGCAATCAGGCGCGGGGTGTCGAGGAACACGCCGACTTGACCATCGCGTACCACGCCGCGGCCTTCGCGGCATTCGCGCAGAATCGCAGCGGCAACAACGTCGCGCGGTTGCAATTCGTCAACGAAACGTTCGCCCAAACCGTTGACCAGCTTGGTGCCTGCGGAGCGCACGGCTTCGGAAATCAGCGCGCCTGCCAAGTGCGGAGGGTGGGCAACACCGGTCGGGTGGTATTGGAAAGAATCGACATCGCGCAGTTTGGCACCGATACGGTAAGCCATTACCAGGCCGTCTGCAGTCGCGCCATAGTGGTTGGAAGTGGCAAAACCCTGCAAATGCAGGCGTCCGCTGCCGCCGGTTGCCAATACCACGGCTTTGGCGTGAACCAACACCAAAGAGCGTTTTTCCAAATCGTACAAAATCGCGCCGACGCAGCGGCCGTGTTCGTCCGACAATAATTCGATGGCGGGGTGGCGGTTGAGCTGGGTGATGTTTTCGTCGAGTTCGACAGCCTCGCGCAGTACGCGCATCATTTCGAGGCCGGTAAAGTCGCGGTAGCTCAGGATGCGCGGTACGGTCGTACCGCCTGCGCGTTTGCGGCTCAACATGCCGTTGCTGTCCGCGCCTTTGGCAAGGTCGAAGGTCATGCCCAAGCCAATCAGCCAGCGGATGGCGGACGGCGCATCGGTAACCATTTGTGCCACCAATTCTTTTTTGCCGACGTTGTGGCCGCCTTTGATGGTGTCGTCAAAGTGTTGTTGCAGGCTGTCTTCTGCGCCGACCGCTGCTTGAATGCCGCCTTCGGCCATCACGGTATTGCTGTCGCCGATACGCAGTTTGTTCGCCATGATGACGCGTGCGCCGGCTTCAGTCGCAGACAATGCCGCTGCCGCGCCCGCACCGCCGCCGCCAATAACCAGCACGTCAGTGTTCAAATGTTCCGCGCCCGACAAATCATAGTCGTCAATCAGTGGATGACTGATCAGCAGTTTCGCCAAATCAGGATGGCAGTAATCGCCTTGGTTTGGACCGATAGGTAGTTTCACACGCGCATTTGCCTGATAGTCAGGGTGAAATTGGCTCAGTAATTCGTTCTTTTCAGGTAAATCGCCACGCAGCTCCAATGAGGACGCACGCAGGTTGGCAAGGGCGGTTTCGTAGTCTATGCCTTGGATTTTGTTAACCATTACACTGACTCCTCTTCAAATTCGACTTTCATTTTGCCGCTGTCGATTTCGCGTAGGCGGCGCATCAAATCCACAGGGCGCAACGTACGCGCCGCTTTCATACGGCGGGCGAACAGGCCCAAGTGGTTCGGACGGATGTGTTCTGGGCAGGAGAGGGTGCAGAGGTTGCACATCACGCATTGGTCAAAGGTCAGCGCAGCTGCGCCGAAATCGCCGGAAACTACCTGCGCTACGCCGTTTTCTACTTGCAAACCTTTAGGACAGGCGCGATTGCAGCCGCCGCAATGACGGCAGTTTTGCGCTTCTGGGAAGGCTTTGGCGGTATCGTCCAACCAGTTCCAGCCGTCACCAATTTCCCCGACGTCGTAATATTGGATATGCTCGGGAATAAAGTAGTCCAAGAAGCTGATATGCATGCCTTCTTCAACTTTAGTCTCGCATGCCAGTGCGGTGGTTACTTCGCGCTCGCCTTCTTTACGAATCATGCAGCGGCAGGAACCGCATACGCCTTGACCCATACAGCCGACATTGGCAGTAATCGCATTGCCTGAACGGGCATAGGCTTGGATGATTGACGAGTCGGCGGAAGCTTTGACTTCATGGCCGTCTATGGTCAGGGTTAACAAATTTTCACTCATGGTTTGTTCCTGTGAAATTGGAAGTTGGAATAGTGGGTAATTTGATTAATTGTATTTTTATTACATTTATTGCGTATGAGGAAAATATCCAAGTGATTTACTCGGAAATTCTTTTAAAATCAATGTTTATCTTTATGAGTCGAAGTGTATCAGAATTTAGTGGTTTTGATGATAGGGGTAACCTAAGGTTTTATAGAAGGAGGATTGCAAACAAAATATGCCTATTATTTAGACAAATTTATTACAACAACTTGATTTTAAAAGTAAAATAAAATTACTTTTTTATTATAAATTTTAAAATATTCGTATATTTACTAGTAAAAATCATTATTATATGTTAGACAATTTTACATAGATTGTTGTATATATTGAATAATATTCTTATAGGTAAGTAAGTGAAAAGATTGTTATAAAATTTCAGAAAATTAAATGAGTTTGATATCAGTCAAGAAGATTGAGGGAGAAAATGACACAGATTTTACAATTGTGTATCGTATTGGAAAATAAGAAAGGCCGTCTGAAATTTAGGTAGTTTCCTTTTAAATACAAGCTACTAAATTTCTTTCTCAGATACTTAAAGCAAACATTTTCAGACGGACTTGTAATTAGAATATCATTTAAAAATAATGTAATTTTATTTCTGTGTAAGTGAATGGTCAGTGGATATATATTATCAATAACCAAGTGATTTAATACGATATTAAATTCTATTTAAATCAATAAGGTATGAAAATGATATTGTCTGAATTATTCATTTGAAAGCACTATTACACTATTGAAGGCCGTCTGAAAAAATCGGTCTCTTAAAAAATAAACAAACCCTTCCTACCATGACTCCCGAAAAGGAACACAATCATGACCGTCATCAAGCAAGAAGACTTTATCCAAAGTATTTTCGATGCTTTCCAATTCATCAGCTACTACCATCCTAAAGACTACATTCAGGCTTTGTATAAGGCTTATCAAAAAGAAGAAAACCCTGCCGCCAAAGATGCGATGGCGCAGATTTTGGTCAATAGCCGTATGTGTGCTGAAGGCCATCGTCCGATTTGTCAGGATACCGGTATTGCGACCGTATTCTTGAAAGTGGGCATGGATGTACAGTGGGATGCCGAGATGAGCGTACAGGAAATGGTTAACGAAGGCGTACGCCGTGCATACACCTATCCTGACAACAAACTGCGCGCCTCTGTATTGGCCGATCCGGCTGGTAAACGTCAAAATACCAAAGACAACACCCCTGCCGTTGTACATATGGAAATCGTAAAGGGCGACAAAGTCGAAGTCACTTGCGCAGCCAAAGGCGGCGGTTCTGAAAACAAAACCAAAGTTGCCATGCTCAACCCTTCAGACAATATCGTTGATTGGGTATTGAAAACCGTTCCTCAAATGGGTGCCGGCTGGTGTCCTCCGGGCATTTTGGGTATCGGCATCGGCGGTACGCCTGAAAAAGCAGTGTTGATGGCCAAAGAAAGCCTGATGAGCCATATCGATATTCAGGAACTCAAAGAAAAAGCCGATTCCGGTGCAGAATTGTCTACAACCGAAGCCCTACGCTTGGAACTCTACAAAAAAGTAAATGCCTTGGGCATCGGCGCACAAGGTTTGGGCGGTTTGAGCACCGTGCTGGATGTCAAAATCCTTGACTACCCAACCCACGCGGCTTCCAAACCGATTGCCATGATTCCAAACTGCGCGGCTACCCGCCACATCGAATTTGAATTGGACGGCTCAGGCCCGGCCAAACTGGAAGCCCCATCTTTGGAAGACTGGCCGGATTTGACTTACAGCCCGGACAACGGCAAACGTGTCGATGTCAACAATCTGACCAAAGAAGAAGTGGCAACATGGAAAACCGGCGACGTGTTGTTGCTGAACGGTAAAATCCTGACCGGACGCGATGCCGCGCACAAACGTTTGGTTGATATGCTCAACAAAGGCGAAGAATTGCCGGTAGATTTCACCAACAAACTGATTTACTACGTTGGCCCGGTTGATCCAGTCCGTGACGAAGTTGTTGGCCCGGCCGGTCCGACTACTTCCACCCGTATGGATAAGTTTACCCGCCAAATGCTGGAACAAACCGGCCTCCTGGGTATGATCGGTAAATCCGAACGCGGTGCAGCAACTTGCCAAGCCATTGCCGATAATAAAGCCGTTTACCTGATGGCTGTCGGCGGCGCGGCATATCTGGTTGCCAAAGCCATTAAAGCATCTAAAGTCTTGGCGTTCCCAGAATTGGGTATGGAAGCGATTTACGAATTTGAAGTCAAAGACATGCCTGTGACCGTTGCGGTGGATAGCAACGGTGAATCGGTTCACGCCATTGCGCCAAAACAATGGCAGGCCAAAATCGGTATTATTCCGGTTGAAGCTTGATATTTGCCTGGATAATCAAAGGCCGTCTGAATGATTTTAGACGGCCTTTTTTTGTTTACAAATAATTTAAATGTTTTCAAACGAGTAAATTTCCCTTTCTAAAAAGCACTTGTCAAAATCAGCGTTTGAAACTAGAATTCAGAGCTTATCGAGTCGGAGTGTGGCGCAGTCTGGTAGCGCACTTGCATGGGGTGCAAGGGGTCGAAGGTTCGAATCCTTTCACTCCGACCAAAAAATTGGAAAGAGTCGTTTTAAAAACGGCTCTTTTTTCGTTTGGATGATTTATCTGAATAATGTGTCCGAATGGATTTTAAAACTTAATACCAATGCCGTCTGAAACAAAACCTGCTTTCTCAAAGCAGGTTTTGTTGTTTCTAAAGCAGGGCTATTCGGCACTATCTTTCAGCGTGTCTTTATAAGTATAAAGATAAGACGCGCCGACAAAGGATGCACCACCGACGACATTGCCCAAGAATACGGGAATCATGTTAAAGAAAAATTGCCCCCATGTGATGTTTGCGCCTGCCAGAATACCCGCTGGGATAACGAACATATTGGCGACAAGGTGTTGGAAGCCGTTTAATACGAAAATCATGACGGGGAACCAAATGGCCAGCATTCGTCCGGTTGTGTTTTTAGCGGCAAAATGCAGCCACGCGCCCATGCAGACCATCCAGTTACATGCTACTGCCGATACAAAAGCGCGGCCGAAATCCATATGGACTTTTGCCTCCGCCACAGCAATGGTTTTTTCTGCCATGCTGCCTTCAATCATACCGACATAGTACCCAAGGAAAAAAGCCATTGCCAGTGTGCCCACCAAATTGCCCATGCAGACGATAACCCAGTTGCGCAGCAGCATTTTGGAGGAAATCCGTCCGGCCAATCTGCCTAAAGACATGATCATCATATTGCTGGTTACATTTTGCTTCTGTATGAAAAAAGGCCGTCTGAACATTGAGGTTTCAGACGGCCTTGTTTTGATTTTTAAACTTACAAATGTGCCAGCTTTGCATTGCCTTCGCGAGGAATAGGGCGCGGATTGCCTTGTGCATCGATAGCGACGTAAGTGAACACGGCTTCGGTGACCAGTTGGCGGTCTTCCGTTACCATATCGTTCATCAAAGTCTTAACCCATACCTCGATTTTCAGTTGCAAAGAAGTATTGCCTACGCGGACACAATGACCGTAGCAGCACACGACGTTGCCGACCTTTACCGGTCTGATGAAATTCATTTCTTGAACGGCTACGGTTACAATTCGTCCCTGTGCGATTTCTGCCGCCAAAATACCGCCGCCTAGATCCATTTGCGACATAATCCAGCCGCCGAAGATATCCTGATTAGGGTTGGTATCGCGCGGCATGGCTACCGTACGCAATAAAAGTTGTCCTTCGGGTGCCGCATGTGTTTGTTTGTTGTCAGTCATAAATAATCCTGTCAAAAAAGTGCTATTTTACGCCATTTGTGGCGATAAACCTATGTAGGCCGTCTGAAAAATCAGCAGGTAAAGTGTTACAATCAACCTATTCATCAGACAAAGGAGAAAGCTCATGCATCCGATTCAAGAACCACGAAATAGCGGCCTTTTGCGCGTATCCGACATTCACGAAATCTACTGGGAAGAGTCAGGCAATCCTGATGGCCACCCCGTGATTTTCCTGCATGGCGGCCCCGGAGCAGGCGCATCACCGGCCTGTCGCGGCTTTTTCAACCCAGAGCATTTCCGCATCGTCATCATTGATCAACGCGGTTGCGGACGCTCTAAACCGTATGCCTGTATTGAAGACAACACCACATGGGATTTGGTTGCCGATATTGAAAAAGTACGCGAAATGCTCGGCATTCAAAAATGGCTGGTTTTCGGCGGCTCATGGGGCAGCACCTTGTCGCTGACTTATGCCGAAACCCATCCCGATCGCGTCAGCGGCTTAGTTTTGCGCGGTATTTTCCTGTGCAGGCCGTCTGAAATGGCATGGTTGAACGAAGCAGGTGGCGTAAGCCAAATTTATCCGGCTCAATGGCAAAAATTCATTGCCCCCGTAGCCGAAAACAAACGCCAAGCCCTAATTAAAGCCTACCATGAAATGCTGTTCAGCGAAGATGAAGCTACGCGCCTCAAAGCAGCTAAATCATGGGCAGATTGGGAAAGCTACCTTATTCGGTTTGAACCTAAAGACGTAGATGAAGACCCGCAAGCCTCCCTTGCCATCGCAAGAATGGAAAACCATTACTTCGTGAACGAAGGTTGGTTGCAGGGCGATAAAGCTATCTTGGCAAACATCGACAAAATCCGCCATATCCCAACCATCATCGTCCAAGGCCGCTACGACCTATGCACCCCGATGCAAAGCGCGTGGGAACTCTCGCAAGCCTTCCCAGAAGCGGAATTGAGAATCGTCCAAGCAGGCCACTCTTCTTTTGATCCTTCGCTTTCCGAGGCTTTAGTGAAAGCAGTGGAGGATATTAGAAGTAAGTTATAAAGGTAATAAATGACAATGCCGTCTGAAAAAGTTTCAGACGGCATTTTTTCTATTTACATATTAAATTTAATATCATATTATCATTGCATGATATCAGTTTGAATTTTTTAGAATTTCAATATGAAACCCTTAATTTACTACGCCCATTCCGCGCAAGATAAACTCGGTAATCTCTTACCTTATGAACGTTGGCAAACCTTGCAAAGCCATTTGGTCAATGTTGGGGAAATAGCGGCGGAGTTTGCTCGGGTATTCGGGGCGCAGGAAATTGCCTACCAGACGGGACAGCTTCATGACTTAGGGAAATATTCGGAACCCTTTAATCACCGATTGCATGGTGGCCCATCAGTCGATCATGCTACTGCCGGAGCCAAAGTTGCCATCGAGCGTTGGGGAAATGTTATCGGCAAGCTGATGGCGTTTTGCATTGCGGGGCATCATGCCGGGCTGGCAAATGGAAATGGCGAAGGCGATAACCGCCGCACGTTAAAACAGCGTTTGGCGTTGCAGTTCGGCGCAGATATTCCCACCCTCGATAACCTATGGCAACAAGAAATCAAGCTCCCTCAAAACCTGTCCGCCCCACCACTCAAAGCCGATGCGCATCATCCTTTTTTCTCCTACGCCTTCTTTACCCGAATGCTCTATTCCTGTTTAGTGGATGCCGATTATCTCGATACCGAAGCCTTTTATTTAAACCTAGAAAACAACGCCGTCGAGCGCGGCGGTTATCCCGATTTAAACGCCTTACAACACAATTTCAATCAATTTATCAACGCTTTCCGACGACGTGTCGCCCAAGCTTCAGAGCAAACCGAAGCTGAAAAACGCAATGCCGCCTTAAACCGCCTGCGCAGCGAAATTCTCGATCATGCCGTAGAACAAGCGGCACAACCGCAAGGGCTGTTCACGCTCACCGTGCCGACCGGCGGCGGCAAAACTTTCACTTCCATGGCATTTGCGCTGGAATACGCCAAACGGCACGGTATGCGGCGCGTGATTTACGTCATCCCGTTCACCAGCATCATCGAACAAAATGCCGCTGAATTCCGCAAAGCCTTTGGCGAATTGGGCGAACAAGCCGTGTTGGAACACCACAGCACCTTCGACGATGGCAAACTGCAAAATGAGGCCACCAAAGACAAATTGCGACTTGCCTCGGAAAACTGGGACGCGCCGATTGTCGTGACCACTGCCGTGCAATTCTTTGAATCCCTCTTTGCCGACCGCTCCTCGCGCTGCCGCAAGCTGCACAACATCGCAGGCTCCGTCATCATCCTCGACGAAGCGCAAATGCTGCCGCTCAATCTGTTGCTGCCTATCATGCAAGCCATCAAAGAATTGGCGCAAAACTACCGCTGCAGCGTCGTCATGTGCACCGCCACCCAGCCAGCCGTGCAAGCCGAAAACGGCTTCTATCGCGGCTTTGAAAACGTGCGCGAAATAGCCCCAAAACCGACCGCACTTTTCGACAAACTGCGCCGCACCAGCGTGCAACACATTGGCACACAAACCGACGCCGACCTGCTCGCCAAACTTGGCGAACACCCGCAAATGCTCGTCATCGTCAATAACCGCCGCCACGCCCGCAGCCTCTACGACCAAGCCAAATACCTTGAGGGCACATTCCACCTGACTACCTTAATGTGCGCCAAACACCGTAGCCAAAAGCTCGATGAAATCCGAGGCCGTCTGAAAAACGGCAAACCCTGCCGCGTTATCGCCACCTCCTTAATCGAAGCCGGCGTTGATGTGGATTTTCCGCTGGTGATGCGCGCTGAGGCAGGCTTGGACAGCGTCGCCCAAGCCGCCGGACGCTGCAACCGCGAAGGCAAAAGGCCGTCTGAAAACAGTTTTGTCTGGATATTCGCGCCCGAAGAACAATGGAAAGCCCCTCCAGAACTTGCAGCCCAAGCAGCCGTCATGCGTCTGACCGCCGACAGCTTTTCAGACGATCTCTTATCTACCCAAGCCGTCGCCGCCTACTTCGCCGAGCTTTATCAATTAAAAGGCAGCGAACTGGACAATAAAAAAATCCTGAAAATGCACAACGATGCAGGGCAAAGCCTCGATTTCCCATTCCAAACCATCGCCGACAAGTTCCGCATGATCGAAAGCCATATGCAGCCGCTGATTATTCCGTTCGATGTTGATGCCGAAAACCTCATTAGCAGCCTGCACCACGCCGACCACATTGGCGGACTGCTACGCAAATTGCAACCCTACACCGTCCAAATCCCCGAAAAAGCCCTCGCCGCTTTGTATAAAGCGGGACGTATCGAACCGATTAACGAGAAAAACTTCGGCAAACAGTTTTATACGCTGATTGGACTTGATTTGTATGATGATGTGGCGGGGCTTTCTTGGGAGGATACAGCGTTTTTGAAGGGAGAGAGTTTGGTGTTTTGATTAACTTAACAGCTTTAGAAAAAAAATATTGCATTCTCCTAAAAGTAGGAAGATAATTGACTCGTAATGAAAATTACGAGTGATTGGTGGAGATAAGATAATGACTGAGAAATTTGATTTAAGTGAAGCAAAAGTTGAAAAAGTAATTGTTCATAAAATAGGGAATCAGTTCAGAGATGAAGGTATGCAGTTATCAGATGCTGAACTAGAAAGCCACTCAGCGTTAGATGAACTTTTATTAAAACATTTTCTTCTTCCTGTTTTAAGGAGTGAAAATGAATATACTCTAACTCATGAATCTAATATCAATCTTAATTTAGTTAAGCATTATACATCGCTGATATTTGAAGATAATGAAAATTTCTTTAATGCTTCTTTGGCTATAGCAAAACATTTATATATTTGCTCATCTCACCCAAATATTGGCGGAGGAGAATTTATTGAAATATTATTTACTGGAATAAAATATGCTGAACAATATATTCAGGCTATTGGCTTATTTAGAATTGAGACCAAAAACAGTTATTTAGATATTGAAAATCACAATGGAATCATTGAGATTATTAAACGAGATGGTATTGCTATCGATTCTATTCAAAAAGGCGCTGTAATTTTATCTATTGAAGATATTACTTTTATTATTGATAGCTTAGGAAAGAAAACCAAATATTGGTTAGAGTCATTTATAAAAGCAACTCCTAAAAATACTCCTAAAAAATATACACAAATAATCGGTGGCATTAGTGCTGCAATTTCCAAGAAAATTACGAATCCAGAAAATATTTTGAAATTTTCAGAATCTTTAGCAAATGAAGATTCATTCTCAATTAATCAGTTAAAAAAAATATCTAGTAATTTTCTTCGTGAAGAAGATATTAATTCTATTGTAGATGGATTTGGTATTAAACATGGGGTTGATTTAGATGTGGATTTTTCAGTTGATAAATCAAGACTATCAAAATATATCAAAGTAATATCAAAGAAAATTCCGTTATTAGATGGCATAGAAATTGTGATTTCAAATCCTAATACAAAAATTATGTCATTTGAAGTTCAAAAGACTGATTTTGGTTATAAA
This sequence comes from Neisseria sp. P0008.S002, assembly GCF_051962805.1. Lineage (NCBI taxonomy): Bacteria > Pseudomonadati > Pseudomonadota > Betaproteobacteria > Neisseriales > Neisseriaceae > Neisseria > Neisseria sp. P0008.S002. The sequence continues at coordinate 1,242 of NZ_JBQCUY010000001.1, read as the reverse complement.
GCAATCGTTGATATTAAAGAAGGAAAATAATATGGCAGGTGAAATTTCAAAAAAATCTGGTGATATTGGTGAGAAGATTGCTGAAAAATTGTTAGAGAAAATAGGGTGGAAAGAACAAATTCATAATATTTCGATTGCATGCTCTGATGATAATCATGTAAATAGTTCAGGAAATCAAAAGAAAAGTCATGGAGAGGATATAATATATTTATATGATACTCCATTTCATGATGATACGACGGTTATAGCTCATATTTCTGTTAAACATAAAATGGAAGGATATGGAACTAGTGAGTCTGCTGTTACTAGCGAATTCAGGAGTCATATTAAAGGGCTTGAGGAAATTATTGCATGTGCAAAGTATGATGAAGAATTCAATTCATTGATTGGGCTGACTACCATCAAAAAGAATCGAAAAGATATTGGGATACTGATTTGGTTACATAGTAATAAAAATGAAATTGATCGAAGCATTTTGCCTATTATTGCAAAGTCTAGACCAGATTTAAAGGGCGATACCCCCTATTATATTATAGATAGCGCTAGAGCAAGCTTTCTTTTAAAAGTAATAAATGATTTAGAAAAACGATCTAATAAAGGAGAGTATCAATTTTATTATCCTAAGATCGGAACTTCTATTTCAGTTGAATCAGATAGAAAAGGTCATTTTTTACCTATAGAGTTAATTGTTTCAGATATTATACCAGTTATTGTTTCAGCAGATAGTCAAAATCAATTTTACTTATATAGTAGGGAAAGTTTCAGCGATATAGCGTATAAAAATCTTATGGCCTATGCTTTAAATTTTTCTGCTGGCTTAGTTGCAAAAATTTATATTGGATTTCCTGATTACAATTCGGTCATCAATAAAGATATGGCTAAAATGATTCGTTCTTTATTTAAAGATAGAAGAGAAGAGATCATTCCTTTTTCTTACAATAGTTCAATTTTAGATTTGCTTCAGGAGTAAACAATGGAAAATAAATTAGATCTAAAAGGTTTGATTCCATCTGGAAATGAATTACGAGTTCTTCTCAATAGCAAACATATTTCTGAAGGTGAAATAAATAATACCTTAAAAAATAAAGGTGTATTTTGTGGGAATGGTGATAAAATTTTTTCTGTTCCCCTTCTTGTCGCTACACTGTTAACATCAAATGAATACTCTAATATTATTGATAAATCAATTGCAAGAAATTTAAAGCCTAAAAGTAAAATTTCAAAATTAGAGTTGTCTAATGA